>NZ_SDOZ01000001.1:0-30341 GCF_004134775.1 Candidatus Borkfalkia ceftriaxoniphila
CAGAATGAACTGAATTATTACTGTTTCTACAAAGATATCAATGCGTATTTATTGACGAATCCGCGCGCGTATGCGTGTATGCTCTGCCAAAACAAACAGTTGATCCCATGGGAAAACGGCGAGCCTATATGCAAATATTTTTTAGAACAGACGGAGGGGAACGATTGAAAGCGGTTTTGAAATATCCGGGCGGGAAATGGCGGATCGCGGAATGGATCATTGCGCACTTTCCCGCTCATGCAGTTTATTTAGAACCGTATTTCGGTAGCGGCGCGATCTTCTTTATGAAAGCGCCTGCCGGGATTGAAACGGTGAACGATCTGAACGGCGATATTGTGAACTTATTCCGCGTATGCCGCGAACGAGGGGAAGAACTTGCGCGATTGATAGAATTGACGCCGTTTTCGCGGCGGGAATATGTGGAATGTTATGTCCGATCGGACGATCCGTTGGAGCAGGCGCGTCGGACGCTTGTAAGGTACTGGCAGAGTTTCGGATCTACGGACAGCAGTAAACACAGTTGGAAGAATAGTCAGACAAAGAATTCTCCGCGCTGTCCGATTCGGTTTGCTGAATTACCGAAAATCATATTGGAAACATTATCACGTTTACGGGAAGTGCAGATCGAGAACTATGACGCGGTTTCTTTAATAAAAAAGTATGATTCTCCCGATACCTTGATTTATCTTGATCCGCCATATATCGAATCGACGCGAAAAAAGGGATTGTATAAAACGGATATGACAGACAAGCAACATGAGGAACTATTAAAAACAATAAAAGCAAGCAAATCCAAGATCTGTTTATCGGCGTATGACAATGAATTATATAATGAAGAATTAAAGGAATGGGAAACGGACGAAAAGCCCACGACTGCGCAGATGGGGCTGCATCGAACAGAAAAATTATACATGAATTATGATCCGCCGTGGTTACTGACGGGAGGAAAAAACAATGATAATTGAAATCGAATACAAGGGGAAAACGAAACGGTATAAACGTGTATCGTCGTCCCGCGCGGCGCGAGTGCGGCGCGTGTATGAAAATTTATTAGGCGGTGCGGTAAACGTGCGTATACTGAAAGAGCGTGAACGCCCGCCATAACAAAGCCCATCCCGCCCCGCATAATCTCCACGGGGCATAGATAGAACCCTGCGGGTACGCTCATGCCCGCAGGGAAAACGAGTTTTTACCCGAAATTTTCCAGTTGACTGGAAAATTTCGGGCTATGAGCAAAAAGAAATCAGGGAAATTATAAAATCAGGAAATAGAAAACGGAGGAAAACAAAAAATGGCAAATTACAGTAAAAGCAGCGGTTTCGCCCGCTTTTGGGCGGTATTCATGACGATACTGCTGGCAGCAAGTATCTTTTTCGGGATCGTAACCGAGGGTTTTAAAAACTGGGACGCAAGCACGTGGTTTAAAAAGGACGCGGAAAAGGGCACGGTCATAGACGGCGACGGGAACGAGATGAACGGCGACACGGTGTACAATATGCCGTCGAATATGGTATTCCGCCCCGCGCTGCGCGGCGCGACGCCCGCGACGAGCGTGACGATCAAAGCGGTCATCGAGCCTTTGGACGCGACGAACCAACTTGTGAATTGGACGATCGCCTTTGCGGATCCCGCGTCCGAGTGGGCGAGCGGCAAAACGCTTTCGGAATATGTGACGATCACGGACACGAACGAACTGACGACGACGGTCACGTTTAAACAGGCGTTCGGCGAGCAGATCATCATCACGGTGACGTCGCAGGATAACCCCGAATATACGGACACCTGCACGGTGGACTGTTCGCAGAAACTCGGCAGCGCATACGTGACGTACGCGGCGGGCGCGGGTTTGGAAGGCGACACGATCGTAACGCTGAACAATGCGACTGGCACCGCCTCGAACTGGGCGATTTTCAAAGCATATCTGTCGAAAGACGGGCAAAAGGCAGCGTCTTTCACGTATAACACTACCGAGGTGTACACGATCGAAGATACATACACCACAACGGTAAGCATATCTCCGAGCGCGGCTTTGTTGGCGGAAGCAAAGAAAATCAACGCGAGCGCAGTAAGCGGCAGTTACGACGCAAGCGCGGGGATCACCGCAAACACGGACTTTTTCGCGCAACTTCTCGGCGCGGACTTTGCGACCGTGCCCAACCTTTACGAACTCGGCAAAGTGCTGGATAAGAAAGGCGTGGCGCAGCCGTTCGTAGTGACGGTTACGACTACAAGCACGTACACGGAGGACGTGACGGACACTTATTATCTGGCGTATGCGGCAAGCAGTATCGGCAAAGCGGTCACAGGTATCCAGATCGAGGACGGCACGATCATCTTCTAAGCAGGTAAGGAGGGTATTATGAACAAACAGAACAGGGGCGGCGCGATCGCCGCCCCGAAAAAGATCATATCCATAATCCTTGCGGCGGTCATGTTGCTGCTCGTCGCAGGTGTGATCGGATATTTCGTATCAGAGCCGAGCATAGGCGGAACGGTCACAGAACTGCCGCCCGTCATGGACGGGGACGGGAACGGACTGGACGGCGGGAAAGTCTACGAATTACCGAAGGCAATGGTCTTTACGAAAAGCGCGACGGCGCAGAACTCGGCGTCGGTAACGTTGCAAGCCACCGTTTTGCCCGATAATGCAGCGAACAAAACAGTGGATTGGTCGGTTACGTTTAAAAATCCGTCTGCGGCGTGGGCAAAGAATAAAGTGGCGACGGATTATATATCCGTAACGCCGAGCGGCGACGGGAGTACCCGCGCGACGGTGACTTGCCTTGAAAATTTCGGCGAACAGATCCTGATTACGGTCACATCGCGGGATAATGCGGAAGCAAAAGCGACTTGCACGGTAGATTATGCGAGAAAACTTTTGGGCTATAAATTCGGGTTTATTAACGAGGGTATCTCTTCGGATAGGAACGAATGGTTTATGCCTACGCAATATTCAGAAGATAAAGAAGTATTGGAGCAGAGTGTAAAGGTGTCGTTGTATCGGCTGTCTAATTTTGACGGCGGAATGTTCAACGAATATTCCGAAGCATATACCAAGACGTATTTAGATGAAAATACCGCAGGATATTTCGAGATCCGTCCGACGGACGGACTGAAAAACGCGTTGGACGCGAAGATCGGAAGCGGGTTTTCCGCAGAACGGCTGCGAGTGATCACCTCCGATGAAAATATAAATTGCTTATTTGACGCGCAGTTTTGGAACTCGGTGCACCAAAACAATGCGACGATCCGAAACAATATCAGAGAAGCGTTGCTGTCGTATAACGGAACAGCCTACGAGATCGTGCTCATGACAAGACCTGAGCAGGCAGGCGGCAAAGTACTTGCCGTGTTTAACGTAAAATTTGACACGACGCTGTTATCCGAGGAGCGGTCGGTCGATTCGGTGACGCTGGGCGACAGTACGTTGGAATTTTAAAAGGAGTGCAGCATGAAAGGAAAAGACAGGGGCGGCGCGGTCGCCGCCCCCAAGATCATAACACTTGCGCTTGCGGGATTGCTTGCGTTGACGGCGACGGCGGCGACGGTGATTTTCACGGCGGACAAAGCAAAGGAACTCGGCGGGATCTCTGGCGTATATGACGGAGCGGGGAACGAACTGACGAGCGACGGGCTGTTTGAAATGCCCGCAAACATGGTTTTTGCCGTCCCCACGTCGGAGAGCGAAACGGCAAACGCGGGTATTACTGTAACGGCGACGATCAAACCCGACACGGCGAGCAATAGAGCGATCGATTGGGAAGTGGACTTCGAGAACGCGGAAAGCGATTGGGCGCGCGGCAAAGCGGTTGAGGAATATGCGAAAGTAACACCCGAAAGCGACGGGAGCGCTACTGCAACGGTCGAGTGCTTACAGGCGTTCGGCGAGCCGATCAACCTGACCGCGCGTTCGCGGAAATATCCCGACGTAACGGCGGTTTGCAAACTGGACTATATGTCGAAAATGGAAAGCGCGGAACTTGTCGTCCGCTCGGGCGATGAGATCGCGGAAACGCTGGATATCAGCGCGTCGGGCAAAGAGTATGTATTTTCGGTAGAAAATATCGTTTGGGGCGTCGGAACAATGCAGGAAGAAAACGCGCAGACGAATATCGGTATCAGTTATCATACGGATTATTACACCTGGGTAAAAGAGCATACGGAAATCGGCAGTCTGGATATGATCCCCGCGGCGTCGAACACGGTCACGGCGACAAACGAACCGCTCACGTTTGTAAGCAGCAAAACAAATATGTATAAACTGTACGGCGTGAAGAGCGCGGGCCGCGCGGAATTTGACAAAGGCTATGCGGGCTATTCGGGCGCGGTCGTAAGGGTAACCGCGTCGGTCACCAACGGATCAGACGGAACGGCTCCCGACTATGTAAGTTATTGGGGCACTATGCTCGAACTGACCCTCGGCACAGTAGATCTCGATATTCCCGTGACGGAGATAGAACTGAACCCGCCGCAGATCATTTTCTAAAAGGGGGGGGTAAAAATGGCAGCAAAGAAGAAAGCGAGCGCAGCGCGGGCTGCGCCGCAAAAGTCAAAGAAAAAAAAGAGCCGTGCGGGCAGGATCGTTGCGGTTATCCTCTTGACCGTATTGCTTGCGGCGGTCGGGTGCGGGATCTATTATGCCATAGAAACGAACGGGTTTACCCATTTCGAAGACGTGGAGTATAACGGCAGGCATCTGGGAACGGCGGAAAGGGGCGTAAAACTCGCCCGCGGGAAAAACGTGTTTGAGATCAAGAGCATCAAACCCGCTGCGGGCGCGGGGAAATATACAGTCAGGATCCAGGCGAACAGCGAGGCGAAATTCACGTTTCAGGCGGACGGAAATCCGCAATCTTTTGCCCATGTCGGGGAGGTAACGGAGTATTTCGGCATAGAGATCTCCGAGGATCGGTTCGAGGTGAATATCCCCTCGGATTATTCGGTTTCGTCTGTGCTGTCGGAAAAGTACGGCGGCGAAACGGTCACGCTGCCCGATGAATTGCCGAAAGATACGGACTTCTGGATCATGTCCGTCGGGCTGTCGGACGGGAAAAACATACTTATATACTTCGGTGTATCTGACAAGCCGACGATCAGCATAAATCCGCCGCACATAATCTTTTAAGGAGGGGCGGGCATGAGAAAAATATTATCTGTTTTATGTGCCTTTTTTCTTCTCCTGGGCGCGGCAGTAAACCCGCCGAGCCAGGCGCAGGCGGAAACCGAACGCGAGTTTGATTACGTCAATGTGCTGGACGATCTGACAGGCTCGACGGACGCGGACGGAAACGCTTTCGATTTGTCGGAATATCCGTATAACGAAAACGGTCGCGTGCAACTTGTGACGCTGATCGAATATTGTTACAGTTATGCCGCCAATATGCGCGGGAATTATGCCGTGTATCTGTATTTCTATAACCCGACAGGCCGTGAGATCGATACGTCAAGCATACTGAACGTGGCGCAGTTCGCCGTGGGGTATAACGAAAAGGGCAGCCCCGACGACTATGAAAATTTTGAATTGAAATTCTGCAATAAATCCACGGGCGACTATAACAATTTGTTTTACAAATTCCGCGTGCAGGATCACGAGAGCGCGGACGGCAAGACAATGGCGGAACGGGTGAACAGCAATGCGCGGCGTTACGATCTGTCGAGCGTGGAACTGATCTATAAGGGCGACAGCCTTGCGAAAGACTACGGCTGCGGCGGAACGTATACATACAAAGGTTATGCCGCGGGGTACGGCTCGGACGCAGACGCCGCCACGACGCTGACGTGCGAAGTCACGGATCTGGAAACGCTGGATCTGGAAGTGATACCGACGCAGTACCGCCCCGACGGAGTGTTTACCGACGGGCACCAGGATCAACTGAACAGCGTATATTTTGCGGTGCCGAACGACGTACTGAAAAAATACGGCCGCCAGATCACGGAGATCAAAGCGCGTTGGGACGAATACAAGACGGGGCTGCTCGCGGTGTTCGATGACAAAACCGCCCATGACACTTTTACGCCGCTCGTCGGCAAGGATATGACGCGGTTTACGTCGGATTATATGCTTGCGGGACTGTACCGCTGGACTTCCGTGATCGGGGAAGTGCGGCACGAGGCAGGCTGGATCTATAACGAGAACGGTGACAGGGGTGTGCTCACCTATGGCGACGTTTACAATTTGCTGACGGCAGCGTTTTATACGAACGGCGCGCCCGCCGATACGTACAGTATCACTTCGGAACGCATGGAAAGAGCGCTCAAAGAGTACAGCGAAACGGCGGACGGGGATAAAATCAACGGGACTTACAGTACGGATCTTTTTGTGGACTACGTAGACGAAGGACACGAGCGCGGGGAAAACGTCCGCACGATCGACAGCGAAACAAAATACAGCCTGACCGCCGAAGTGCTGAATAAAAATTTCTGGTATAAGTTTTTAGGTATAAAGGACTACGAAAGCGCGACATACAGCAATATCAAGGCGATCGAGGAAGTGACGGACAAACAACTCAAACTGTCCGATGAAAGTCTGTCGAAAAATCTGTATATCGATCCCGACGACGTGAGCGGTTTCCGCCAGTATTGCCAAGCGGCAGAAGATACGGACAAAACCGTTTTTATCTTCCGCTATTCGGTGACGGACTACTATGCGACGTCGATTGTGAGCAATATCAGCGAAGTAAATGAAAGCACGGTGCCCTGGCAAGAATGCGGGTATGCTGCACAACAGACGGTATTCCTGAATTTCAGGATCATACAGTTGAAATTCTATAAGGACGGCGTATACACGGTCATAGCGGCGGTAAACGACCCGATCGATATAATACCGGGCGTGACGCCGCCGCTGCCAGACGCAGAGCAGACGAACCCGCTCGAAGTTATATTGCGCTTGCTTTTAATGCTCGGTATTCTTTTCTTGGCCGTGATCGCGGTTTACCTGATCATCAAGATCATCATATCCGCAGTATCTTCCAGGCAAAAAATATCCGTGGAATACAAACCGCCGAGCGAAAAAATCAGTGAGATAAAAACCAAAGAAATCGAAAGGGAGGTAAAAGCAAATGGCGGCAAAAAAATGCCAAGCAAAACAGGCGGGAGCAAAAGCGCCCCGCGCAGTAAAACAGGTAACACGGGCGGGAAAGCCCCGAAACAAAATACAGTCGCCCGAGGCGGAAAAGCCGACGGCAAAACAAAAAGCACTCCAAAAACGGGAAAGAACATTCGCAAAGGCTCGTGATATCTACGCAACGCCGAATTATATCGCGGTGGTAGACCGTGACGGTACGTCGTATTACAAAAAGAACGACGAGAACCGTGCGATCGCCAAAAAGGTAACGGGCGGGAAACTCCGCATCGGCAAGCGCGGAAAGAACTAAAAGGAGGGCAGCGGAACACCGCCGAAATGCTCTTCGGCGGTGTTTTGCAAAGTACTATGTTTAGAATCAATCGTCAGAAAAATAAAAAATCCGATTCCAAATCGGATAAAACAGAAAAATCGAAACGGTTTCAGCGGCATTTTCGCAAATTTCATAGCAAGGAAACGACCGGGCATCCTTCGTATGTATATGATGAAAACGGAAAGGTATATAAAGTAATCGGGATCACATCAGGACGAAAGACGAATGATATTTTAAATATCAGGCTCGAAAAAAATCCCGAACCGAATAATCCGAAGCCCGCGTACATACAGCCGAAAACGAAAGAAGTGTCGAAAGGCGCAAAAAATGAACGACTGAAAGGCTGGAAATTCAGTGACGTTGACAAAAAGAAGGTGCAGGAAGTAATCGATAAAAACGAAAAGAAAAAATGACATAAAAAAAGAAAAGGCGCGAGCGGTAAAACCACTTGTTCGCAATGTTCAAGCCCGAAGGCGAACTAATGCCCTTTCTGATTAAAATTATATCATTTTACGGGACGGAAGTCAATCAAAATGCTATGGAAACAAACGGAACGATACTGAGAACAAAAGAATATAAGCGGTGGCGCAGCGACTTACAGCGCGGTGCGCGCCGCCTGACGCGGTATTCGAGATTCTGCGCATGGGCGGAACGCCGACGCACCGAGAGTTTCAAAAACACGCGGTTTTACTGCCGTTTTTGGGTGCTGCTGGCGCTTGCGTATCTATTGGGATACTTTCTCACTCGCGACTATTACCACGGCTGGTACGGCGTATTATGTACGTTTTTCGACGTGTCGGTGTTCAACGGGATCCGCGCGGACTGGTCGTTGGTCTGGAAGATAGGGAAACTTCTGTTACAACTCGGCGGGATCTTGCTGATCGTGTTTTCCGTCATAACGCTTTTCAAAAAGGGTATCAAAGCAAAATATTTTGAGTTCGTCTATTACGGTCAAAGTGCGGGCTACATGGAAAACCAACATTCTGTCTGCTGCACCGGTCCTCCGGGCGCGGGAAAGACTTCGCTCGGCGGGGATATGGCGGTATGCGTGGCGCGGCGGCGCTGGGAAGATCTCAAATATGAGTACCATACCCGCAAACGCAGGATCCGCACTTGTATCCAAATGGGTATGACGGAGGAATTGGAAAAGTTCAAGGCGATCGAGGAATCCTATTTGTTTTTCAAAAGGCGTGAACGCTGTTATATTCCGTGCCTTGCCACGACGTTGGGGATGCGCGTGTGCGGGCGGTACGCGTACAAAGCCAACAATAAGTTTTTCCTGCAAATGCAGCGCGTGCCCGAATACTGCGTGATCTTCGACGACGAGAGCGGCAGCACGAAGGGAGCGAATACCTCTTCGACAGTCAATGATAACGTCGCGGATTTTTACCGCTATGTACGGCATTACGGGGATTTCATGATCATCATGACGGAGCAGGGCGACGACGGGGCAGGGAAATATATCCGCAAATGTTTGGATAACACCATCTATTGCAAAATGCAAAAATGGATCTTGAAACCGGGCTTTCTTTTGCGGCTCGATAACAGACTTCGCGCGCGGCTGATCCGCTTGGAAGAAACCGGAAAGTATAAGCCCCGGTTCAATACGTTCGTGTATTACTTCGACGCGATTGTACGGACGATTGGCTACCGTCAGATCAGTTACAGGAACATGGGCAACGTGGAGCATGACGACGGAGCACTGAAAGGCAAGGAAGGCACTTACATATTGCCATCGCGCCTGATCTATGATTATGACGACAGATCGTACAGGTTTACCTATAAGGCGCTGGATCTTCCGTTGGAACTGGAAGGATGGGAACGCTTGACCTTGCGCGCGGAGGACGATCTGCGAAACTATTCGGTAGTACGCGAATCCCCGAGAAATGCTGAAAATGAAAAAGCCGTTTAAACGATTTCAGACAGAATATTTTTTAAAAATCCGAAAAATTCCGACTATGCAAAGTACTGTGTCTGATATAAAACGCTGTTTTTTAATACAGGAGGAAACCATGAACAGGAAAAAGTATTACTACGAGATAACCGACGCCGCAGGCGAGGTCATGTATATGGAAATCGACGCAAAGCCCAAAGATCCGAAATTGCTTTGCGAGTTTTTGCATATCGAAGGCACTGTGCGGGAAATCACGAAACAGGAATATCGCGAATCGACGGAAGTATAATTTTCCGATCAACTGGAAAAAGGAGGAAAGTATGAAGAGAAACAAAGACGAAGAAACGAAATCCGATAAGACCGTAGAGCAAAAGCAACACGCAACGCCGAATTATCGTAGGCCGTACGGGTTGTTACAGAAAGCGGGCGTATCGACGGCAGGAATGACGCCGCGCGACGCGTGGAGCGCATGGAACGAACTGCGGAAAGAAGAACGCGCAGCCAAAGAAAAGAAACCGAAAGCGGCAAAAATACCAAAGATCCGCAAAGGGCAAGTGCCCGTGCCGGAACTGTCGGCTTGGAATAGGGATATGGCGAATAACAACAGTATGTTTAATCGTGGGGATAATACGGTCGATGCGTATAAATCCTATGCGGACGAGATCAACGGTTGGGATATCAGCGTCAAGCAAAAAGAAAAGTTGATCGGGCAATTAAAGAAAAAGTACGATGAAAAACTCTCTCTTGATGCTCGGTATGTACCGTGGACAGTATCAGGGCCGGCGCAGTATCCCGCTCAAAAAATGAACGGGATCGCGGAGCGGGCAATGCAAAAAAGCGTGGAAATCAGCGATTGGTTTAAGGGCGTGGAGCGCAGCGTGAAAAATAGCAACCGGCAGTATCAAGAAGATCGAAAAACCGAGGCGAAACGCAAAGAGGAAGAGTTTCATCATTTAATGAGATCAATGCCGAATATGGGCGCAACGACTGTGGCGACGTGGTTGACGCCGATCGCGCAGTATGATCCGAAACGATATGCGGAATTATACGAAAAATACGACAAAGAATATCACTTCCGCAAGAATACGAACGCCGCAAAACTATACGACAAGGTGAAAACGGGTGAATATACGGGCAAGAAACCGCCGAAAAAGTTAATGGAAAGCGACAGTTATAACGCATATCGAAAGACAATCCAAAGCGGGGAACGGGTATTTATGAAATTTACGACCAAACCGAAACCGCAACTTATCTATGCCCTAAAAAAGCGCGGGTGGCATTGGAACGGAAACGAAGAGGCTTGGAGCGTCCCCGTCGAAAAGTACGACGCGGATTTTGTCAAAAGTATCGAAGATCAATATAAAAAATATTTGTAATTTCTTATAGGCAAAAAGAAGATCAAAAAGGAGCACAAGCACATGACAAGGAAAGAATTAACCCAAGAAATGCGCGCGATAAGCGAGATGATGGGAAAAACAAAGAATTGTACGAAAACCGAATGGGAACGAACAAACAAAAAGCAGTATGCGGAATATAAGGCAGAGTACGACCATTTGCGAGCGGAATATGACCGTAAATACGGCAGAACCGCTGCCGTACCCGCGAAACAAAGCAAGCCGCGAGCGGCGACTGCAGCCGCCGCTTTACCGAAACCGAAAAAAGTATATTATAACGAGAAGGGCGGCGTTGTGTACAGGCAGAGCACCGACAAAGTAGGCGATACGCTCATAAATCAAGCGGGGGTAAAGTACAAAATCACGGGCGAGCGGTTTGCACCACCGACGGGCGCTCCCGGTGAAGTGTTGGTACGTGTGTTGAAACTCGAACCCGCAGGGCATAAAGATACGCAGTCGTTTGAAGTAAACGACCAAATGCTGAAATACTACCGAGAAAAGCAGATCATGAAAAGGCAGGCGCCGCAAAAAGCGAAAGCAAATCCGAAAAAGAAGAAAAAATGATCCACGGACGCGCGGAGGGCGTCAATCACTCTCTAATAGCAAATTTCCGCAGGAAAAAGGTCGGGCGGGGCGCGGGATCCGCGCGGAAAAGAAGGTGCGCGAATGCGCGCCTGCTCGTGCGGATCCCGCGTAGCGTCCGAGCCCTGCGGAAAGATGCGGGGAGTGATAATAACTAAGCACAACAACGTGTGCAACCATGCGACCGTATAAAAAAATACGACCGCATCTATTTCAAAAATTTGCGCTTGTCGCAAATTTTTGAACCCGCGCGATTTTGGCGGTGCGGCCGAAAAAATTTTCGGGCAAAATTTTGAGAGTAAAAAGAGGAGGTAAAAAGACATGAGAGCGATCCGTCTGGAATCGATACAAAATTTACACGTCGCGGAACTGAACGTCCTTGTGATCCTGATCGACCGCCTCGGAACGGAAAGCAAGCGGCTTGACTATGCGGAACTCGCGGAAGAACTCGGGTATTCGAGAAATACCATCAAATACAACATTGATAAACTGGCGGAGGCCGGGCTGATATCGAAGGCGGGTGGGAAACTGACCGTGGTACAAGATATCTTTGTAGAGATGCCGACGGGATAACGTCGGCGCTTTCCCTTAACGTCATAGATGCGGTTTCCTCGTCCTTGCCTTTGCGGCTTCCGCTCAAAAAGTCCGTGGTCTTGTCTGCCGTTCGAGCAAGGTGAAAAATGACGTTGACGAACCTGCACGAATTAAGGCGCGTGCAGCCAAGCACAGCAAGCGGTTTGTATTTTTTCCGAAGAACAAAAAAATTGGAGGGCGTTGCGCTGCCGTGGCTGAGGCGGCGCAGGATCAGTCGGGTAATCGGAAATCGGGGGGAACGCGGTTTTCGCTGGCTGATCCCACAGAAGGCACAATCGAGTGTCATGCTGTATCTCATGCGCACAGGGAGCCCCGCGCCCAAAAGGGCGCGACAGAAGGACTGAAATAGCCATACAGGCGCAGCCTGTCAATCAATCTCGGCGGTGGCTGGAACTGAAACGCGGTTACAGTAGAACGATAAGGCTGATAAAGAAACAAAGCCTCGGCCGGAGCGGAAGAGCCGACCGAGCGAAGTAGCCAGCATAGGCGATCAATGGCAGAGTGCCGCCATTTGCGGCCGTGATCGGTACGGCAATCATAATTTTCCAGTCAACTGGAAAAAATATAAATATTTTGGAGGTTACATCATGCAACAACAAACAAAGAAATTTAATTCGAAACCCTTCGGCGAAGTATGCCAAGAGTGGATCGGGTATAAGACGAAAACAACGTCGGAACGGTTATTGGCGAATTATGAAATGTTTGATGCAGAATTTTTTTCGCCGTTCAGCGCGATGGCGATGAACTCAATGAATATAAAAAAGGCGGACAAGATTTTGCTATCCGTCCGTCAATATCCTTATGAAAAGCGGGCGGAGTTTGCCCGGCAAAATTGCTGCTCGCTGCATATGTTCGTCAAGATCACGCTTGGCGAGATCGTGGATTATGCCATACGGAAAAATTACATGGAAAACAAAAAGGAACTCGTCAAGTTTTTTCGAGTGCAGAGAGATGCCGAGGGTGGTACATATCATAAAAGCAGGTTGCTATACAAGTAGAATTTTCCAGTTGACTGGAAAATTCTCGATCTTTTGTCTGACTTCGCGCCTGCGCCGACGCAAATTGGCAATGTAGTTTTTCCAGTCAACTGGAAAAATAAAGAAAAATCCCGCGCGAAAAAATGTTGAAAAATGGCGCGTGGTATGGTATAATAAGGATAAGCAATAGGGGCAGAGCCTTGATGGCGGTTAGCACTTCCGAAAAGGAGGTGGTTTTTATGGGATATGATTATATTTTACTACTGGCGTTTCTTGTAGACGTCGGGTTAATACAATCTTTCCGCGTCACGAATGATAAAATCATTGTACACATAAAAAAATAACCGCCCACGTTAGCACCGATGGCGGTTATTTTTTACCGAACATAGGCTAACCGTTTAAAGGTTTTGCCCTTGTTGTGGTTTTATTATAGCACGGCTTTTTATAAAAGTCAACATTTCATGCAAAAGATTTTTAGAGGCGCGGCCCGATAGGGCGGCGCTTTTTCCAGTCAACTGGAAAAATAAAGAAAAAAGGATCAATCTTCCTCGCAAATAGCGGTGGCGATATAGTCTGCATCAAAAAAATCGGATAAAGAAATATTGATTGCATCGCAAAGCAATTTGAGCGTTTGAACTCTCGGGCATCCCGAAGTTTTTTTCATAATTCCGTATACCGTCGAGGGCGTGATCCCTGCTTTGATGCTCCACTTGGGCAAGGGGATATTGTGAAAGTGCGACAACTCATCGATTCTTTTAATAATGGCGTCAGTCAATGTCATGTATTCGTTTGTATCAATCTTTTTACTCATATGAATATTATANGTCGGAACAAAGGAGGAACGAATTAAACGCATTACCGCTCTGGGCTTATCGCGGGAAGCGGCGGTCAAGGCAATAAAAGCGGAAGATGAATATAGGGCGCGGGAGCAGCGTATACAATCCGCAATGCCGAAAAAGCCGACGGATGCACCGACATATACGGTTTGGGACAGCAAGCGGGGAAAGACGTTTGCGACGGTAGGAGAAGCAAGTGCATATGCCGAAGAACACCGCAAAAAAACGGGCGAGATACTCACGGTCACGCAGACGAAGCGGAAGGCAACGCACGAATACGGCAAACGGAGCAAGAAATGATCAACGGACGCGCGGAGGGCGTCAATCACTCTCTAATAGCAAATTTCCGCAGGAAAAAGGTCGGGCGGGGCGCGGGATCCGCGCGGAAAAGAAGGTGCGCGTATGCGCGCCTGCTCGTGCGGATCCCGCGCAGCGTCCGAGCCCTGCGGAAAGATGCGGGGAGTGATCATAACTAAGCATAACAACGTGTGCAACCATGCGACCGTATAAAAAAATACGACCGCATCTATTTCAAAAATTTGCGCTTGTCGCAAATTTTTGAACCCGCGCGATTTTGGCGGTGCGGCCGAAAAATTTTCGGGCAAAATTTTGAGAGTAAAAAGAGGAGGTAAAAAGGCATGAGAGCGATCCGTCTGGAATCGATGCAAAATTTACACGTCGCGGAACTGAACGTCCTTGTGATCCTGATCGACCGCCTCGGAACGGAAAGCAAGCGGCTTGACTATGCGGAACTCGCGGAAGAACTCGGATATTCGAGAAATACCATCAAATACAATATTGATAAACTGGCGGAAGCCGGGCTGATATCGAAGGCGGGCGGGAAACTGACCGTGATACAAGATATCTTTGTAGAGATGCCGACGGGATAACGCCGGCGCTTTCCCTTAACGTCATAGATGCGGTTTCCTCGTCCTTGCCTTTGCGGCTTCCGCTCAAAAAGTCCGTGGTCTTGTCTGCCGTTCGAGCAAGGTGAAAAATGACGTTGACGAACCTGCACGAATTAAGGCGCGTGCAGCCAAGCACAGCAAGCGGTTTGTATTTTTTCCGAAGAACAAAAAAATTGGAGGGCGTTGCGCTGCCGTGGCTGAGGCGGCGCAGGATCAGTCGGGTAATCGGAAATCGGGGGGAACGCGGTTTTCGCTGGCTGATCCCACAGAAGGCACAATCGAGTGTCATGCTGTATCTCATGCGCACAGGGAGCCCCGCGCCCAAAAGGGCGCGACAGAAGGACTGAAATAGCCATACAGGCGCAGCCTGTCAATCAATCTCGGCGGTGGCTGGAACTGAAACGCGGTTACAGTAGAACGATAAGGCTGATAAAGAAACAAAGCCTCGGCCGGAGCGGAAGAGCCGACCGAGCGAAGTAGCCAGCATAGGCGATCAATGGCAGAGTGCCGCCATTTGCGGCCGTGATCGGTACGGCAATCATAATTTTCCAGTCAACTGGAAAAAATATAAATATTTTGGAGGTTACATCATGCAACAACAAACAAAGAAATTTAATTCGAAACCCTTCGGCGAAGTATGCCAAGAGTGGATCGGGTATAAGACGAAAACAACGTCGGAACGGTTATTGGCGAATTATGAAATGTTTGATGCAGAATTTTTTTCGCCGTTCAGCGCGATGGCGATGAACTCAATGAATATAAAAAAGGCGGACAAGATTTTGCTATCCGTCCGTCAATATCCTTATGAAAAGCGGGCGGAGTTTGCCCGGCAAAATTGCTGCTCGCTGCATATGTTCGTCAAGATCACGCTTGGCGAGATCGTGGATTATGCCATACGGAAAAATTACATGGAAAACAAAAAGGAACTCGTCAAGTTTTTTCGAGTGCAGAGAGATGCCGAGGGTGGTACATATCATAAAAGCAGGTTGCTATACAAGTAGAATTTTCCAGTTGACTGGAAAATTCTCGATCTTTTGTCTGACTTCGCGCCTGCGCCGACGCAAATTGGCAATGTAGTTTTTCCAGTCAACTGGAAAAATAAAGAAAAATCCCGCGCGAAAAAATGTTGAAAAATGGCGCGTGGTATGGTATAATAAGGATAAGCAATAGGGGCAGAGCCTTGATGGCGGTTAGCACTTCCGAAAAGGAGGTGGTTTTTATGGGATATGATTATATTTTACTACTGGCGTTTCTTGTAGACGTCGGGTTAATACAATCTTTCCGCGTCACGAATGATAAAATCATTGTACACATAAAAAAATAACCGCCCACGTTAGCACCGATGGCGGTTATTTTTTACCGAACATAGGCTAACCGTTTAAAGGTTTTGCCCTTGTTGTGGTTTTATTATAGCACGGCTTTTTATAAAAGTCAACATTTCATGCAAAAGATTTTTAGAGGCGCGGCCCGATAGGGCGGCGCTTTTTCCAGTCAACTGGAAAAATAAAGAAAAAAGGATCAATCTTCCTCGCAAATAGCGGTGGCGATATAGTCTGCATCAAAAAAATCGGATAAAGAAATATTGATTGCATCGCAAAGCAATTTGAGCGTTTGAACTCTCGGGCATCCCGAAGTTTTTTTCATAATTCCGTATACCGTCGAGGGCGTGATCCCTGCTTTGATGCTCCACTTGGGCAAGGGGATATTGTGAAAGTGCGACAACTCATCGATTCTTTTAATAATGGCGTCAGTCAATGTCATGTATTCGTTTGTATCAATCTTTTTACTCATATGAATATTATACGTATTCAGACTGAAAAAATCGCGCGGAAATACAGACTGTAAATCAAGTCTTAAATATTGTAATAATTGTTGACAAAATATATGGGGTATGGTAATATGATAATACCCGAGAATTGTGTGCAAGTGCATCCAGTTTTTAATATTATTCTTAATTTTCTAATTTACAATTTTCAATTTTAAAGCCGTATCTAACGGAACCAATCGCCGGCTCGGGGGGGCAGATCGACCTATCGCAAAATCGCAATAGGTCGATTTTTTTATAGAACAAATCTATCCCTATATTACTAGTTTTTAAGAATTTAATAGTTGATGCGTAAATTTGTGAGGCGTTTCCCGATAGGGCAGCGCCTTTTTCTTTTCAAAATTTAATAAAATAAAAAAGAGTATTATGGAAACTTTTTAGTTTAAGTACAGTATATAATTTAGTACATTACATTTAAGGAGGTGATGGATTCAAAAATTATTATATAAAATAAAAGGAGGTAAATTGTGAAAAGAAAAATTTGGGCAACGTTTTTAGTGATATTTGTATTCAGCATGATTACTTTTGTTTTTTTTGGTTGTGGAGAAAAAAATCCGTATCCAAATCGGCAGCATATAACGATGCTGATCGTCGAACATGAGTATGATAAAAGAGAAGATGCTTATTGTGAACTGACCGAGAAAGAAAACCATAAAACAATAGAAATCGAGTTTGATGGGCGATATAGATATTTTATGGTACTTGCTTTATTTGAGGATGGTACAATTAAACATTTAACGGATGAAAATAGGATTACATGTGATGTAATGCACTATATTTCTCCGGAGGGCGAAATTGATTATAGTCCGAAAGATGGAATTTATGAAATCGGTACTTATGAGATTCGTTTTGTGATGAAGCCAGATAGCACATTGGTATTTCCTTTTACAGGAAGATTAACGGTGAATATTTTACCAAGGGAGAATTTTTAATGAGAACAAAGAGATTGTGGATAGGCAGTCTATCGATTACATTGATATTGTCACTTATGTGCAGTTTATTGTTATTATTTCCTTCGCAACGGGTACAGGCTGAAACGAGTATAGAAGATAAATGTGCACAATATACGAGTACAGATCTTTTAAAGAATACAAGTTCAGGAAAAGATATTTTTGATTTCGCTTCAGAATTAAATATCGCGGCATATGGCGCGCCGATTCGGGATTTACCGAATGTAATTCCGATAGAGTATCTGAGGCTAAATGGAGAGCCTGTTGTATATAAATACGTAGGTGAGGAATATGGCTTTTTGGTTGTACATTCATATCATAATGTCCCTCCTAATAACGGCGAAATAGCATTTTTACACATCTTTGTATTTGATTTTCAATGGACATTTGAAGGTAATCGTCAGGTCATGAGAGTGACCCCGATTGTGAGTGAGAACTTCAAATATGGATTGAACGCGGAAGGAGTAGAAACCTGGTATAAGAGCGATGCAAAATATACATATCAACTAGGTGGTTCTACCACTACTTTATATTTTGATAAGGACTTTCAACTTAGGAATGTCGGTTTCAGTACGCTTTTACTCAATGAAAACGCAGTTAATTATGGAGAGCGAGGATATTCCAAACAGAAAGATGACGGGCTGATTATCCAACAAACTCTATTTAATTTTAAAGGAGTAAAACAATTCAGTGGAAACGGCTTAGAAGAATTAGGAATTTTTGCTTTAAATCAAGCTTTAGGAAGAATACCTATAGTTGGGGATGTTATAACCACTAGTAAAGATTTTTGTGAAGTCATTGATGCTTTTATAACGGATACTAAAGACATTGATTTCACTACGCCTGAAGATAAGTTTATTTTTACAGAGGCATCAAGATCACAGCAAGCAGCCGATGATTCGTATGAAACGTTTACGCGTGCGAGTAGTATTAATCCGGCAAACGACATATATATCGATGTTGGCGGCTATGCAGAGTGTGTCACTCTGTTGAGCGATACAAATTATCGTAGTCGTTTATTAGAGCAGATGCGTTTTGACATAGTTTCGGTAAAAGCAGATAAAATTACATATTATAATGATAATTATGACAATGGCAATAGAAAACCGTTTTTAACTACATATAGTCAATCTTTATTTTCAGAAGCAGCACCGGTAACTGAGATGGATAATAAACCCATGGAAACCAGTGCGGATATCTATTTATTAGAAAACGGAAATCAGAAATTTTCTTATACGCCGTATGCATCAGGGAATTATCAAATTTATGATATTAATAAAGTTCTGAATATAAAAGTAATGGACCAATCCGGATCGACTTTATGGACCGGAATTGGAAATGCAAGCGTTCAATTATCAAAAGGGAAAAAGTATACGATTATCGTCAGCGGACAAAATGCCGTCCGTTCTTCTTTGCATATAAAATTTACGCCGATTGCTTTTAACAACGGGACAAAAAATATTACTTTGAATGGAGGAGAGGCGGTATACTTTAGCGTTGACTTAAATAATCGGAATTATCTCGTCGATACGTTTGATAAAAATTTCGAAGTAAATCTGTACGGGGATTCTTTTGATAATCTTTTAGAAGTATATAAAAATGGAAATGAATTCTGTTTTTATAATGACGGTCATCATAAATCCGTTGTGTTGGAAATTGTAAACCGAGATAGTAATAAAGTTCAAAATGCAAAAATAACTTTAGGAGATGGGCTTGCAGTTGAATTAGATAAACCTGTAGAAACGACGATTGAAACTAAAATCATATTTTCATTTACAGCACCAGTTACTGGGCTTTATTATATAGAAAAATATAATATTGATTTATATTCGTATTTTATAGATTTAAACCAACTCGTTGTTGGCAACGGTATTGATAGTTATTTAATGGAGGGTGGGAAAACATATTACGGGGTCATAAAAGCGAATAAAATAGGATCGGTCAAATTTAGCGTTCAACGCGATTCGCAAAAGCTTAAAACCATAGGCACTACTTCGATCACAGGGAAAAGTACATATCAGTTTGTTTCGTTTACAAGTAAAGTAAGTCATCGTTATACGTTTTCGTTGAGTAGTGGCGCACAATTATATTATTTAATACACAATGGACAATATATTTCAATAATGAATCCATCTTCTTACTCGTTGTTTATCCCCAATGGCGATACGGTATATTTTTCAATCAGTAATCCTAAGATTATTAATTTTAACATTACAGTTGATTTGCAAGAAGATGCTTTAATTTTAAATCAAAGCACCTCGTTTACTTTAAATGAAAACGGAACAAAGATGTTCCAAGTTTCCCTCCCGCTAACCGGCAAGTATTTTATAGAATCCGAGTTAAATTACTCACTGTTGGATTCCGGGCTTAACGAAATTTATTATACTCCGAACGATAAAATTATAAGCGGAGTATATTACGTTTTGGTAACCGGTGAAAAAAATCAAAGCAGTACTATCAAAATGAGTAACATTGTACCTGAAATGGCGATTATGGAATCTAAAATGATTTCTAATACATCGTATTATCAATACAATTTGATTCAAGGTGAAAAATATATATTTTATACTTTTGGGAATGAACTGAAAACCAATCCCCGAAGTGTTGAAATTTCTGATGCAAACGGAACTGTTTTGGCACATTCGAATGAAAAATTTGTATCGTTAAATTTTACGGCTACAACAAGTAAAATATACGTAAAATTAATAATAGAAGGTAAAAATTTTTACCTTGGTTTTAATATGATCTTTGAAGATAGTTCGAAAAATCCAGAGAACGAAGTTACTGTGTTTGACAAAAACGAATTATCGAATATTCCTATAAAAAGCAACAATGATTATACTTTTATAAAAATACCTAAGGGTGATTATGTTTTATATGTTGATAGCCCTTTGGTAGGGAAAGTCGAATTCTGGTCGATTACTGGTACGGGTTTCAGAAAGTATACTGATTATTCCGACAGTGCGGCTTGGATAAAATATAATTTTGATAGTAATGAAGATAAATTATATGCCGTTAACGGTAAATCGATATCTTCGGTAAAAGCTGCCTTAATTGATGCAAGTCAAGATTTTGATATAAGAATTCAATCAAAAGATGGAAATGTCGTAGATGATTTGATTCGAGGAAATGCTTATACCTTTCTTTTAGTTGATGAGAATAATATAGTTATAGGCGGTATTGAAGAATATCCTCAGTTTATTGTTAATTATAATGGTGAAACTGTTGTTCCGATTAATGGTTATTATTATTTCTTTGAAGGCAATGCTTCGACAGTAACCGTTAATGTTAGCTTTTTGGACAAGGTCGTACCTTTCGCAATTTTTTATGTACAATCACCGGAGGTAGAAGTACGATTAGAATATGTAAGCGACGAATATGCGTTTTTCGCAAAATCTAATATGACATATAATTCCGATGAAACCTTTAAGTGTACCAATAACGAATTGTTTGTCAATGATGGTTCTATTAAGGATGTGTCGGATTCAAGATCCTCGCTAAGCGTTTCTTTGAATGATATTAGATGGGAAGTAAACGCTACGATAACAGCCCGTTATACTTTTACTTCTGAAACGTTGGGTACCTTTATCGTGGAAGAGGAATTGAATTATCAAAATCCGCGTATGAGTATTAACCAAATTAACTTTAATAGTAAAATGATGGCTTATGTTAATTACGCATCTACGGATTCGACGCAAGTTGTAACAACGATTACGGTTCCATCTAATATTAAAATGTTAAATATTGACGGGGTTGGTGGAAAATATTTTCGGTTAAACATTAAAGTCGCTTCTCGGCAAGATTCATTAAGAATTAATGTAAGTAATCTGTATTTTTATTACGCAGATTGTGCACTGAATTATTCAGGTGATCAAACTATATATTTTGATGTAGCAAATGTCTGTAATATCATGCCTTCTGCAAATTCTGTTAATACGGCCATAGCGGTAAATAAATTAATTTTAGCTGGAAAATCTTTGAAAGTTACCGCTGCAAGTGCGCAGAATGCTACTACTGGTAATGATGCAGTGTCTGGAGCAACTGCTTTAGTTGCGCAGACTTTAGTGATATACATTAATGAATTGTATTTGACTGGCGGTAATGGTGGCAATGGAGGAAAGGCGCTTAATAGTGCTGCCGCGGGTAAAAACGGGGGTAATGCAGGAAATGGTGGTTTAGCTTTAAGCATACCGCAAGCGGCCTCCATACAAGTAAAATCTTCTTGCAGTAAAATCGTTTTAACTGGAGGAAATGGCGGTCATGGCGGCAATGGCGGGGACGGAGCTAATGGTAATGCATCTTCGGTTCATGGCAAAAAAGGTGGTAATGGAGGTGCTGGAGGGAATGGCGCTGAACCATGTAATTATTTTCTATCAAATAGTAAGATAACCAAATCTAAAGGTGCTTCTGGTGTAGGCGGTATAGGCGGCAATGGCGGCAATGGTTATGGCGAAAATGCTGTTGGAGGCACTGGCGGTATCGGTGGCTTTTCAGAAAATGGCACTGGCGGTCGTGGCGGAGACGGTGGCAATGGCGGCGATGGAAAACCTATAAATAGTAGTGACAGTTCAAGTGGCGCTGGAGGCACTGGCGGAAGAGGCGGTTACTCAACCAATGGGAGAGGCGGTCGTGGCGGAGATGGCGGTAAAGGCGGTCGTGGCGGAAACGGTGGCAATGGCGGCGCTGGCGGCAGTTCTGAAAGTGGATACGGTGGTATTGGTGGAAACGGTGGTGATGGCGGCGACGGATTTGATGATACGAATACAGATCAAAAACCTTCCAGAGGCGGCAATGGTGGCAATGGCGGTAAAGGAGGTTATTCAGGTAAAACGGGTTTGTACGCAACACCAGGTAATGGTGGAAACGGCGGCCGCGGGGGGTATGTAGGTAATATCGGCGGAGGTAAATCTGGCGGTAATGGTGGCTACGGATATAATGGTGGGCATGGCGGCCATGCTACGAAAGGAAATGCGATCTTTGCAGCAGGAGGTAATGGTGGTAATGGAGGAGATGCTTATGGAGGAAGTCCGGGTAAAAAAGGTGATTCAGCTTCAGGTGGGCCCATGGGGGCTCATGGAAAAGAAGGAACTGATGGAGTAAATAAAGGAAGTTACCAAAATTATCCAGGATAAAAAAAAAGGGAACAGTTGTAAAACTGCTCCCTTTTTTATTATGATATATTTAGCAATTTGATTCCTTGAAAAAAGATATAAAAAATATGAGCCGTCTCCTATAAAGGAGGCGGCTATTTTTGCAATGGGTATGGATGGGTATGAATCATATTGAGAAAAAAGCACAATATATAGTATTTTTATTTTAAGACTTCTTCTAAATGTTGTATTGTTTGTTTTGACAGGCATTTGCGCGATGCCTCGAAATCGTGTTTACCCCACGGGTAACAAGGGTTCAAATCCCTTTCTCTGCGCCATACGTGAATAATACGAACCCCGAAGATAATTCGGGGTTCGTATTATTTTTTGCACAAGATTTCTTCGGTATCATAATTCGGTTGAAGTAGCACCTCAAATTTTGCTTTTTTCGGTCGGCTATGGTAGCATAGGTCCTCGCGGACGTCAACGTCCGCAAAATCGTCGCTTAAAACTTTTATAAAAATAAATTGAGAGCAGAGCAAGGAGTTTTTCCTTGCTCTGCTCTTTTGCTGTATTTATATAGTTGTGCTTTTCACCCACGCAACGATTTTTCTTTCCCCGTTGACTTCCGCAGACCGATACGCAAGATGCTTTCCATTTACCGTCCTATGCCCCTTCGCCTTTTGCCCGAAAAAGGCAAAATCAAATTCGGAGGTGTAAAATGGAACAAACGGAAAAGAAAAGGGATTTCAAGGTATTGGCTGAGAAAATATCTCCCGAAAACATATTGATCATGTCGGAACTGTTGGCGATAAAGGAAACGAAAACGCTCATAAGGTTTATGAGTCGTCATGCGGTAATCGCGCATGCGAAACTTTGCAAAGACGTGTTCTGCAAAGATACGCGGGGATACGTACTGTCCGACTGCTACGATATAGTACAGAGCGTGGCGGTTTTTCTCTGCGAACATTTCGGAGAATATCTGGACGATTTCCTGTATATCTCGAAACGAGGGAAAAGGATCACGATAAAAATAGAATGCTGCCTGATCGTAACCAGAATGTTATGCAGGAAATACTGCTATATGCAGAAATATACAAGCCTTGAAAAAACGAAAATGAAAATCGAATCCATGGCGGAAGAAACGGAGGAAGAAGACTATTCGATCGTTGACGCAGTCGTAGCGTCTCTGAACCTAACAGAAAACATGAATCTTGCGTTGGATTACAGAATGTCGGGAATGAGTTATCCCGATATAGGAAGAATGCTGTCGAGGGCGACGAGTACCGTATATGAGTATTTCATCAAAATGCGGCAAAGATATTCCGCTATTTACGGCGGATAAAAATATCCGCTATACTGATTATCGTTTAACTTCATATTCAATCAAAGGCACCCAAAAGAACCTAAGTCGAATATTCGGCTTAGGTTCTTTTTTTATGTATAAATAAAAATTTTATATAATCATTTAATCAAGTTCTATATCTTTCGAACGAAACAAATCATCATCTAAAAACTCAAAAATCGTTATATCAAAACCATTTGCAAGTTTATAAAGTGTCGTTAAGGTAACTGTTTTATTCTGCCCCGATAAAATTCTATTCATAGCCCCGTGATATATGCCTGATTTTTGTTCAAGCCGATATTTTGTCATATCGTACTTTTCCAATAATTTATAAATGCGTTTCGCGACAGCGTCGTTTACAGTCAAATCCCATCACCCCCATGTATAAACCTGTTTCTTGCTCTAATTGATGCTGGGACATTTTCTGTTTTTTCAACAATTCGCGAACTCTAATAGCAAATGCTTGATTAAATGTCATAACCTCTCCTTAATTGACTAATTTGTACTATGTATATTTTACCAAACGTATTTTAAAAAATACGTAGTATAAATCAGTCAAATAGTTGATTAGTTAAAAAAACTATGATAAAATATGTAGTGTAAATTGGTCAAAATAAAATTTTTAGGGGATACGCAAAAATGAAAGCCTCAATAGCCTTGGCAGAAAGAGTTAAAAAGGTAATAGAACAGAAGGACATTACAAAAAGCGAACTCATTAAAAAAAGCAAACTTTCCCCCTCTACCATAAATAATATTTTACAGGGAAAGTCCGATAAAGTATTGATAAGCACTTTATGCGTAATTATGAAAGCCCTTGATGTTAGTTTATCAGAATTTTTTGACGACGATTTACTGACATTAGAAAATATAGAAGATACAAGTAAACGGAGCGCAAAATGAAATATTTAACGAAAGAATGGCTGATACAATACAAATTGTCATATATAAACAGCGTCACAAAGAAGTCTAAACAGGCGCAAACTCAAAATATCGTTTATTACAACAACCTTTATCGAAATCGCTATTTAAAATTTATCGAGTTGGAAAAATCCGACGAAATCTATTCGGATCCCCGCAAGGATTTAGAATTGTGCGAACAAAGAATGAACGAGCAAGGGATAACCGAAGAGGAACGAAAACTCAGAAAATGTATATACAGGTATTATGCTAAAACTTGCGAAAAGCGGATAGCGGCAGGCGCGCCGTTTATGTTCGATGAAAACCATGCCGCCCGTAAATTCGAAGAAGGCTTGCGGCAAAAGATAGAATTATTGAAACAAATGCCACAGACAATCTTGGATAAGGTTGCAGATATCGGTGTTTTTGCGTTCGGATATGTAAGCGAGGAAGTAAAAAGATTATTAAAACCCTATTGCGGAGAATTGAAACGGCAATGTAAAGGTGTACTGAAACAAGCAGAACGCGAAACGGAAAAAGCGGAAAAATATCTGACAAAAAGGCTCGGGGTAAGCGAATACACGGAATTGTTTTTAACTGATTTCATTTTTAAAAACGAAGATATCTATTTACTGTTTGATGACGGCGATAAGTTGCTTATCAAAAACGGCGAAATCCTCGAAAGGGAGGAAGAAAAACTGTTTGTATGGAACGCGGATATCCCCAACAGCGGTTGGAGCATGGTACTTGCCGCCGAGTTGTACCGTATAGGCGAAAAATTCGAAATACATTTTTTAATGGAAAACAGAAACGAATATGAACGTTGTACAGTATGGTACTTGACATTCCGAGGAACGGATATACAGGAAATCATAACCCCAAATAATGAATTTCGGTTCAAATAATTTAATAAAAATCAGTACTGAAAAAGACGCTTTCGAGCGTCTTTTTTTTATGCCGCCAGACTGTTGTAAATCTGACGAAAAAGGGCAAATGGCAGTAATACGTGCGCTTGGCTATAAACAAGTCGGCGGCTACGCTGACGAGGCGGCTGACGCCGCCTCGTCACCCGCTCGCTNATAGCTGCGGTACTCACCGTATGCATGAAAAAAAGAGCAAAATAAAAAAAGAACGCCCCTTAATTCTCCGGTACGATAATTGAAGGGATAGAAGTATATACACGGAAACGTTCCATGAGAATGATTTAATACATAATACTAATTGCTGACAAAGTAATAATTGAATATCGATTTTTGAAGCCACCCTGAAAGGGGTGGCTTTGATTTACAAATTAAAACTGAAAAAAGTGGAAAAATCAAATGGCAGTAATACGTGCGCTTGGCTATAAACAAGTCGGCGGCTACGCTGACGAGGCGGCTGACGCCGCCTCGTCACCCGCTCGCTGCGCTCGCGGGCGCCGAAGCCAAGCGCACGCCCGAAACGAAACAACGCGGGCAAACGGAAATCAAAGCGGCGGCGAACGCGCGGCATCGCCGCTGAACCGCTTGGCGATGGCCGCGCGCATTTTTCGCCGCGCCATACTTTGATTTTTTTCCGCTTTGGCTCTCCGCTACGTCACTTTCGGCAACCGCGCTATCACCTCTCTGCTGCTCGGCTGTCCTATGTATTCTCCGCCCATCCAGCATCCGAAATCGTCGAAAAGGATAAACTTTTTTCCTTCTTCCCCGTAAGGACAGATGATATCCTCGTCCATTATATCCGTCACGAAATACCGGTACAGTCCTCTCGAATAAATGAGTTTGCCGCCCGACTTCTCGATATACTTCATAAGATACCTCACCATCTGCGGCAGATCCGAGGAATGGCTTATAGGACGGAACTCGTTCCGCCCGAATCTCTCAGCAAAAAACGTATTCTGCCGAATCGTCTGCTTTTTTCTCTTTCGGGTATCGAAATCCCGTACTTCTTCCATCTCTCCCGACATTGCTCCTTCGGGGATATAGAATATCCCGTGAAAATGCAAACGGTTTGTATCTTTTCCGCGTTCCCACGCGCCTATGTACAGCCAGTCCTTTCTCGAACTGAAATGCTGTAAACACTGCATAAGTTTCTTTTGAAAACTTTCTTCCGTATGTTTCTTATCGTCGAACGTAAAAGTTACAAAATAGTTAAATGTCTGCTGGTTAATCTTTCTCCACAGCCGCATTTTGCGGCAGACCATATTCCTGTGCTTTCTGTTAAAGTTATGTTCCACGAACGCACGGCAGGAGATGCTGTCCTTGAAATAGGGCAGCATTTCTTTTTGCACGTACGATTTTCTTTCCCGCTTTTTCATATCCGCGCTCTTTTGATACAGTTCCTCGAATAACTCTTTGCGTGTCATACGCTTTTGTTTGGAAACCGTTGCGATTTCCTCTCGTTCCGTTTGGGCAGGTTCGTTCCCGACGGTATTCACATCGGGCATTGCCGAAACATCTTCGGCGGGTTCCGTGACGGTGATCACCTCTTCGGGAACTTTACGACGTTTCCCCGCGTGAGGGTTCGGCTCGTAAGGTATCCCGATACGGTGGCTCCCATCCGAATAGACTTTTACTTTGCTATACGGCATAGCGTTTATCCTCCTTTGAATGAAATAAAAATTTTGCTCTTTATCTCTTCTTCGGCGGATGAGGTTGTTTTGTTTTTTCTTTCCTGCATACGGAATCCTTACGGCTGCCGCTTGACGTCGCGATTCTTCGCCGTCCGTATGCTTCTTATTTGCTTTCTTTTAACTTTTCAAAATATTCGCTCACCCGCAATTCCAGAGAAGAAACAAAGAGGTCGAACTCTTCCTCGGGCATATGCTCTATGTCCGGTCTCCCCACGGCATAGACTTTTATGCCCAAAGGGTTGTCCTTGACCTCGATTTCTTCCAATGTTATCACCTCCTTTATATAGATTTTTTTGTAACATCAATCCATAACGACCGTAACGGTCTTGCTCATGCCGCGTTCCTCCTCGTTATATTCTCTCGGAGATACTCCAAAAGTTTTTTGTTTTTCATGCGGATATACTCGGTACAGTAGTTGAGTTCTTCCGCCGCAGCCTCCTGCGTCAGACCTTTGACGTATAAGGCGAAATACACCCTGTACAAATCGAGCGGGGCGTCATAGATTGCCTCCGCATATGCCTGTACCAGAGTTGTCGTTTTATGCGGAACGATTTGAAATTCGCTTTCCAAAACCGGTCTTTCCGCATAATACCCGCGTATAGTTTTTAAGTCTTTCTTGATTTCTTCCGTCGTCATATCTTCCTCCTGTTTCAGTTTAAAGTCAAATTACCTCTCACTTAATAGCCACGTGAGCGGTAAAAATTCAGCCCCCAAATTGAAGATTTCATAAAACTTTCATATTTCAATTTTTTACAGGTTTTATTAAGCCGTTCCGATACGTATTTTTTATTTACACCTATACCCGACAAAATAAAGAAAAACTTTGACGGGTAATCTGAAAATTTTTTCTGAGAAAATAAAAAAAGACCGTGACCGCAGACAAAAGGGCGGACGATCTCTCGCCCGTTCTTTGCCTGACAGTCACGGTCAACCCGGTTATTTCGCCGTATTTCTAAAACACACTCGGCACAATCTCCTGCGCCCGGCTACTTCCGCTGATACTTATTCCCTCTGTCAGAAAACTTTCTGTTCTCCGTGATATGAAACCTCTCGGCTTGTTTGCGCTCCCATTATATCACGCGGAAAACTCCTTTGCAAGAAACTCTGCCCGGACTTTCCCCTGATAAAATCCATATATACCCATACAACTCCCCAACAAAATACAACGGTTCCGCAACTTTTCTGCCGAACCTTTCGGCGTTCGGAGTTTGGGAGAGCTTTCGCGCCGTGTCAAAGGCGCGCAGCAATTTTGAATACTTGAAAAAGTATGTTTTTCAAAAATTCCTGCGCGTCCCTTTCGGGCAGACCTTTGACACAACGCTCCCGCTCTCCCTTTTTTTCTCCGCCGAAAGGTACGGCAGGCATAAAATTGTACGGGTTCCGTTTCGGTTGGGTTTCCTTTGTTCTTCGGTATATCCGTATATTCATAGGAAACACTGCCGCTCCTGTGCCTTGTTTCCCTTGCCGTTATGGTGTATCCTATAAGCAAAAATATTTCGGAGGTATTATCTATTTTGAAAACAGCAGTCATCTATGCCCGTTATTCGAGCGACAGCCAATCGGAACAGTCCATTGAAGGGCAGGTCCGCGTATGTAAACAATTTGCCGAGAAGAACGACCTTCTCATCGTCGATCAATATATCGACAGAGCCTTGACCGGTACCAACGACAACCGCGCCGCGTTCCAGCAAATGCTCAAAGACAGCAAGCGGAAGCAATGGAGCGTGGTTATTGTTTACAAATTAGACAGATTCGCACGCAATAAGTACGAATCCGTCGTCAACAGAAAGAAACTCTTTGACAACGGCGTGCAGATCGTTTCCGCTATGGAGAATATTCCCGATACTCCCGAAGGCAAACTCTTTCTCGCCGTTATCGAGGGTTTTAACGAATACTTCTCCGAAGACTTAAAGCAGAAGGTCAACCGAGGCTTGCGCGAAAGTTGGCTCAAAGGCAACGCCACGGGCGGTAAGGATATTTTCGGCTGGGATTTGAAAGACAAAAAATATCACGTCAACGAAACGGAAGCGGACGTTATCCGGCAAATCTATCGGCGGTATGCGCAGGGATATAAGGCGCAGGCGATTGCGGACGATCTGAAAGCAAGAAACTTCCGCCGCAAATGCGGGAAACATCTTACGCAGAAATTTATCTATAAAGTACTGCACGACAAACGTTATACGGGTATCGTTACGCATCAGGGAACGGAATACGACAACATCTTTCCCCCGATCATTACAAAGGAGCTATGGAATCAAGTGGACGCGATCAATGAAGAAAACAAAAATGCACCCGGCCGTAAAAAAGAGATCTTCGACTACATACTTTCGGGAAAACTCATATGCGGCGACTGCAAGCATAAAATGGTAGGCGAGAGCGGCACGAGCAAGACGGGAGATATCCATTATTATTATACCTGCCTTTCCAAACGCCGTGGCAAATCGGAATGCGGGTGTAAAGCGATCAAAAAGCAGGTATTGGAAGATTACGTTATCAACGCTACCGTGGCTATGCTGCGGAGGAACAGCGTCATCACAAAGATCGCGGAAACCATTGTCAAAGTCCATGAGAAAATCATCCGAGACAGTTCGGGATTACAGACGCTCGTTAAGAAGCGCGACGAGGCGAAGAAAGCGGCTGATAATATCGTAAAAGCGATAGAAAAAGGTATCATCACCGATTTTACCAAAGACAGGTTAGCGGCTCTGCAAGACGAGGTGAACTGCCTGGATATAGAGATTAACAAGGAAACGCAGAAAACCTATGCGCATCTGACAGTCGAGGAAGTAGAAAAATATCTCCTCTCCAAAGTGTTCGAGGATCCCGACGATATGAAAACCCGGAAGACGATTGTAAATACCTTTATCCGCGATATTATCTGGTACGGCGACCGTATCGTGATTACCTATAACTTCCAGGAGAACATATTTACGGAAAGATTTTCCAAAAACTATGTGGAAAAAGCTGAAAAGCAGATCGGGGACGCTTCCCGGTCTGCCTCTTCTTTCTCTTTGAGTTCGTACTTATTCCCTCAATCGGCGCCA
>NZ_SDOZ01000001.1:31711-46754 GCF_004134775.1 Candidatus Borkfalkia ceftriaxoniphila
CCTTCGATCTTCATTTGCAAAATCATTGCTTTCGCCTCCTCGATCAGGCTTTCATCCGCAATGATCATACCCTGTACATTTCCAATGCAAAAAATGTCTTGATTATTTGTGTTGCCGGAATCGGCGTAGTGCAAAGCATCTTCCGCGCCGATCATAGCCGCGAGCGTCCCGGCAATGTTGTGAGAGGATTTTGAAATACAGTTCATTTCCTCGGCGATGGCAGTTAAACCTCTTCTTGTAATTTCGTTCATGACTTTCCTCCTGATGTATTTTTGGGAGAAAAATTATACCAAAAAATTACAAGCATTTAAAGAGCAAAGTTAATATCCGATATAAGGAACTGTATTAACGCCTGCTTTTTTCAAGGTAGTAATCACATAAGAAAGGAAAATACCTTTCTGCACCTCGGTCATCAATTTATAAAGGTTTGCGAACTGTTTAAAATAATCATCGTGTTCAATCAATTCCATTATTTCAGAGCGTTCTTTGGGAATCGGTAAGTCTGCGGCTTGCCGATTTTCTTTTAAATCAGGATTACAAGGTGCATAAATTTGAACTTCATCTAAATAACCAGCGGCTTGCATCAATTCTTCATAAGTAACACCATTATATGCCTTGGAGGCTATTTTTTTTAAAACGGCAGGAGTGGGTTTCCGCTCTCCTTTAATAAATCGAGTAATTGTGCTTGAACCAATTCCACAATGAAGGGCAAATTGGTTTTGAGTTCGTTCGCCTTTTGCTGCATTTAACAATTCTATGAATTTTGTATTATCAATCATTTTGTTGATCCTCCAAATTCATTATATTGCCATTCGGGAACAAATTCAAAGTTTTTTTTATATTTACTGTTGACAAACGGGAATACATATGATATTATGTTGACGGTTGGTAACATAACCCTTTTTTTATAATCTAACTGTTACCAATAGGAAATGAATATGGAGGTTAATGAGCATGATGGTAGATTTGAGCAAAATGCAGCCGCCAAAGGCTGCAAGCGGCAACGCAGCGAGCGTGGCCGTATCGACGGAGCAGAGCACTCCGTTGGAACTATGGCAGGAAAAGAACTATTTCGAATTACATTCGGAAATTTTGGTGTACGGCAGGGCAACATGCGAAAACCTTTTGCAGATGGCAAAGGGATTGAAACGCATGAACGACGAGAAACTGTTCAAGGCGGGCGGTTATTCTACGTTCGAAGAGTACACGGAAACCGCGCTCGGCATCAAAAAGAGCCAAGCGTACACGTACATAAAGGCGCTGGATACGCTCGGCGAAGAATTTTTCCAGTTGACTGGAAAAATCGGCATTACAAAGATCAGCCTTTTGGCGGATTTGACAGAAACGGAACGGGAAGAACTCACGCAAACGACAGACGTCGAATCGACGACTGTCAAAGAATTAAAGGCAAAGATCGAAGAGTTGCGCGGGGAAGTGGCGGAAAAAGAGAATAAGATCACCGAATTGGAGTGGAACGCCGAGGCGGAACGGCTGAAAACGTCAGAAAATCCCGATCAACCGGAAAATACTGAGGCGCTTTCCGCAGCGCAATCAGCGGCGGAGCAGGCGCAAGCGGAGGCAGAGCGCGCCCGCGAAGAGGCGGACGCAAAGGCAGCGGAGGCTGCACACGCGCGCGCGGATGCAGAGGCGCTGCGCGAAAAGATTAAAAAGTTGGAAGAGGATAAAAAGAAACTCAACGACAAACTGAAAAACCCGCCCGTCAAAGAAGTAGAAAACGCTGAAACAGTCGCAGCCCGTGATAGGGCTATTGCGGAACTTGCGGAAAAGCAAGCGGAGATCGAGCGGCTGAATAAAAAACTACTCATAGCCGACGATGCGGCCATGACGGAATTTAAGATCAAGTTTTTAGATTGGCAGAAACTCGGCAACGATCTATTGGGCGTACTTGAAAAAATGAAAGACGAACTGCGTGAGAAAAGCCGCGCGGCATTCCTCGCCGTTGTACGGGGGTGGCAGTCATGATCGGAACGGAATTTGTGAAAATGTGCCGTGAGGATATCGAAACGCACAAAGACAAAGAAGTACTGGCAATGCTGCTGCAAGCGGTCGAAACATTGATCAATGAAAATCCCGGATGCGAAGTAGATTCGGGTAAAACGATCGACGGATTATGGAAAGAAATGCACGAGTTTGCGAAAGAAAACGCACATTCCAATATCTATATGTTCGATCCCGAATATGCGAAAAAATTCATCAGCGAACATCTCGGCATGACCGAACGGAAATTCGTGAATTTGGAGGATTTCATATGATCTTCGAAGGCTACGAATTTGATGCAAGTTACCGTCCTGCGGATTATGAAAGCAGGATCCGCGAAGGGATGCCGTTCGGCGTTGCGTTTTATCTCGATCAAAAATACGTTTTTGATGAGAATGATATATTTCTTCTGGAAAGTCCCAAGAAAGACGGGATCGTGATCTATTGCCCGCAGCACGGAAAAATTTTCGAAGAAGATAAAAAGGCTTTGATGAGCCAAGGCTGCGGCTGTCACGCGGGAAACGTATCGCGGATGCAGGACGTATGCCCGTATGAAAGAACCTGCGCGCAATCGTGTTACCTCAAAAATGCAGTATACGAACATAAAGATCTGATCCGCAAGAGCGATATTGCCTTTTACCAGCGCACAAAGCAGGGGATCGTATTGCGAGCGTTTCGAGTCGCCTTTGATTTTTCGGGCGAGAAGTACGAACTTCGCCGCGACGGAGAGATGAGCGAAACCGAATGGCTGCGAATTTTTTATAATGCGAATCGTACAACGGCAATCTATTCGCGGCTAAAATCGAATTACAATCCGTACTCGGGATGTACAACGATCACGGAAAGGCAATGGCGTAAGAAAAAATTATTCCAACGAATTGCAGATTTTAACCTATTGGAGCAGGAAACGAAAGGCACGTTATTGGAAGGCTATACAAAGTATTTCGAATTATCGCAGGGCTACATTACAGACGAAGTACTGCAAGCGATACTGCTTTTGGCTCTGTTCGACACGCCCGCATTGAAAGAAGTGATAAAGGCGGGGTATTACGGGATCGCAAAAGACTATATTTTTTCGTTTACCGACGAAGGATCGAATTTCGGGAAAATCATCAAGAAAAGATGCCGCACGCTCAAAGACTTTTTTGAAATTGAGATATCCAAACTCGACGCACTGACGGAAGAAGAGAAAGCCTCGCTGAAAACAACGGATATCCCCATAATTAGGCGGCTCGTGAAAGCAGACGTCGGTATCACGCGCGATAAACTCGAAATATGCCGCAATCACCATTTTAACGAATTTGCGGACAGATGCGATGCAGAGCGCTTGCGTCGAACTCTGAAATATTTGAACAGACAGGAAATCGCAAAGTGCAACGTTCTTGGTGACTACTTCGATTATATAGAGCAGGCAGAGCGTCTGCACCTGAACATGGCAGACGAACAAGTGCTGTACCCGAAAGATCTGAGCCGTGCACACTCTCGTACTTCGAGCCTCGTTCAGTATGAAACCGCAAAAGAACTTTGTGCCAAGTTTGAAGAAAAGGCATCCGAATATCAAAGTTATTGTTTCCGTCAACGAAATATATCCCTACGCCCGATACGGACGATAGCGGAACTGAAATACTACGCGACGTTATTTTCGAACTGTTCGGCGGGGTATGCGGATCGGATCGTTGCGGGTAACTCGATGATCTTTGTGGCAGTGGATCGCCGCCAACCAAAAAAGCCGTTTTATATGCTGGAATACAATCCGCATACAGAGCGGATCGTGCAATGCCGTGGCTATGACAACAAGGGCGGACGCGACAGCGATCCGCAGATTGCAAGTTTTTGCGAACAATGGCTTTCGTTTATAAAAGAGCGCAAGCAGATTCGCGTAAAGATAGCGGGGTAGGAGGGAAATATGCCAAAAGCATTGATTTTAGATGATTACGATGAAATCGGCAACAGGGAAAGAATGAATCTGGAAGGCCGCAGCATACTGGCATTGCAAGAAAACGACGGACGAATCAAAGGGATCTGTTACGGCGCTAATCCGAAACAACGGGATGTTTTTTATATGCAGGTAATCGAAGAATTGAGCCGTGCACTATATAAGAGCATGAGCCGAACGGACTTTATCAGATTTCAGAACGAACTGCTGTTGAAACTGGGGGTGTAGCGTGTGTATAAAACATTCGAATACGCAGTCGGTGACTCATGGCTCGTGGGGATGTACGGAAACAAAGCGGTGTACACGATCAAAAAAGCGGAGTTCCGCGCACGGGATCGGAAAGAGATCTACACGGTAGACGTGGATGGCACGCTGTTTAAGTATACAAGAAACCGCTTGCATTTTATTTTGCATTTAGGCGTGTTCAAGAAATTGAAAAGCGGTACATATTCGAAATACAAGATCCCCGAACCGCCCGCGTCGGTAATCCGCGGCTATTATGCGCAGATGCGAGCGAAAGAGGCTGCGCGCCTCGAACGAATGAACGAAAAACTCGGAGCGGATGCGCGGTATCAGAAGATCCAACAAGAAATATCGGTATTATCCCACGACATAGCGAAAGCGGAATTTAACCGAGGCGATGCGTTCGAGATCCGTATATTAAAAACGAAACTGGACGCAGCGAAACGTGAACGCGCGGCGATACTCACATTATTCGGAATGGATCAGGCTGCGATGCAAAAAAAGGTGCAGTGTAAAGCCTGCGGCGATATGGGATATTTGCCGAACGGCAAGCCGTGCGAATGCGTGGAAAAACACCTTTCGAAAATAATGGAGTATTGGGAGAAGTCGAAAGATGAAAAAGGAGAACGAAAAGCCCGTTGACGAACCGGACGGGGCACAGGAAGAAGAAACACGGGAAGAAACGCCGGAAGAAAAAAGCCGCCGCGAGTGCGCCGTACTTATGGCGCTATGCATGGAAATGTCGGAGCGGATCAGCCAAAGTTTTGCCGCGGATCAGGAATTTATAGCCTTAAACAAAGCGATCGAGGGCGCATATGAAGAATACCGCGCCCTTATGGAAAACGGGAAACATACGAAACGCGCGCGGCGTGAGTTGGAAAAAAGGCAGAATGAACTGAATTATTACTGTTTCTACAAAGATATCAATGCGTATTTATTGACGAATCCGCGCGCGTATGCGTGTATGCTCTGCAAAAACAAACAGTTGATCCCATGGGAAAACGGCGAGCCTATATGCAAATATTTTTTAGAACAGACGGAGGGGAACGATGATAGTTGAAATCGAATACAAGGGGAAAACGAAACGGTATAAACGGGTATCGTCGTCCCGCGCGGCGCGTGTGCGGCGCGTGTATGAAAATTTATTAGGCGGTGCGGTAAACGTGCGTATACTGAAAGAGCGTGAACGCCCGCCATAACAAAGCCCATCCCGCCCCGCATAATCTCCTCGGGGCATAGATAGAACCCTGCGGGTACGCTCATGCCCGCAGGGAAAACGAGTTTTTACCCGAAATTTTCCAGTTGACTGGAAAATTTCGGGCTATGAGCAAAAAGAAATCAGGGAAATTATAAAATCAGGAAATAGAAAACGGAGGAAAACAAAAAATGGCAAATTACAGTAAAAGCAGCGGTTTCGCCCGCTTTTGGGCGGTATTCATGACGATACTGCTGGCTGCAAGTATCTTCTTCGGGATCGTAACCGAGGGTTTTAAAAACTGGGACGCAAGCACGTGGTTTAAAAAGGACGCGGAAAAGGGCACGGTCATAGACGGCGACGGGAACGAGATGAACGGCGACACGGTGTACAATATGCCGTCAAATATGGTATTCCGCCCCGCGCTGCGCGGCGCGACGCCCGCGACGAGCGTGACGATCAAAGCGATCATCGAGCCGTTGGACGCTACAAACCAACTCGTGGATTGGACGATCGCCTTTGTGGATCCCGCGTCCGAGTGGGCGAGCGGCAAAACGCTTTCGGAATATGTGACGATCACGGACACGAACGAACTGACGACGACGGTCACGTTTAAACAGGCGTTCGGCGAGCAGATCATCATCACGGTGACGTCGCAGGATAACCCCGAATATACGGACACCTGCACGGTGGACTGTTCGCAGAAACTCGGCAGCGCATACGTGACGTACGCGGCGGGCGCGGGTTTGGAAGGCGACACGATCGTAACGCTGAACAATGCGACTGGCACCGCCTCGAACTGGGCGATTTTCAAAGCATATCTGTCGAAAGACGGGCAAAAGGCAGCGTCTTTCACGTATAACACTACCGAGGTGTACACGATCGAAGATACATACACCACAACGGTAAGCATATCTCCGAGCGCGGCTTTGTTGGCGGAAGCAAAGAAAATCAACGCGAGCGCAGTAAGCGGCAGTTACGACGCAAGCGCGGGGATCACCGCAAACACGGACTTTTTCGCGCAACTTCTCGGCGCGGACTTTGCGACCGTGCCCAACCTTTACGAACTCGGCAAAGTGCTGGATAAGAAAGGCGTGGCGCAGCCGTTCGTAGTGACGGTTACGACTACAAGCACGTACACGGAGGACGTGACGGACACTTATTATCTGGCGTATGCGGCAAGCAGTATCGGCAAAGCGGTCACAGGTATCCAGATCGAGGACGGCACGATCATCTTCTAAGCAGGTAAGGAGGGTATTATGAACAAACAGAACAGGGGCGGCGCGATCGCCGCCCCGAAAAAGATCATATCCATAATCCTTGCGGCGGTCATGTTGCTGCTCGTCGCAGGTGTGATCGGATATTTCGTATCAGAGCCGAGCATAGGCGGAACGGTCACAGAACTGCCGCCCGTCATGGACGGGGACGGGAACGGACTGGACGGCGGGAAAGTCTACGAATTACCGAAGGCAATGGTCTTTACGAAAAGCGCGACGGCGCAGAACTCGGCGTCGGTAACGTTGCAAGCCACCGTTTTGCCCGATAATGCAGCGAACAAAACAGTGGATTGGTCGGTTACGTTTAAAAATCCGTCTGCGGCGTGGGCAAAGAATAAAGTGGCGACGGATTATATATCCGTAACGCCGAGCGGCGACGGGAGTACCCGCGCGACGGTGACTTGCCTTGAAAATTTCGGCGAACAGATCCTGATTACGGTCACATCGCGGGATAATGCGGAAGCAAAAGCGACTTGCACGGTAGATTATGCGAGAAAACTTTTGGGCTATAAATTCGGGTTTATTAACGAGGGTATCTCTTCGGATAGGAACGAATGGTTTATGCCTACGCAATATTCAGAAGATAAAGAAGTATTGGAGCAGAGTGTAAAGGTGTCGTTGTATCGGCTGTCTAATTTTGACGGCGGAATGTTCAACGAATATTCCGAAGCATATACCAAGACGTATTTAGATGAAAATACCGCAGGATATTTCGAGATCCGTCCGACGGACGGACTGAAAAACGCGTTGGACGCGAAGATCGGAAGCGGGTTTTCCGCAGAACGGCTGCGAGTGATCACCTCCGATGAAAATATAAATTGCTTATTTGACGCGCAGTTTTGGAACTCGGTGCACCAAAACAATGCGACGATCCGAAACAATATCAGAGAAGCGTTGCTGTCGTATAACGGAACAGCCTACGAGATCGTGCTCATGACAAGACCTGAGCAGGCAGGCGGCAAAGTACTTGCCGTGTTTAACGTAAAATTTGACACGACGCTGTTATCCGAGGAGCGGTCGGTCGATTCGGTGACGCTGGGCGACAGTACGTTGGAATTTTAAAAGGAGTGCAGCATGAAAGGAAAAGACAGGGGCGGCGCGGTCGCCGCCCCCAAGATCATAACACTTGCGCTTGCGGGATTGCTTGCGTTGACGGCGACGGCGGCGACGGTGATTTTCACGGCGGACAAAGCAAAGGAACTCGGCGGGATCTCTGGCGTATATGACGGAGCGGGGAACGAACTGACGAGCGACGGGCTGTTTGAAATGCCCGCAAACATGGTTTTTGCCGTCCCCACGTCGGAGAGCGAAACGGCAAACGCGGGTATTACTGTAACGGCGACGATCAAACCCGACACGGCGAGCAATAGAGCGATCGATTGGGAAGTGGACTTCGAGAACGCGGAAAGCGATTGGGCGCGCGGCAAAGCGGTTGAGGAATATGCGAAAGTAACACCCGAAAGCGACGGGAGCGCTACTGCAACGGTCGAGTGCTTACAGGCGTTCGGCGAGCCGATCAACCTGACCGCGCGTTCGCGGAAATATCCCGACGTAACGGCGGTTTGCAAACTGGACTATATGTCGAAAATGGAAAGCGCGGAACTTGTCGTCCGCTCGGGCGATGAGATCGCGGAAACGCTGGATATCAGCGCGTCGGGCAAAGAGTATGTATTTTCGGTAGAAAATATCGTTTGGGGCGTCGGAACAATGCAGGAAGAAAACGCGCAGACGAATATCGGTATCAGTTATCATACGGATTATTACAACTGGGTAAAAGAGCATACGGAAATCGGCAGTCTGGATATGATCCCCGCGGCGTCGAACACGGTCACGGCGACAAACGAACCGCTCACGTTTGTAAGCAGCAAAACAAATATGTATAAACTGTACGGCGTGAAGAGCGCGGGCCGCGCGGAATTTGACAAAGGCTATGCGGGCTATTCGGGCGCGGTCGTAAGGGTAACCGCGTCGGTCACCAACGGATCAGACGGAACGGCTCCCGACTATGTAAGTTATTGGGGCACTATGCTCGAACTGACCCTCGGCACAGTAGATCTCGATATTCCCGTGACGGAGATAGAACTGAACCCGCCGCAGATCATTTTCTAAAAGGGGGGGGTAAAAATGGCAGCAAAGAAGAAAGCGAGCGCAGCGCGGGCTGCGCCGCAAAAGTCAAAGAAAAAAAAGAGCCGTGCGGGCAGGATCGTTGCGGTTATCCTCTTGACCGTATTGCTTGCGGCGGTCGGGTGCGGGATCTATTATGCCATAGAAACGAACGGGTTTACCCATTTCGAATATGTGGAGTATAACGGCAGGCGTCTGGGAACGGCGGAAAGGGGCGTAAAACTCGCCCGCGGGAAAAACGTGTTTGAGATCAAGAGCATGAAACCCGCTGCGGGCGCGGGGAAATATACAGTCAGGATCCAGGCGAACAGCGAGGCGAAATTCACGTTTCAGGCGGACGGAAATCCGCAATCTTTTGCCCATGTCGGGGAGGTAACGGAGTATTTCGGCATAGAGATCTCCGAGGATCGGTTCGAGGTGAATATCCCCTCGGATTATTCGGTTTCGTCTGTGCTGTCGGAAAAGTACGGCGGCGAAACGGTCACGCTGCCCGATGAATTGCCGAAAGATACGGACTTCTGGATCATGTCCGTCGGGCTGTCGGACGGGAAAAACATACTTATATACTTCGGTGTATCTGACAAGCCGACGATCAGCATAAATCCGCCGCACATAATCTTTTAAGGAGGGGCGGGCATGAGAAAAATATTATCTGTTTTATGTGCCTTTTTTCTTCTCCTGGGCGCGGCAGTAAACCCGCCGAGCCAGGCGCAGGCGGAAACCGAACGCGAGTTTGATTACGTCAATGTGCTGGACGATCTGACAGGCTCGACGGACGCGGACGGAAACGCTTTCGATTTGTCGGAATATCCGTATAACGAAAACGGTCGCGTGCAACTTGTGACGCTGATCGAATATTGTTACAGTTATGCCGCCAATATGCGCGGGAATTATGCCGTGTATCTGTATTTCTATAACCCGACAGGCCGTGAGATCGATACGTCAAGCATACTGAACGTGGCGCAGTTCGCCGTGGGGTATAACGAAAAGGGCAGCCCCGACGACTATGAAAATTTTGAATTGAAATTCTGCAATAAATCCACGGGCGACTATAACAATTTGTTTTACAAATTCCGCGTGCAGGATCACGAGAGCGCGGACGGCAAGACAATGGCGGAACGGGTGAACAGCAATGCGCGGCGTTACGATCTGTCGAGCGTGGAACTGATCTATAAGGGCGACAGCCTTGCGAAAGACTACGGCTGCGGCGGAACGTATACATACAAAGGTTATGCCGCGGGGTACGGCTCGGACGCAGACGCCGCCACGACGCTGACGTGCGAAGTCACGGATCTGGAAACGCTGGATCTGGAAGTGATACCGACGCAGTACCGCCCCGACGGAGTGTTTACCGACGGGCACCAGGATCAACTGAACAGCGTATATTTTGCGGTGCCGAACGACGTACTGAAAAAATACGGCCGCCAGATCACGGAGATCAAAGCGCGTTGGGACGAATACAAGACGGGGCTGCTCGCGGTGTTCGATGACAAAACCGCCCATGACACTTTTACGCCGCTCGTCGGCAAGGATATGACGCGGTTTACGTCGGATTATATGCTTGCGGGACTGTACCGCTGGACTTCCGTGATCGGGGAAGTGCGGCACGAGGCAGGCTGGATCTATAACGAGAACGGTGACAGGGGTGTGCTCACCTATGGCGACGTTTACAATTTGCTGACGGCAGCGTTTTATACGAACGGCGCGCCCGCCGATACGTACAGTATCACTTCGGAACGCATGGAAAGAGCGCTCAAAGAGTACAGCGAAACGGCGGACGGGGATAAAATCAACGGGACTTACAGTACGGATCTTTTTGTGGACTACGTAGACGAAGGACACGAGCGCGGGGAAAACGTCCGCACGATCGACAGCGAAACAAAATACAGCCTGACCGCCGAAGTGCTGAATAAAAATTTCTGGTATAAGTTTTTAGGTATAAAGGACTACGAAAGCGCGACATACAGCAATATCAAGGCGATCGAGGAAGTGACGGACAAACAACTCAAACTGTCCGATGAAAGTCTGTCGAAAAATCTGTATATCGATCCCGACGACGTGAGCGGTTTCCGCCAGTATTGCCAAGCGGCAGAAGATACGGACAAAACCGTTTTTATCTTCCGCTATTCGGTGACGGACTACTATGCGACGTCGATTGTGAGCAATATCAGCGAAGTAAATGAAAGCACGGTGCCCTGGCAAGAATGCGGGTATGCTGCACAACAGACGGTATTCCTGAATTTCAGGATCATACAGTTGAAATTCTATAAGGACGGCGTATACACGGTCATAGCGGCGGTAAACGACCCGATCGATATAATACCGGGCGTGACGCCGCCGCTGCCAGACGCAGAGCAGACGAACCCGCTCGAAGTTATATTGCGCTTGCTTTTAATGCTCGGTATTCTTTTCTTGGCCGTGATCGCGGTTTACCTGATCATCAAGATCATCATATCCGCAGTATCTTCCAGGCAAAAAATATCCGTGGAATACAAACCGCCGAGCGAAAAAATCAGTGAGATAAAAACCAAAGAAATCGAAAGGGAGGTAAAAGCAAATGGCGGCAAAAAAATGCCAAGCAAAACAGGCGGGAGCAAAAGCGCCCCGCGCAGTAAAACAGGTAACACGGGCGGGAAAGCCCCGAAACAAAATACAGTCGCCCGAGGCGGAAAAGCCGACGGCAAAACAAAAAGCACTCCAAAAACGGGAAAGAACATTCGCAAAGGCTCGTGATATCTACGCAACGCCGAATTATATCGCGGTGGTAGACCGTGACGGTACGTCGTATTACAAAAAGAACGACGAGAACCGTGCGATCGCCAAAAAGGTAACGGGCGGGAAACTCCGCATCGGCAAGCGCGGAAAGAACTAAAAGGAGGGCAGCGGAACACCGCCGAAATGCTCTTCGGCGGTGTTTTGCAAAGTACTATGTTTAGAATCAATCGTCAGAAAAATAAAAAATCCGATTCCAAATCGGATAAAACAGAAAAATCGAAACGGTTTCAGCGGCATTTTCGCAAATTTCATAGCAAGGAAACGACCGGGCATCCTTCGTATGTATATGATGAAAACGGAAAGGTATATAAAGTAATCGGGATCACATCAGGACGAAAGACGAATGATATTTTAAATATCAGGCTCGAAAAAAATCCCGAACCGAATAATCCGAAGCCCGCGTACATACAGCCGAAAACGAAAGAAGTGTCGAAAGGCGCAAAAAATGAACGACTGAAAGGCTGGAAATTCAGTGACGTTGACAAAAAGAAGGTGCAGGAAGTAATCGATAAAAACGAAAAGAAAAAATGACATAAAAAAAGAAAAGGCGCGAGCGGTAAAACCACTTGTTCGCAATGTTCAAGCCCGAAGGCGAACTAATGCCCTTTCTGATTAAAATTATATCATTTTACGGGACGGAAGTCAATCAAAATGCTATGGAAACAAACGGAACGATACTGAGAACAAAAGAATATAAGCGGTGGCGCAGCGACTTACAGCGCGGTGCGCGCCGCCTGACGCGGTATTCGAGATTCTGCGCATGGGCGGAACGCCGACGCACCGAGAGTTTCAAAAACACGCGGTTTTACTGCCGTTTTTGGGTGCTGCTGGCGCTTGCGTATCTATTGGGATACTTTCTCACTCGCGACTATTACCACGGCTGGTACGGCGTATTATGTACGTTTTTCGACGTGTCGGTGTTCAACGGGATCCGCGCGGACTGGTCGTTGGTCTGGAAGATAGGGAAACTTCTGTTACAACTCGGCGGGATCTTGCTGATCGTGTTTTCCGTCATAACGCTTTTCAAAAAGGGTATCAAAGCAAAATATTTTGAGTTCGTCTATTACGGTCAAAGTGCGGGCTACATGGAAAACCAACATTCTGTCTGCTGCACCGGTCCTCCGGGCGCGGGAAAGACTTCGCTCGGCGGGGATATGGCGGTATGCGTGGCGCGGCGGCGCTGGGAAGATCTCAAATATGAGTACCATACCCGCAAACGCAGGATCCGCACTTGTATCCAAATGGGTATGACGGAGGAATTGGAAAAGTTCAAGGCGATCGAGGAATCCTATTTGTTTTTCAAAAGGCGTGAACGCTGTTATATTCCGTGCCTTGCCACGACGTTGGGGATGCGCGTGTGCGGGCGGTACGCGTACAAAGCCAACAATAAGTTTTTCCTGCAAATGCAGCGCGTGCCCGAATACTGCGTGATCTTCGACGACGAGAGCGGCAGCACGAAGGGAGCGAATACCTCTTCGACAGTCAATGATAACGTCGCGGATTTTTACCGCTATGTACGGCATTACGGGGATTTCATGATCATCATGACGGAGCAGGGCGACGACGGGGCAGGGAAATATATCCGCAAATGTTTGGATAACACCATCTATTGCAAAATGCAAAAATGGATCTTGAAACCGGGCTTTCTTTTGCGGCTCGATAACAGACTTCGCGCGCGGCTGATCCGCTTGGAAGAAACCGGAAAGTATAAGCCCCGGTTCAATACGTTCGTGTATTACTTCGACGCGATTGTGCGGACGATAGGCTACCGTCAGATCAGTTACAGGAACATGGGCAACGTGGAGCATGACGACGGAGCACTGAAAGGCAAGGAAGGCACTTACATATTGCCATCGCGCCTGATCTATGATTATGACGACAGATCGTACAGGTTTACCTATAAGGCGCTGGATCTTCCGTTGGAACTGGAAGGATGGGAACGCTTGACCTTGCGCGCGGAGGACGATCTGCGAAACTATTCGGTAGTACGCGAATCCCCGAGAAATGCTGAAAATGAAAAAGCCGTTTAAACGATTTCAGACAGAATATTTTTTAAAAATCCGAAAAATTCCGACTATGCAAAGTACTGTGTCTGATATAAAACGCTGTTTTTTAATACAGGAGGAAACCATGAACAGGAAAAAGTATTACTACGAGATAACCGACGCCGCAGGCGAGGTCATGTATATGGAAATCGACGCAAAGCCCAAAGATCCGAAATTGCTTTGCGAGTTTTTGCATATCGAAGGCACTGTGCGGGAAATCACGAAACAGGAATATCGCGAATCGACGGAAGTATAATTTTCCGATCAACTGGAAAAAGGAGGAAAGTATGAAGAGAAACAAAGACGAAGAAACGAAATCCGATAAGACCGTAGAGCAAAAGCAACACGCAACGCCGAATTATCGTAGGCCGTACGGGTTGTTACAGAAAGCGGGCGTATCGACGGCAGGAATGACGCCGCGCGACGCGTGGAGCGCATGGAACGAACTGCGGAAAGAAGAACGCGCAGCCAAAGAAAAGAAACCGAAAGCGGCAAAAATACCAAAGATCCGCAAAGGGCAAGTGCCCGTGCCGGAACTGTCGGCTTGGAATAGGGATATGGCGAATAACAACAGTATGTTTAATCGTGGGGATAATACGGTCGATGCGTATAAATCCTATGCGGACGAGATCAACGGTTGGGATATCAGCGTCAAGCAAAAAGAAAAGTTGATCGGGCAATTAAAGAAAAAGTACGATGAAAAACTCTCTCTTGATGCTCGGTATGTACCGTGGACAGTATCAGGGCCGGCGCAGTATCCCGCTCAAAAAATGAACGGGATCGCGGAGCGGGCAATGCAAAAAAGCGTGGAAATCAGCGATTGGTTTAAGGGCGTGGAGCGCAGCGTGAAAAATAGCAACCGGCAGTATCAAGAAGATCGAAAAACCGAGGCGAAACGCAAAGAGGAAGAGTTTCATCATTTAATGAGATCAATGCCGAATATGGGCGCAACGACTGTGGCGACGTGGTTGACGCCGATCGCGCAGTATGATCCGAAACGATATGCGGAATTATACGAAAAATACGACAAAGAATATCACTTCCGCAAGAATACGAACGCCGCAAAACTATACGACAAGGTGAAAACGGGTGAATATACGGGCAAGAAACCGCCGAAAAAGTTGATCGAAAGCGACAGTTATAACGCATATCGAAAGACAATCCAAAGCGGGGAACGGGTATTTATGAAATTTACGACCAAACCGAAACCGCAACTTATCTATGCCCTAAAAAAGCGCGGGTGGCATTGGAACGGAAATGAAGAGGCTTGGAGCGTCCCCGTCGAAAAGTACGACGCGGATTTTGTCAAAAGTATCGAAGATCAATATAAAAAATATTTGTAATTTCTTATAGGCAAAAAGAAGATCAAAAAGGAGCACAAGCACATGACAAGGAAAGAATTAACCCAAGAAATGCGCGCGATAAGCGAGATGATGGGAAAAACAAAGAA
>NZ_SDOZ01000003.1:0-168625 GCF_004134775.1 Candidatus Borkfalkia ceftriaxoniphila
ATTCGGTGATCTTATTCTCTTTTTCCGCCACTTCCCCGCGCAATTCTTCGATCTTTGCCTTTAATTCTTTGACAGTCGTCGATTCGACGTCGGTCGTTTGCGTGAGTTCTTCCCGTTCCGTTTCTGTCAAATCCGCCAAAAGGCTGATTTTTGTGATACCGATTTTTCCAGTCAACTGGAAAAATTCATCGCCGAGCGTATCCAGTGCTTTTATGTACGTGTACGCTTGACTCTTTTTGATGCCGAGCGCGGTTTCCGTGTACTCTTCAAATGTAGAATAGCCACCCGCTTTGAACAGTTTCTCATCGTTCATGCGTTTTAACCCCTTAGCCATCTGCAAAAGGTTTTCGCACGTTAACCTGCCGTACACCAATATTTCCGAATGCAATTCTAAATAGTTCTTTTCCTTCCATAGTTCCAACGGAGTGCTCTGTTCCGCCGGTGTCGCTGCCATGCCTGCGTTCCCGCTCATTGCTGCCTTTGTGCTCATCTCTTTTTTAACCTCCATGTTTGAGCATTATTTGCTCTACTTGTTTTTATTATAAGAGTAATTTTTGCTCTTGTCAAGTACTATCGAGCATTTTTTGCTATAATTTACACAAAAGAGTAAAGGAGGAGCAAATTATGCCATTTAAAGACATCATAAAAGGTTTAAGAACTGAAAATAATTTATCTCAGTTACAATTAGCAAAAAATTTAAACTTAGAACGATATATCGTTAGCAACTGGGAACAAGGCAGAAATGAGCCAAGTATCGAGGATCTCATTATGCTTTCCAAATATTTCGGAGTTACAATAGATTATCTCGCTGGATTAGAAACAATAGGCGATTTTAATCGAAGAAATGATTTTCAGCATCAAGAAAACCGGCAGCCACTTAGACTGCCGACCAATGATCTGAATTTGACCGATGAGGAGACGGAGATGATCAAGCGCTATCGAATACTCCATCCCGAAATGCAAAAGTTTTTCTATGATTCGATTTTGCGACTCACGAAACCGAGAACATTAGATAACATATAAGTTGGAAATTTTTGGTAATTTTGGTATTATTTACATATCTACTTTTTTTCATTTTCATTCAACTTTAAAATAGTATCCTAAGTATAACTTTATACGGGAGGATGAATGATGACTAAAAAGTACGATATTTTTGAATTTGATGTACAAAAGTTGACTCAAACCGTTCTGACATTAAAACAAACGGCTTTCGAATTCCATCAATCCATGAACGGCTTATTAGGCGGCATTTTAGATATTGTTCGAGATATTTATGATGCAGCCGAAGAAAAACAAAGAGCACAAAAATTGGAACCATTTCCGTCTCTACCCAAATTAGAGATAAGCTCAAATAACAACAATATTAAAATCAGCGACGTTTTTTCAGAAAAGGAGTTAAACGATATGCCTTTTTTAAAAGACGGAAAACCGCGCAAACGCGATGATGGAGTTTGGGAGATCCGATATCGTCGCAATGGTTACAATGAATCTTTTTCCTCAAAAAACTTAAATATCGCAAAAGAGAAATTTAAAAGATTTATTTTTGACTTAAAAAAACAACCCCGACAAGGTTCAAAAAAGAACTTTGCCGAGATTGCTGAAATTTATTTATATAAAGTGAAAAAGCCGCTTTTGCATGAAGATAGTTTTAAAAACAACCTGGTTACATATCGCAACCATATCTTAAATCATTTCGGCGGTAAACCGATCGATAAAATTACACCGCTCGATATTCAAAACGTAGTCAACGATTTGTATGAACAGGGTAAGACCCGCACTATCGAAGAAGTATCTACACTCCTGCGCGGCATATTTTCTTTTGCTATTTCCAATAAGTACTTAAAAGAAAGCCCCCTTTCCGCAGTTCTTATCCCTAAGCATCAAAGGGAGTCCGGTTTGGCGTTGACTAAACAAGAAGAATTAGAGTTGGTTGAAAAACTGCGAAACCACAGTTTTGAAAAAATTTATTTGTTTATGCTTTATTCTGGTGTAAGAAGAACCGAAGCGCTTCATTTGAAATGGAAAGATATCGACTTAAAAAACAACACGGTTACTTGCTACTGCGCTAAGGTTAAAAACTTAAAAAAGGGCCAAATCGTTACTCGAAAATTTCCTATTTTCCCAAAATTGAGAATGCTTTTATTGACTATGGACTGCGGTGCACCCGAAAGTTTCCTGTTCGAATTCGCCGAAAGTTCCGTAACGAATACGATTAAAAAATTTCTTCCAAAGCATAAAGCCCACGATCTGCGCCATACTTTTGTCACGCGTGCGCGCGAGTGCGGAATCGAGCGCGATCTGGTCAGTTTATGGGTTGGGCACAGTTTGGGAAACAACGTCACCGCAAGCGTCTATACCCACTTTTCAGAAGAGTACCAACAAGCGGAAGCCCTCAAACTCAACTATTGATTTACTCCCCAAATCACTCCCCAAAAAAACAGGAAAAAAACAATTTCTATACATAAATATAGTGGGTATCGCTATGCAATACCCACTATATATTGTGTTTTTGGTGCGAGTGACAGGACTTGAACCTGCATGGAGTCGCCTCCACTAGAACCTGAATCTAGCGCGTCTGCCAATTTCACCACACTCGCATATGCTTTTGCCCAAAAGGCAAAAGATTTATTCGATTATTGTTTTAACCAAGGCGCCGTTTTCAACACGAATCCGATATGCGTTTCCGCCTGCGGAAATACTTTTTTGGATTTTACCGTTGGTTATTTCGATCGCGCTGTTGTCCTCCAACCCGATCGCAGCTATATTATTATATAGCAAAATTTTATCAAAGTCAAGCACTCTGAGGTTATAATGCGGAGAAATATTTTCTTTGATCCAACCCAACCCTTTGTGCATCGCATAAGGCTGTCCGCCGACGACACTTGCAGAGTCGGTGTAGATATTGTCGAACCAACAGATCGCCCCGGCGGACAATCCGCACACGACCGTACCGCTTTCGTATGCCTCTTCTATGAGTTCCAGCATTCCGCTCTTTTTCCAGTGTTCAAGCATGAACACCGTATCACCCCCGCCAACGTAAATGAAATCCGCTTTTTTGAATTTTTCACGAATCTTATCTAAACTCATTTCATTGTAAACGGTCAGCGCCACGTCCGCCTTGATATCGAAAACGGACGTATAGGTTTTACGGAAACTATTGAAATACGGCATGGAATCGTGGCTCGCCGTGGGAATGAACAGCCCGTAGGCGCGCTCCGCTTTCGCGCGCGATTTGGCGAGATCGGCGATATATCCGTCGATCTTCAAGGTGGTCTTTGTTTTTAGTTCGCCGCCACCGATTGCGATGATCGTCTTATCCATCAGTTTCCTTTCAGTGCTTTTCCTCTGTCCATAATGCCTTCCATCGTCGAAATGCAATCTTGCAGCGACGCCCTCGCTTTTATAAAATCCTCTATGTGATAGTTGGACTTTTTCTCGAATTTATAAGACGCGATATAGCCTCGCGCATTTTCCAGATTGATACGGATCTTATCGTACGTTGTATCCCGTTCGCGCTCAGCCGCCTCGGATACATAAATGACCGCCGTATCAATACGGTAAACGATATTGGTAACTTGTCTGAACATTTTATAGTAATCTGTGTTACCCGTATCGATCTGCTTGATGAGCGCATCGAATTTTTCCACGATATTGGAAAGTTTTTGCTTGATCTCTGAATTTGCGGGCGTCTTGGACTTTTTGCGGATGATGCCGAGCACGATCAGGCCGATTACGATGATGGCGCCGTAAAAAATATACGTGATGATCAATTCCGTCGTCGTCATTGCGCGTTCGCCTCCTTTTCCTCATCTCTTTGCAGGTGTACGTCGAGTTGATTGAACGGTATCTCGATTCCCTTTTCTCGAAGGTTATTAAAAATCATTTCGAACAGAGATGCGCGCGTATCCCAATATTTTTCGTTGGGCGTCCAGGCTCGCGCCTTGAACTTGAGGGCGCTGTCCCCGTACCCGTCGAGAACGACCGCGGGCGCGGGCGTCTTGACGACGTCCTGATGAGAGTTCAACGTCGAAAGCAAAATTTCTTTGACCTCGGAAAGTTCCGCGCTGTACGGAATGGGAACTTCGATGACCACGCGGCGCAGCGACATCGTGCTATAATTGATGAGCGTCGATCCCAGGATCTGATTATTCGGAAGAAGAATTTCTTCATTATTATAAGTAACGATCTTTGTATTGAACAACCTGATATCCTGCACAAGTCCGTCTTTGCCGTTGATCTCTACGTAATCGCCTTTTTTAAAGGGTTTGGTAAATATAATGATAATGCCGTTCGCAAGGCTTGCCAGGCTGTCCTGCAAAGCGAGTGCGACGGCGAGCGCGATCGCGGAAAACGCAGCGATGATGCCCGCGGTAGAAAAGCCGAGCGCACTGACGACGACGATCACGAGCGCGATATATAAGACGACCGTCACGATGGAAATGATGAAAGTGGCGGCAGACTTGTCCAATCGGCTCTTCATAGTCGTACGCACCACGATGCTGCGCACGATCTTCAGAATGATCAGCCCTAAAATGAAAAACGCAATACAGCGCACGATCGTCAAAGCGCCGTTCTGGAAAAAGTTGATAAAGAAATTTTTGATCGTTTCCCAAATCTCGTTCATTGTTTACTCCTTAAATCCCGCTTCATGCAATAACCTGTCTCGGCGGTGTTCCGCTTCGCGGTAAATGGTCGAAATTTCTTCCCCGATATCGTACTTTCCGTTTTCGTAAACGATTTTCCCGCCCGCGACGGTCATGAGAACGTTGGAAGAATCCGCACTGTATACGAGATTCTTTTTTACGTCGGAAAGTGGCCGCATATTGGGCGCGGCTAGATCGATAAGTATAATATCGGCAAAATTACCTGTTTTTAAAACTCCGCCGCGAAATCCGAGCGCCTCATAGCCGTTCACGGTCGCGGCGGTCAGCGCTTCCTCCGCGCTGACTGCCGAAGCGTCCTTCATTGCTTCTTTTTGCAGGCAGGAAAACAAGTACATTTCACGGAACATCGAAGTCGCGTTGTTGCTCGCGGAGCCGTCCGTCCCGAGCGCCACTTTCATGCCCGATCTGAGCATGGAATAGACGGGCGCAACGCCCGAGGCAAGTTTTAAATTGCTTGCCGCATTGACGACGGGCACGACGCCGCATTGCTTTAAAAGCGCGAGATCGTCCTTATCGCAATAGGTACAATGCGCGGCAAGCCCTCCGTTTTCGAAAAAGCCCAATTTATGAAGATATTGCGGCGGGGTCAGACGATTGTGACGCACCGTACAGTCGCCCACTTCTTTGAGCGTTTCGGAAAGATGAATATACGTTTTCGAACCGTATTCAGCCGCAATATCCGATACGTCCGAGATCAAATTTTCTTCGCAGGTATATTCGGCGTGAAGGCCTATAATATAGCGGACTCTGTCAGACATAGTACTATACAAATCCACGTGATCCCGTATAAACCGCAGATCTTTTTCATTGGATTCGCCGTTTATGCCGCCGCATAAAGCGACTGCCAGATTGGATTTTTTTGCCGCTTCATAAATCGTATCGGGATAGAAATACATATCGGCAAAACAAGTGATTCCGTTTCTCACAAATTCCGCGATCTGTAGCAAAGTTCCCCAATAAACGTCATCTTCCGTCAGATGGTCTTCCATGGGAAATATGCGGTCGAACAGCCATTTTTCCAAAGGCAGATCGTCCGCTATGCCGCGAAACAAACTCATTGCCGCGTGCGAATGCGCGTTGCAAAAACCGCTCATCAAAAGATTTCCGTTACAGTCTATTTCGCGATCGGCAATAAAACCTTCGTTTTTCTTTTTGCCGACATAGACGATATCGGCCCCGTCCGTACATAATTCCCCCTTGAAAATGTTTTGTTCGGGAGAGATCATGACGTTTGCATTAAAAAATCTGTACTTCATATGGCTCCATAGAAAAATGCCGCTGCTTCGAATCAGCGGCATCATGTTACGAAAAATTATTTGGTTCCGAACAGTCGGTCGCCCGCATCGCCCAACCCGGGCACAATGTACGCGTGATCGTTGAGTTTTTCATCCATCGCCGCCACGAAGATATCCACGTCGGGATGCGCCGCCTGTAAAGCGTTCAGCCCCTGCGGCGCCGCGATCAGACAGCAGAATTTAATATTTTTACAGCCCCTGTCCTTCAAAAAACCGATGGCTGCGGCAGCGCTGCCGCCCGTCGCGAGCATAGGATCGACGACGATCAATGTCCGCTCGGTCGCATCTGCGGGGAGTTTGCAATAATATTCCACGGGTTTTAAAGTCTGCGGATCGCGGTACAGCCCGATATGCCCGACTTTCGCGTTCGGCACGAGTTTCAGCATGCCGTTCACCATACCCAACCCCGCGCGGAGAATGGGAATGATGCCGAGACTGCGCCCTGATACTACTTTTGCCGTCGTTTTACAGATCGGCGTTTCCACTTCCACGTCTTCCAACGGAAGGTCCCTCGTGACCTCATACGCCATCAAAAGAGAAATTTCCTCCGCCAGTTCCCTGAAATCTTTCGTGCTCGTGTTTTTATCGCGCAGCATCGTGACTTTATGCCGCACGAGCGGGTGCTCCATTAAGTAAACCTTGGACATATTTTCAATTCTCCCTTTGTATAAATTTGAATTTCTATTTGAAATATTTATTTTCGATCGCCGTGATCTTATCGATACGTTTCTGATGGCGGCCGCCTTCGAAACCGGTGGTCAAAAAGGTTTCCAGAATTTCCAGCATCAACCCTTCGCCGATCACGCGCTGGCCGAACGCGAGCATATTCGCGTCGTTGTGCAGTCTCGTATATTTTGCGGAATAGGTATCGTGGCAGTGCGCACAGCGTATTCCCTTGACCTTATTCGCCGCAATCGAAACGCCGATGCCCGTACCGCAGATCACTACGCCGCGATCGCACGTTCCGTTTGCAACGGCTTCCGCCGCGGGAAGCGCGAAATCGGGATAATCGCAGGAACACGCCTCGTTCGTACCGAAATCGACGACTTCATATCCGTGCGTATGCAGATAATCGACTGCCGTCCTCTTTAAGTCCAGACCGCCGTGGTCGCACGCTATCGCTATTTTCATATCAAGCCTCCGTGAAAAATTTTTCGATGATTTTATCGACCGCTACGAGTAAAAGTTCGTAAGTCTTTTGGTATTCCTCCGCGCCCCGCCCGAACGGGTCCGGAATATCGAATCCCGCGACGTCCCGAATGGAATATACGTTGGAAAAACCGTTTAAAAGTTCTTTTTGTGCGTCCGTCATGCAGATGACGGCATACGCGTTTTCGATCATTTTGTGATTGAGTTGGCGCGGATGGAATTTGGAAAAATCAATGCCGTGACAGGTAAGGCAGGCGGCGCTGTTCGGATGGATCTCCAGACTGTTCTCCGCAAAAATACCTGCAGATGCGGAATCCACGAATTTTATTTTCCGTCTTTTTATCTCTGCGCGCAGGATCGATTCCGCCATGGGACTGCGGCAAGTATTTCCCGTACATATAAATAATACTTTTCTTCTTTTCATAGGCTGCCTATTCCGCGCACGCTTTGCGCAGGCGGTTCAAAACACCCGCCATCACGCCGTCTTTCTTTGCGGGTTCGATCGCAACGATCACGTCCGCCTCGCGCTCGCCGCGGCGCAGAAGATCGTAGAGATTTGCTGCCATTTCAAATTCATTTTTGCCTAAATCCAAAACGCGATCGGACGGAAACCGTTCGCAGACGGCATTTTCGCAGAGGATATAACATGTTTCGCCGCTTTCGACGATTTCCCGAAAACAATTTTCCGCATCGGCGAGCGCCTCGCTCGGAAATAATTTCGTGCGGCATCGCGGGGAATAATGTTTATATTTCATGCCGGGCGAACGTGCGGCTTCGCCCGCGCGGAGAGTGTACGTTTCGCAGCACCCCACCACGCTTTCGATCATCTCTTGGGAGATAAGCCCGCTGCGCAGAACGACGGGTATATCGCCCGTCACGTCGCAAACGGTGCTCTCGATGCCGCCGCTGCACTGCCCTCCGTCCAGAATGAGCGGTACTTTGCCCGCGAGATCGGCATACACATGCTCCGCAGTCACGGGACTTACGTGCTTGGAAATATTGGCGGAAGGCGCCGCGATCGGCATATCCACGTATCGCAGCAGTTCCTGTGCCCCCGCGTGCGAAGGCACGCGGACAGCGAGCGTTTCCAGCCCGCAGGAAACTTTGGGACTGACCGTGCCTCTGCTTTCGTACACGAGAGTCAAAGGCCCCGGCAAAAAGGCTTCGCGCAGCGCCTGCACATAAGGCTTTACGTTTTTGACGAGTACGCTCAGATCGTAATCGCTGTGCACGTGTACGATGAGCGGATTGTCCGACGGCCTGCCCTTGATTCGGAAAATCTGTTCCACTGCGTCGTCCGAGCGCGCATCCGCGCCCAAACCGTACACCGTTTCGGTGGGAAAAGCGACGGCCCCGCCGGAAAGTAAAATCTCTTTCGCCTCTTTCAGAGACTGCGGCGTGATTTTTTTCAGCAGCGTCTGCATCGTCTACTCCTCGTCGGGCGGGAAATCGTCAAACGGCGGCATGTCGTCGTCCGTTCCGTTTTCGGAACCTGCATCGGCGACGGCGTATTCCGCCATATAATCGAAAGGCACGTCGTCCGGATCGACGAAACCTTCGGAATCGTTCGTTTCGGGCACATCGTCGCGTCCGACCTCACCCGGTTCGTCGGGCAGAAATCCGGGAGGCGGGTTGACGTAACGGACCTGGTCGCCGCGGAAACGCAGTTTGACGCGTCCCAACTCGCCGTTACGATGTTTGGCAATGATGAGATCGGCGGCGTCTTTGATGATCTTTCCGCTCTTGATCTCCTCTTCCGTCGCAGCCACGTCGGGACGGTGAATAAACATGACCATGTCCGCATCCTGCTCGATCGCGCCCGATTCTCTAAGGTCGGAAAGTTGCGGTTCTTCCTTTGAAGAAATACGTCTGAGCTGCGAGAGCGCCAGAACGGGCACGTCCAGTTCTTTTGCCATGATTTTCAGATTTCGCGTAATATTCGCGATTTCCTGCTGTCTGTTTTCAATGAGCCTGCCGCCCATTTCCATCAACTGAATATAGTCGATCATGATCATATCCAGCCCGTCCTTGCGCGTCTTCAATCTGCGGCATTTGGAAAGGATCTCGGCGGGAGAAATTTTCGATGAATCGTCTATGTAAATCTTTGCTTTTTTCAAAGCGGCGCTCGCTTTCCAAAGATTTTTCCAGTCGCCCTGCGAAAGTTCGCCCGAAAGCGCTTTGGACATGCTGACGCGCGCATACGAGCACATGAGCCTCTGGGCAAGTTGGATACGCGGCATTTCCAGCGAAAAAACGGCGCAGACCTTATTTTCCACGAGCGCGGCGTGCTCGACGATATTCATGCCAATCGTCGTTTTACCGACGCCGGGGCGGGCTGCCAGAACGATAAAGTCGGATTTTTGCAGCCCGTTCGTCATTTTATCTAACTTTGTAAAGCCCGTATATATGCCGCGAAGCGCATTCTTATCCGTAGTTATGGTCTCGAATTTGCTCAGTACGCGGTCGTAACTGTCGTCTTCGCGCATATCCACGAGCGTGGAAGTATCCATCTTTTTGGAAACGTCAAAGACGAGGCTTTCCGCATACGATACGCTTTCCGCCGCTTCCGCGCCGCTCATTGCGCGTTCGATGATGTCTTTTGACGCGCGGATCAGTTTTCTGTTCACGCTGTCGCGCTTGACGATGTCCAGATAATATTTGTAATTCGCAGCCGAAGGGGTCAGTTTCGCAAGATCCGTGATATAGGTGAGCCCGCCCGCCTTGTCCAGCGATTGCGAATTTTCCAGTTCGTCGGACAGCGTTACGAGATCGACGGGCTTGCGTTCGTTGAACACGCGTTTCATCGCGCCGATGATCAGTTTGTGCGATTCCTGATAAAAATCCTCTTCGGTGAGTTTATCGAGAATATCCGTCTGCGTGTCGATATCGATGAGCAGACAGCCCAGCAGCGCCTGTTCCGCTTCGAGATTGTTCGGCATTACGCTCGTTTTATTGATTTCGTTGTTTTCGTTTTCTTTTGCCATAGTATTTCTCCGAAGAAACTTACGATTTCCGCAGTTTCTTCTTTTCGCGGAACCGCTTTTTCAGCCCTTTGCGGAGCAGCGCGCACAACTCGTCCACGCTCCCCTCGTCCACGTCTTTTTTGTTGATGATCAGAGCCTGCGCCCTGCCGATATACAAGTAAAAATTCGTATTTGTTTCATACGCTTTCAAAATCTGCGCATAGGGAACCTCGTAATCGCTCGCGCGGTTTCCGATGCGGATCTGCAGAGAGAGTCCCTCTTCCGAAAAGGTGAAATGCTGTTCGGTTTCATTGAAATTGCGGTTGCGCGCCACGCTCTGCTTGATGCGGCTGACCTGCAAATAACAATTTAAAAAGGGAAATCCGCACGCCACGACGAAACAGATCGCCGCGCAACTGACGATGCCCGCATCGCCGCGCAAAATACCGAGCGCAAGAAGTCCCGCTCCGCACACCAAAAACAGCCCTGACAGCATGGCGATATACCACCAACGGGCGCGCAGCGTATGAAAAATACCGAAACGCTTGTATTCGTTCAGATCATTTTGATAATGTGCCTTGACCATCTTTACCCTTCGTAAACTAAATCAGTTTTCGATTCCGTTCAATGTTTCGAATTCTTTCAGCGTGTCGTCGAATTCGCGCATGGCGGTGTCGAACGCCTTGCGCTCGGTTAGATCGACGCCCGCGATCTTTAAAAGTTCCACGGGACTGTCGCTGCCGCCCGACGAGAGAAACGCCTTGTAATCGCGCACGGCGCTTTCCCCTTCTTTGAGAATGCGCGAGGCGATGGAAATCGCGCTGATGATGCCCGTCGAGTATTTATAGACGTAGAAAGAAGTATAGAAATGCGGGATACGCGACCATTCGTGGGCGATCTGCCAGTCGTGCACGATCCCGTCGCCGTAATATTTTTCGTTGAGTTTGAGATACGCGGCGGAGAGATTGTCGCTCGTGAGCGCTTCGCCTTTTTCCACCATATCGTGCGCGACGTATTCGAATTCCGCAAACATTGTCTGACGGTGCAGCGTCGTGCGGATGGTATCCAGATAATAGGCGAGCAAATATTTTTTGAGATTCACGTCTTCCGTCGTGGAAAGCACGTATTTCAAAAGCAAAACTTCGTTGACCGTGCTTGCGACTTCCGCCACGAAAATTCGGTAATCCGCTTTCGCGTAGGGCTGATTCTGATTGGAGAAATAGGTATGCAGCGAATGCCCCATCTCGTGCGCGATGGTGAAAACGTCGTGCGTGGTCGGCTGATAATTCAAAAGCACGTAAGGGTGCAGTCCGAAAATACCCGTGCTGTACGCACCGCTGCGCTTGCCCGTTGTTTCCATCACGTCGACCCAGCCTTCGCTAAATCCCTTTTGAAGGAGCGCCTGGTAATCTTTGCCGAGAGGCGCAAGCCCTCGGACGACCAGATCGCACGCCTCTTCATACGAAAGTTTCATTTCCGCATCGGAAACGAGGGGTGCGTAAATGTCGTACATGTGCTGTTCGTCGAGTTTCATGATCTTCTTGCGGTCGCGGATATAGCGGTGCATGGAAGGCAGGCTCGCGTCCACGGAATCGAGAAGGTTTTTATAGACGACGACGTTCACGTCCTCGCCGTCGAGCGCCCTTTCGAGGCACGACGAATAGTTGCGCGCGCGGCTCAAGAATACGTCCTTTTTGACGTTACCGAAATACGTCGCGGCAATGGTATTTTTCAGGGAGATATAAGCGTCGTAATATGCTTCAAACGCCTTTTTCCTGAGTTCCCTGTCCTCGCCGTGCAAAATCACGCCGTACATGCCGTGCGTGAGCGGAATTTCATTGCCGTCGGCATCGGTCACGCAGCCCAACTTGATATCGGCGTTGTCGATCATGCCGAAAATTTCGTGAAACTGAGAATACACTTCGCCGCCCATGGCAAGGATCTTTTCTTCGTTCGCGGAGAGAATATGCTCTTTGCCGCGGATGAGTTGACGGAAATAATAGTCGTAATCGGAAAGGCGTTTATCGGTCGCAAACGATTGTAAAATTTCTGCGGGAAGCGCCGTAAGTTCGGGATCGACAAAGGAGATCGCCGAAGAAAACTGCACGTACAGCGACATGGAGCGCGACTGCATGGACGTGTATTCCGACGCGCGGGAATCTTCGTCGTGGCGCATATGGGCGTACAGGTGCAGGCGCTCGATCCGTATGGACGCCTCTTCCTGCGCGCGGAACATTTTCGCCACGTTTTCCGCGCTTGTCAGCGTTCCCTCATAATGTTTAAAATCGAGATATTTTTCCGTCTCTTTGAAGTAATTTTCCCATTCCTCGTCAGAGGCGAAAATATCTTCTATTTTCCATTTGTATTTGTTTTCGACCGAACTTCTTTCCATATTATCTCCTTACTAATTTTTATTGCTGTGAATGGGCGCGGGAATCCTTCCGCCGCGCAGAATGAAACGAGAACTGTCCGTCGTATTGACGGGCATGACGGGCGCGCGGCCCAAAAGCCCTCCGAATTCCACGCTGTCGCCTACGTCCTTTCCCGGAACGGGAATGACGCGCACAGCGGTCGTCTTATTGTTGATCATGCCGATCGCCGCTTCGTCCGCGATGATGGCGCTGATGGTCGTGGCGGGCGTCTTGCCGGGAATGGCGATCATGTCCAGCCCCACGCTACACACCGCGGTCATCGCTTCGAGTTTGTCGATGTTCAGAAGCCCCTTCTCCGCCGCGTGTATCATGCCGATATCTTCGCTGACGGGAATGAACGCGCCCGACAACCCGCCCACGTGCGAACTTGCCATCACGCCGCCCTTTTTCACCGCGTCGTTGAGCATGGCGAGCGCCGCCGTCGTGCCGTGTCCTCCCACGCATTCCAGCCCCAGTTCTTCGAGAATGTGCGCGACGCTGTCGCCCATGACGGGCGTAGGCGCGAGCGAAAGATCGACGATACCGAACTCCGCGTTGAGACGCTTTGCCGCCTCTTTAGCGACCAACTGGCCCGCGCGGGTGATCTTGAACGCCGTACGCTTGATCATCTCCGCCGCGTCGTTGAGGTTGGCGTCGGGAATGTTTTCCAACGCGTGTTTGACGACACCCGGGCCCGAAACGCCGACGTTTATGACGGTGTCGCTCTCTCCCACGCCGTGGAACGCGCCTGCCATGAACGGATTATCCTCCACCGCGTTGGCAAACACGACCAGTTTCGCGCACCCGAGACCGTCCTTGTCGGCGGTGAGTTCCGCAGTCCTTTTCACGATCTCGCCCATCAGTTTGACCGCGTCCATATTGATACCCGATTTGGAAGAACCGATATTGACCGACGAACAGAGCCTTTCGGTATTTTTTAAAACTTCGGGAATGCTTTCCAGAAAGATCTTTTCGTAATCGGCGGTACCTTTATGTACGAGCGCCGAATAACCGCCCAAAAAGTCTATGCCGAGTTCCTTCGCCGCCCTGTCGAGCGCTTCGCCTATCAAATATGCCTGTTCGGGAAAGGGCGCCGAGATAAGACTTGCGGGCGTGACCGATACGCGCTTGTTGACGATGGGTATGCCGTATTCCCCCGAAAGATCGGAGGCGACCCTTACGATGTTTTTCGCCTTTTGGCAGACGGTATCGTAAACGGCTGCCGCGGTTTCCTGCGCCGTCGCACGGATGCAGGAGAGAAGCGATATCCCCATAGTGATCGTGCGGATATCCAGATGCTCCCGCTCGATCATGTGTATAGTTTCCAATACGTCGTTCTTGTTAAACATATCTTACTCCGCTTCCCGTTAAATATTGTGCATGGCGTTGAAGATCGCCTCATGCTGCAAACGGATAGACATACCGATCTCGTCGCCCAGTTTCTCGCAATCTTTGGAAAGCGCGGAAAGTTCCAGTTTGCTCTGGCTGATATCCACGAGCATGATCATCGCAAAGTATTCCTGCAGGAGCGTCTGACTGATATCTTCGATATTGACGCCGCGCTCCGCGAGAAACGCGCTCACTTTTGCGATAATGCCTTTTTTGTCTTTTCCCGTAACCGTAACTACTGCACGCATATTATATCTCCTGTAAATTGTTTCGTTTGTCTTCTTTTCCCTTCTCGTCCACAAAGGAATCGTCGTGGCCGATCACCTCGTAGGCAACCATCAGATTTCCCTGCGAAAGATAGCGTACGATATCCCCTCCCTGAAATTCGGGAAGCGGTTTTTCCTTGTCGAACATGATCTTGCGGTCCATGTATTCGGATTTTTTCGCATTCCATTCGGAGAAAATGAGGATGTACAGGTCGACGCCGTCTTTGGTTTCGTAATCCTCGTAGCGCAGAAATTTGCTCTCGTTGACCTGTTTGAGCCCGACGGATAAGTACGCGATCAGTTTGTAATATTTGCGGATACGCAAATATTTGATCCCCAGGTAAGGGAACGAGAAAATGACGAACAGCACCGACGCGACGTACACGATCCATTTAGGGATCGCCTGCGCGGGGGCTTTGTACGGCATATTCATGAATACGACGAGGCAGGTGATGCAAAGCGCCGCAAATACCGCGAGGACGAGCATATAAAACCAAAAGATTTTGCGCTTTTGCGAATATGCCGAAAGTAGATCGCTGTCGTTGAAAATAACTGTCATGTAAAACGCTCCGTTTTTCTTATTTCGTAATAAACAACACGCCTATGGTGTTTTTTCCGCAATGGCTGGTAATGATGCTCCCCGCGACCGTTTCGATGATCTCTTTGAAACGGAAATTTTCTTCGACCATCTTGCGCACGCTTTCCACGAGTTCGGGCTCCGCGCTGCTGTGCGTAATAAAACATCGGGTATCGTCGTAAGAGGGATACTCCGCGACCAAATCTTTGACGTAATTTTTCAAACATCTCGACATATTGCCGATATATTTCTTTTTAGGGTAAAGTTCTCCGTCCTTCATGTCGATATAGGGATGGATATTGAGCACTTTCGCCCCGAAAAAGGAGAGGCGCGAACAGCGTCCGCCCTTGAAAAGATACAAAAGCGTATCGGGAATAAAGGAAGTATTTACTTTGTCGCGAAGACTCATCACGGCGTCATAGATCTCCTTTGCGGACTTTCCCTCTTTAACAAGGTCGCAAGCCTTCATGACCAGAAGCCCCTGCCCCGTGGAAAGCGCGTACGAATCGACAACGTACACCTTGTCCTCTCCGATCTCCTTTTGCGCCGCCACGGCGAACCCGTGCGAACCCGACGCTTTGGAGGAAATATTAAAGTGTATAACCGTATTTCCCTTATCTGTGAACGATCTGAAAAAGTGCAGATAATCTTCCAGGCTGGGCGCGGCCGTTTTCGGCAGATCGCCCGTTTTTTCCACGAAATCGAAAATCGTCTGCGGCTCGATACCTTCGCCGTCGCGATAGGTAGTATCGCCCAGAATGACGCTGAGCCGCGCGAGCGAGATATGATTTTCCTCTAAGAGCGCAGGGCTCAAATCGCAAGTGCTGTCCGACGTGATGATGATTTTTCCTTCCATTTGTAACTCTCCATAAATCTTAAAATATATTGAAAAGCGCGGTCAAAAAGCCTTTGCAGGCAATTGACCACGGGGCGACGATGCCTACGACGTCCTCGCTCGTCAGGTTGCGGTATTTTCCGCGGCTGTCCTCGCTGATGTTGCGGTTGTCGCCCATAAAAAAGATTTCGTTTTCCTGAAGTATCAACGGATGCGCCTTCGAGGCGATCTCGTTGTTCCTGTCCCATTCCTCGGGAAGATAATTTTCTGTTAAAAGGGTAAAGTCCTCTTTCCCCGCTTCTTTACGGTATAATTTGCCGTCCTCGGCGTACAGACTGTCGCCGGGAAGCCCGATCAAGCGCTTGATCAGATATTTTTCGATACCCGCAGCCGTCTTTTCGTGCGTGTCTATCACTATGATATCTCCGCGCTCGAGCCGCGTATAACTTACGTTCATATACAGGTAATCGCCGTCGTACAGAGTATTTTTCATGGAATCCCCGATGACGACCACCCCGTTGAAAATTTGCGTGAATAAAATCGTAACGCAAAACATGATCGCGAGCAGTACGAGCAAAAACCGCGCGGTCGAACGCATTTCGCCGTTCGGGTCTCTTCTTCTTTGTATCAACTCGCCGTAATTTTCGTTTTCTTCCATCAATCCCGCCTCGGCTGTTTAATCGCCTTTTTGAATTCTTCCACGCCCAGCATGACCACGCGGCCGCACTTGTCGCACTTGATCTTGACGTCGGCGCCCACGCGGATGACCGTCCAGACGTCCGAACCGCAGGGGTGTTTCTTTTTAGTTATGACCTTATCTCCGATCGAGTATATCATATTTTACACCATAATTACGAAAACTGTGTGAAATTTTCTAAACCCAGAGCAAGTTATTGAGGGCGAACGTTTCCGCACTGTTAAACGTGAGCGAGATCCCCTCGTTCAGTTGCGCCAAAGATTTATTGACGCTGTTCTTGAAATCCCTGGCGTAGAGAATATGATTATACCACGCCTCTCCGCCGCCCGTTTTCAGGTTGCATACGTATGCTTCCGAAACGCCGTCCTTTACGACGTTGACGGCGATCTCCACGATGCACGGTTCGGGCGCGTACAGATCGAATTTCAAAAAAGCGTTGTCCGCAGGGCGGTACATGGAATCGCTGATCTTAAAAGTTTTCAGACCGAGCGGCGAACACACGCCTTTGATCCCGTGCGCGCCTTCGTACAGTTTTACGATGGGTTTCTCGTCGTCCGCAATGCAATCGGCGAGAAAATATTTATCCGCTTTGTCGAAAGTGAAACTGTCCGTCCCGTTCAAACTGCTGTATAAAATCCGACCGGAAGGCTGTAGATTTTTGTACTTTTTTTCCACGCGTTTGACCGCGATTTTGGAAGAAACGTAAAACCCGCAACTGTATTTCGCCTTGGCGAACGCAAACACGATCTTGGCGTTTTCGTAGGCATTCAGGCGGAACACGGCTTCGTCGTCGTTTTCCCTTTTCATTTCGCACGAAGCCCAGTTGCGCGTTGCGGAATCGAGATTGTCCTCCGCCATAAATACCTTGCATTCGGTAAATTCGCCGTTGGTGTCCATCGTGAGCCGCGCGACGAGTTCGCCGTCCGCGTCCTCTTCGATGACGATATCCACGGGCGCGGGCATGAATACGGCGCGGTCTTTCAGAAATTTGTCGGTGAACAGATCGAGATTGGCAAGGCTGGTATTGCCGATATGCCCGTCGTAGCGGGAAGCGAAATGAAAAGTTTTTTCCATTTCGGGATTGATCCGCGCATAGGTATCGAAGGCGCGGTCGGCGTCGAAATTGTGATCGTTGGTGGAATTGAGCATGAGAACGGGACAGCGCACATAGGGCGCATATGCCTGCGAATCGACCGCCGCCAGAAAACGGTAACGCTCGTCGTCCAGTTTGACTTCCGAACTCTCGCCGAATTTGTATTTGCCCTTGTAAGTCATCCAGCCGCCCGCGCATACGCTCACGCCGCAGGAAAGATCGGAAGAAGTCGCCATCAACTGCCAGGCGATCTCGCCGCCGCGCTTGATGCCGAGCACGCCCACGCGCCCGATCTCTTCGCGCGATTTGAGATAGCGCATACAGTAACGCGCCACAGCCACCCATTCGTACCAGGAAGTTTCCTTTGCCGTTTCGTCGGCGTAGGCGATGTGTCTGCCCGCCTCCGCGAAATTCGCGTAAGGCACGTTCTCGGGATATTCGGTGTATTCTTCGCAATCGGGAAATTTACCGCGGTAATCGGGCATGAGCACCGCAAACCCGCGCGCGGTAAAGCGCTGCATGAGCGCGGGGCACACGGTCTTATCCGCGTCGGGCAGAATGAGCAGCGCGGGGAATTTCGTCCCTTCCGCAGGAAGCGCGAAATTCGCGAAAATACGCACTCTCCCCTTGCCCGTTTCCCGCCCCGAAAAGCGGACGCGGTTCAAACGCATGCCGTTTTCGGAAGAGATCGCCTCTTCTTCCGCGCAAAGTCCGAGCGTATCGTCGAAATCGTTCCATAAAGTTGACGGTGTTAAAATTTTGTTAGCCAAATGCAAACTCCCGATTTAATAATTGATCTGTATTTTCGAACTTCCGCCCTCCGCCGCGCCGACAACGATAATTTTATTGTCGATACGGTGTTTCAACTCCTCTACGTGGGAAATCAGTCCGATGGAAAAGTGCGTGTTTTTCAGTTTTTCCAAACTGTCCATGACGGTGTCCACGAGTTTTTCGTCCAGCGTTCCGAACCCTTCGTCCAAAAAGAAAAATTCGATGGGACGCAGAGATTTCGCGTAGATCGCCGCCGAGAGGGAGAGCGCGAGCGAGAGAGAAACCAAAAAGGTTTCGCCGCCCGAAAGGGTAAATACTGCGCGCAGTTCGCCTCCGTTATAATTGTCGCCCACGAAAAAACCTTGCTTATAGCGGATAAAATAGCGCCCGCCCGTCAGTTTCAACAGCGTCTCGCTCGCCGACGCCGAGATATCGGAAAGATATTCGGAGGCGATGAATTCCATAAAATTGTTGCCCTTTATGAGCGAGCGAAGTTTTTCTAAAAGATCGAGCCGCCCCTGAAAATGTTTCAGTTGTTTTTCGATGAGCAGTTTTTCGGTGAGTTTGCCGCTCACCTCTTTCAGCCTGCTTTCGAAAACTCCTATGTCGGAAAAAAGTTTCTGCCTCGCCGCGGAAAAATTTTCAAATTCCTCTTTAGCCGAGGCAAGTTCTTCTTCGCTCACCGACGCCGCGTCGGCATACGCCGACCGCTGCCCTTCCAGAGAAAGTTTTTCGCGTTGGAAGTTTTCCGTTTCTTCCTGCGTTTTGCGGATATCGGGATAGCGCGCAAGCAGACCCTGCGCCTCTGTAAGGTCTTGAAATCCGTTTTTTTCCAGTTCTTCCGCAAGATTTTTTTCCGCCGCCGCGAGATTTTCCGTAAACAATTTTACGGACGCCTCGCACTCCTTTTGCGCCGCCGCGGCTTCGTTTTGCGCGGCGCGGGCTTTTTCCAAAGCCCCGGCGATCTCTTGTTTCGCCTTTTCGTACGAACTGACCGACGCGCGGAGATGCGCCGTGAAAGCGTTATAATCGGAATGTCCGCCCAAAACTTCGTTTATTTTCGTTTGCAGCGAATCGATCTCCTCTTTCGCGCGCGCGCCCTTTTCGGTGATTTCCGCAAGTTTCGATCCCGCTTCCTCTTTGCGCCGCCGCGCTTCCTGTTCGGCGAGTTCGAGCCTGTGCTCCCGTTTCGTCAATGCGTCCCGCGTTTCGCGTAAGTTCTGAAAACTTTTAAAAATTTCGTCGGGCGAGCGCCCTTCCACCGTCTGCTCTAATAGCGACCGATAATGCGCTTGCTTTTCCGTCAGTTCCCTTTCCACGGCAAAATACAATTTGCCGTCGGCGGGATAATCGGCGCGCAGTTTTTCCAGCCTGCCGCCGAAATATTCGAACGACTTCGAATATTCCCCGCGCAAAAGCGCGCCCCCGAAATTTTTTTGCAGCAGCGTTTCGGGATCGCCGAGCGCCGCCGCTTTTTGCCGTTCGGCGGCAAGAGATCGTTTTTCTTCGGTAAGGTCGGATAACTCGCGTTCCGCGCTCTCCGCCTGCATTGCGAATTTTTTATATTCGGCTTTGAGAGCGTCCCGTTCGGTCTGTTTGCTCTTCAACAGTTCGCTGTCCTGCTTAATATATTCCGCGCGCGCAAGACTTGCGCCGCATTCGTTGATCTTAGCGTCGAAATTTTCCGTTTCGGCGCGTTTTTCAAGATCTGCAAGTTTCTGCGCGGCGCTTTTCCCGCGCTCTTCGAACATTTTGCTCTTTTCCCGTTCGCGCAGTATTTTATCGCGGAGCGACTGAATTTCTTCCCCGTATTTTTTTGCCGCCGCCGCGCCGCCGTAACGGGCGATCGCTTGTTGCTTTTCGGAAATTTCTTCCGCTCTCGCGGATAATTCCGCAAGACGCTTTTCCACTTGCGCCGCACGCACGCCTTTCTCGTACGCGGAGCGCAGCAGATTATAGCGTTCCTGCGCGCGCGAAAAATTTTCTTCCGCCGCTTTCTGCAAAGAAAGGCTCTCATTGAGCGCCGACTTTAAAGAGTTCTCCGCTTCCTTGGAAACGTCCTCCATGCCCGAAAGTTTTCCTTGGCAGAACTGCGTCTGCCCGAGGTAAAATCCGTATTTCTCACGCACGCGCGCGTTGAGTTTTTCACCGTATTCTTCCAGTCCGAACAGCCGCGCGATCAGTTTGAGCCGCTCGCTCTTTTCCGCTTTGACGAACTGCGCGAATTCGCCCTGCGGCAATGCGATGCACTTTTTGAAATCATCAAAGGAAAGCCCTACGATCTCCTGCACGAGCGCGTTCACGGCGGAAACCTTTCCGTCGCCGATGCTCGTGCGTCTGTCGCCGTCAATGAGTATCAACTCGGCTTTTTGCAGTGAATTTTTGCGCCTGATCTCGCGCTCGATGCGATAAACTTTCCGCCCTTCATCGCTTTCCGTTTCAAACTCGAAATTCACGTAAGCGCGGTCGCAACCGTAGTTGATGATATCCGAACCGACGCCGCCGCGCGCCCGCTCTATCTTGCCGTAGAGCGCGAACACGATGCTGTCGAGAATGGTCGTCTTGCCGCTGCCCGTATCGCCGAATATGCCGAATATGCCGCCGCGCAAAAGTTTTTCGAAGTCGATTTCCGCAGGCTCGGAAAAACTGTTGATGCCGCAAAATTGCAGATATTTAGGTTTCATCCCGCGCCTCCGATATCTCCATAAACAGTTCCAAAAGGTCTTTGGGCGGCTCGTCGGAGTACATGCTCTTATAGTATTCCGTAAACAGTTCGGATGCGGAAAGATTTTTGCGGCTGGCAAACTCGCCGAGCGCGCAGTCCGCCTTGATCTCGGGGATGATGGAGATGAGCCCCTCGTTCGCTTCCTTCAATTCTTTGATCTGCGAAGGAATGAGCGGCTCCTTTAAAAAGAGCGTCAGTTCGATAAAGCAATTTTCGTAGCGTTTTAAAAGTTCTTCCGCCTCGCCTACGCTGTTCGCGGCGAGCCGCACGAGCGTTTTGCCCGAGGTCAGTTTCACTTCCTTTAAGTTATAGACGCCCTCTTTTCCGAGATCGAACAGCATCACCTTTCTATCTACGTTCGCCTCGTCGAAGGCGTATTGCAGAATGGAACCGCTGTAAAATACATTGCGGCCGCCGAGGTGCTGTTTGCGGTGAAGATGCCCGAGCGCGACGTAATCGCTCGCGGGCAAAAGTTCCAAAGGCACGGCGCGCGCGCCGCCGAGGTCTATTTCCCGCTCGCCCTCGCTCACCTTTCCGCCCGCCACGAAGAGATGCGACACAAAGACGGAGGGAAGTTTTTCCGTATTTTCCGCCTCGCCCGCCTCGATCCAGCGGCGCATCTTGTCGCAAAAACTTTCGTCGGGGTTTTTATCCTCTTTTAGGCGCGCTTCCGTGGGATACGGCAGTAAATTGAGAAACACGCGTTCGCCCGCCTCGTTTTCCATTTCCATAAAATGCGCGCCCGCGCGGACGGGATGCGTCTTGCGCACGGCGGAAAGAGCGGGCACGTGCGAAACGTTGCCGTAAATGTAGATGCCGAATTCTTCGGAAAGCGAAGTCGCCGCGGCTAAGCGGATATGATCGTCGTGATTGCCGCTGATGATGACCACCGCGCGGTCCTTGCCCGCAAGTTCCCTGACCGAGGTATAAAAGAGATCTTCCGCCTCGGAAGAAGGAAGATAAGTATCGAACACGTCCCCCGCGACCAGTACGAGTTCCACCCTCTCGCGCTCGCAAAGAGCCGCGATTTCACGCAGAACTTCCCGCTGTTCGCCGATGCGCTCGCGGCCCAAAAGCCGCTTGCCGATATGCCAGTCGGACGTGTGCAAAACCTTCATAGTACCTCTTTCAATGACAAACTCAAAAAAATGTTGTAAATAACCTTGATTTTACGGAAAATTGCTTATATAATAGTATAGCGCAATTCTAAAAATAAATCAAGTGTTACATCGGAGTTTTATACATGGGTTTTTGTTCGTATTCCAAAGAATTTTCGGCATCCTCTTACACCAACGTCGAAAATCAGTTTATCACCAAATATATGGCGCTCGCCGACGGCGACGCGGTAAAAGTATACCTGTACGGGCTGTATCTGTGCCAGAACGTACAGGAAGAATTTACTCTCACCGAGGCGGCGCGGGATCTGAATATGAGCGAGAAACAAATAATGGATCTGTTCCGTTTCTGGGAAGATTTCGATTTATTGCAGATCGTTTCGATCGAGCCGTTCTGCGTGAAATACTTCCCTTCCGATTACAGCAAGGGTAAACCGAAAAAGATCAGGACGGAAAAATATTCCGATTTCAACAAGGCGGTGCAGTCGCTCATGCCGCAAAAGATGATCTCCACGAGCGAATTCGAAAAGTATTTCGCCGTCATGGAACAGTACTCCATCAAGCCCGAGGCGATGATCCTCATCGTCAAATACTGTATCGATCTGAAAGGCGAAACCATCGCGCAGAATTATATCTTGCAGGTGGCGCGCAATTTCGCCTACGAAGGCGTGACCACCGTGGAAAAGATCGAAAAGAAACTTTCCGATTACGTTTTGAGAAGCGGCGATATCGGACGCATCCTGCGCGCGATGGGTTCGACGAAAAAGCCAGAACCGGAAGATTACAATCTTTTAAAGCGCTGGACAGGCGAACTCCTCTTCGAAACGGATACGGTGGAATTCGTCGCGTCGCTCTTTAAAAAATGCGGCATGAACAAACTGGACGAGATCTTAAAGGAACTGTACGCGAACAAAAAATTCGACCGCGCCGAGATCAAAGAATATCTTTCGCGCAAGGCGCAGATCAAAAATCTCACCCTTTCCATCGCCAAAGAACTGGGCGTGTACTGCCAGATCATAGATACTTACGTCGACAATTTCGTCAGCGTCTGGCTGTCGTTCGGTTATGACGACGCGTCGCTCATAAGCCTTGCGAAATACTGTTTCAAAAGGGAGAAAAAATCTTTCGAAAAGATGGACGAACTCATCAAAAAATTGGCGGCAATCGGCGTGATCTCCGCGGAAAGCATCGTCACGTATATGCAGGGCGAGGCGACGGAACAGGATTTTCTTTCGGAGGTGCTCGCCGCCTGCGGGCTCACCCGCCGCGTGAACAACTGGGACCGCGAATGCCTGAAAAACTGGCGAAACTGGAATTTTTCCGACGAGATGATCTTAAAAGCGGCACAACTCGCCGCGGGAAAATCCAGCCCCGTGCCCTACATAACTTCGGTGCTGTCTTCCTGGAAATCGCAGAATATTTTCTCGCCCGACGCTCTGGAAAAGGACGCCCGCACCGCCTTCCGTACGGCGGAAAACGCGGACAAGAGCGCCGAATTCAAGAAAAAAGTGCAATCCTACTATTTCAATCTGCGCGAGCGCGCGCAGGATAAAGCCGCGTACTATCTTTCCGTTGCAAGGCACAATCCTGATTTTTGCAAGAACGAGGAAGAACTGCGCTCCGCGGAGATCCAACTTGCCAAAGCCGAAGCACTCGGCGGCGACGGCGCGGCGCTTGCGCAGAATCTGACGCAACTGAAAAAGCAGCGCGCTGCCCTGCTCGTTTCCATGCGGCTTTCCGAAGACAAACTGACGCCGCAATACCGCTGTAAAAAATGCAGGGATACGGGATTCGACAAAAACGGAAACGTGTGCGACTGCTACAAGAAATTCGTAGAAAACGCCGCCGAGGACAAAAAACTGGAAACCATATTAGACGCCTATTCGAACATCGAACTATAAAAAAACGGCGGACGCGACGTCCGCCGTTTTTATTTTATAAACTTGTCAATACTTCGTACAGCGCGCGCATATCGCCGCCGCGCAGATCGAGGTAAAAACACCGCCCCGTGTACGCGCCTTCATACAGACGGCAGAGATTGAATCCCATGTATTCGGGAACGACCTCGAAGGCGAGTTCGCTGAAATCCATGCCGAAACACGACTGATTTTCGGCGTACGATAATCGCAGCCATACGCCCTTTTGCATATCCTTGCGGGTGAGTTCGTCGATACTGACGCCGAACGCGGGCATCTGTACGGCGTTCTCGCTCATGCTCTCCAACGCGGACAGCACTTTTTTGCGCGCCGTTTCACCGAGTATTTTTTCCGTGCCCTCGCGCAGCAAAATAATCGTTTCCGCTTCGGGAAAAAACTGCTTGATATCTTTCTCTTCTTCCATAAAACCTCCTTTCAGCCGAGCGCCACGTCCAAGATCATCATCAAAGTGAATCCGAGCATGACGCCTATGCCGCCTATATACGGGCTTTTTTCCAGTTTCGCGTCGGGGATCAGATCTTCCGCCACGACAAAGATCATCGCGCCCGCCGCAAACGACAGGAGCCAAGGCATGGCGGAACTTAAAAACGCCGCCAAAAACAAGCCGATGAGCGCGAATATCGGTTCCACGGCGCCGCTCGCCGTGCCGTACCAAAACGCTTTAGAGCGGCTGCCCATGGCGTTTTTCATGGGCAGGCTGACCGCAGCGCCCTCGGGAAAATTCTGGATCCCGATCCCGATCGCCAATCCCAGCGCCGCATAGACGGAGGACATTTCCCCGCCCGCAAGCGCCGCGCCGAAAGCGAATCCGACGGCAAGCCCCTCGGGGATATTGTGGATCGTGACCGCCAAAAACATTTTCGTAGGTTTTTTGAGCGCCGCATGCACGCCGTGCTCGTGTTCGCCGCCCTCGTGCGCGTGCGGAACGATCTTATCCAATACGATCAGAAACGCGCCGCCCGCCAGAAATCCCACGGCCGCAGGCACCCAGTTGAATTTTCCGAAATTTTCCGCCTGCTCCATGGCGGGCACCAACAGCCCGAACACCGACGCCGCGACCATCACGCCCGAGGCGAACCCCAAAAATGCGGCGTTGACCTTGGCCGAAATGTCTTTTTTGAAAAAGAATACCAGCGCGGAACCCGCAGTAGTCATCAAAAATATCAAAGCGATGCCGATCGCGGCAATTCCCGTTTCGTTCATATCGTTTCCTCTTTCCGAAATTATACCATATTCTTTTTCAAATTTCAATCGTACGTCGCGCCGAATAAATTTGTAAATTATTTTATATAAAATGCTTGACAAATTCTTGCAACGCGCTATAATGGAGGCAAATCAAGCAAGGGAGGAAACCATGAAAAAAAATATGTACAGCCTGATGCTCGCCGAGGAGGTCATTCGCGAAATCGACAAACTGGCGGAACAGAACAATACAAACCGTTCCAATCTGGTAAATCAGATTCTGGCGGAATACGTTTCCCTCACCACCCCCGAAAAACATATACAGAACATTTTCGAGATCATCGGCAACATGATGGGAAACCGCGGCAACTTTCTGCTGTATTCGCAGCCCAACGATCTGACGATGTCGATCAAAAGTTCTTTGAAATATCACTACCGCCCCACCATACGCTACGAAGTGGAAATGTACCGCACGCCCAAGGAAACCATCGGGCAGTTGAAGATCATTTTCCGTACGCAATCCCCCGAACTATTGGTGGAGTTGACGAGATTTTTTAAGATGTGGATGCAACTCGAAACGATTTACATCAAACAGTTTTTTACAAAGGACGCGATCGAATACAGCCTGGAAAACGGAAAGTTTCTGCGCAGTTTCGCCGTGCCCAACGATTCGGATTACACCGAAGAGCAGATCGGAAACGCGATCGGCCACTATATCGCCACCTTTGACGAAATGCTCAAAGGATTTCTCGGCGGCGAATACGGCTCGATCGAGGCGTTGGAAAAGCGCTATTTGCAATATCTGAACAGCGGCGTTCAGATCATCTGAAGGAGGTGAATTTTTATGAACGCACAAAAATTGACGAAAAAAGCGATGGAGGCGGTGACTGCCGCACAGAATATCGCGCTGGAAAACCAAAATATGCAGATCATGCCCGAGCACCTTTTATACGCGCTCGCGGATCAGGAAGGCGGACTGATCCCTTCCCTTTTGAAAAAATCGGGCGCGGATATCGACTTGTTGCTCGCGCGCCTGGATACGGCGATCGGAAAGATCCCCGCCGTGAGCGGGAGCGGGCGGGAACCCGATAAGATTTATATTTCCCCCGTGACGGACAAAATATTCGCGCAGGCGGAACGGCTCGCGGCAAACATGAAGGACGAATACGTTTCCGTCGAACATATCATGCTCGCCCTCTTCGACTACGCGACGGAAGACATCAAACAGATTTTCAGAGATCTTTCCGTCACAAAAGAAAAATTCCTGGCTGAACTGAAAAAGGTCAAGAGCGAACGGGTGACGAGCGACGATCCCGAAAGCACCTACGACGCGCTTACCAAATACGGATTCGACCTCGTACAGCGCGCAAAAGAACAGAAACTCGATCCCGTCATCGGGCGCGACAACGAGATACGAAACGTTATCCGCATTTTGTCGCGCAAATCCAAAAACAATCCCGTGCTCATCGGCGAACCGGGCGTCGGCAAGACTGCCATCGCGGAGGGGCTTGCGCAAAGGATCGTGCGGGGCGACGTTCCCGAAGGATTGAAAGACAAGACGATTTTCGCACTCGATATGGGGTCGCTCATCGCGGGCGCAAAATTCCGCGGCGAGTTCGAAGAGCGTTTGAAAGCCGTGCTCGGCGAGATCAAAAAGAGCGAAGGCAAGATCATCCTCTTTATCGACGAACTGCACACCATTGTCGGCGCGGGCAAGAGCGACGGCGCAATGGATGCGGGCAACCTTTTAAAGCCCATGCTCGCGCGCGGCGAACTGCACTGCATCGGCGCGACCACGCTCGACGAATATCGCAAATATATCGAAAAAGACGCGGCGCTCGAACGCAGATTCCAGCCCGTCATGGTCGACGAACCGACGGTGGAAGACACCGTTTCCATTCTGCGCGGTTTAAAAGAGCGCTACGAAGTTTTCCACGGCGTGCAGATACACGACCAGGCGCTCATCGCCGCGGCAACCCTTTCCAACCGCTATATCACCGACCGTTTTCTTCCGGATAAGGCGATCGATCTCGTTGACGAGGCGTGCGCGACCATCCGCACGGAGATCGACTCGATGCCCGCGGAAATGGACGACATTTCCCGCAAGATCATGCAGTTGGAAATCGAGGAAATGGCGCTGAAAAAGGAAAGCGATACGCTGTCGCAGGAACGGCTGGCATCCATTAGGAAAGAACTTGCCGACCTTCGCGAAAAATTCCGCGCCATGAAAGCGCAATGGGAAAAGGAAAAACAGGAGATACACGCCGTATCCGACACAAAAGCGGAGATCGAAAAAATCAACGCGCAGATCGAGGCGGCCAAGCGCGTTTCCGATTACGCAAAGGCGGCGGAACTGCAATACAGCGCCCTGCCCGCCTTGCAGAAAAAACTGGAAGAGGCGCAGAAACAGGATTCGCACAAAAAGACGACGTTGCTCCGCGACACCGTTTCCGAAGAAGAGATCGCGCGCGTCGTATCGCGCTGGACGGGTATTCCCCTCGCAAAACTCATGGAGGGCGAGCGCGAAAAAATATTGCATCTCGGCGATATCCTGCATAAGAGAGTCATCGGTCAGGACGAGGCGGTGACCAAAGTGAGCGAAGCGATCATCCGTTCGCGCGCAGGCATCGCGGATCCCGACCGCCCGATCGGCTCATTCCTCTTTTTGGGACCGACCGGCGTGGGCAAAACGGAACTTGCCAAAGCGCTCGCGGAGAGCCTCTTTGACGACGAACACAACCTCGTGCGTATCGACATGACCGAATACATGGAAAAATTTTCGGTTTCCCGTCTGATCGGCGCGCCGCCGGGATACGTCGGTTACGACGAAGGCGGACAACTCACCGAGGCGGTGCGCAGAAAGCCCTACTCCGTGGTACTCTTCGACGAAATAGAAAAGGCACACCCCGACGTGTTCAACATCTTATTGCAGGTACTCGACGACGGGCGTATCACCGATTCGCAGGGACGCACGGTGGACTTTAAAAATACCATCATCATCTTGACTTCCAACCTCGGCTCCTCTTATCTTTTGGAAGGCATCGACGAAAAAGGCGAAATTTCCGAAGAGGCGAAAGAACAGGTGGATAAACTTTTGAAGAGCAGTTTCCGTCCCGAATTTTTAAACCGTCTGGACGAGATCGTCTATTATAAACCGCTGACCAAAGACAACGTGACCAAGATCATCGACCTTCTGATCGAAGACCTTGCGGTACGGCTGCGCGACAAACAACTGAAACTGGATATCACCGAGCGGGCGAAAGAATCGATCGTCGAAAACGGATACGACCCCGTGTATGGCGCGCGTCCTTTAAAGAGATATCTGCAGAGCAAGATCGAAACGCTGATCGCGAAAACCATTCTCGCGAACGACCTCGACGCGGGCAATACCCTTCAAATCGACACCAAAGACGGCGAGTTTATCGTAAATATTCTTAAATAAAAAAAAGGGGCTGCCTTACGGCAGTCCCTTTTGCCGTGCAGGACTTTCCCTTGACGGGAAACGAACAGATTCAGCACGAATTGAAAAAAGGTGCTCCGCCACGGCGACAAAGAAAGTGCAATACTTTTGGAAAAGAAAGCGACTCTACTAATCGCATACAAAAAAAGACGGCCGATATTCGGCCGTCTTTTTTAAATATTGGTCAGATAGAAAACTTCTTCCGCGGTCAGTTTACGCACTTTGCCACGCTCTAAAGAACCGAGTCCCATGTCGCCTATTTTGATACGCTTTAAAAAGTCCACGTTCTTGCCGATACTTTCGAACATACGGCGCACCTGCCTGTTTTTCCCTTCGGTAATGGTAACGTGCAGTTTGGTAAACTTTTTATCCGTTTCCACGATGCGCACGTTGCTCTTGCCCGTAGTCTTCCCGTCCAACTCCACGCCGCCGCGCAATTTGTTGAGTTCGGTCTCGCCCACCGTGCCCTCGATCCGTACGAGATACGTTTTGGGGATCTCGTTTTTGGGATGCGTCAAGCGGAAAGCCAAATCGCCGTCGTCGGTCAAAATCAGCATTCCTTCGGTATCGTAATCGAGCCGCCCCACGGGATAAACTCTGCCCACGCCCGCGGGCAAAAAATCCATGACGGTCTTGCGCCCCTTGTCGTCTTTGACGGTGCATACGCATCCCTTGGGTTTATTCATCAGATAATACTGATGTTTGGATTTCATCGATACACGCTGCCCGTCCACGAATACCGCATCGGAATTTTCTTTGACTTCGTCGCCCAATTTGCAGACTTTTCCGTTGATCTTGACTCTGCCCTCTTCGATAATCTTGTCGCACGCGCGCCGCCCCGCGACGCCGCAGCCCGCAAGATATTTGTTGATCCTCATATATCCTCTTTGAAAAACTAATTATTTGCGATATCGCGTAAAATGTCGATAAAGCTCTTTTTCACATTCTCTATACTAACGATTTTTTGCGAAAAAAGCAACTGATTTTCAAGAAGAATTTGCATTTCACCCAACGCGTCGCCGCATTTTACGGGCAGTTTCACCTGTTCGGGCAAATCGAAGAGGATCTGTACTTTGGAAAGTTCTCCTTCCGCCAAAGGATAAGAAAAACCTTCTTTCGCCTCCACGCGGCAGGATTTCCCCTTTACCTCGGTGGGAAGCGTCATTTCTTTTGGTTCAAACAGCGAAACAAGGCTGTATTTCGCAAAGCACTGTTCCAGGATTTCGGCGCTGCGTTCGTACATTGGATGGCAGTTCAAAACCACGGAAACAAGTTGCATACCGCCGCGCTCGGCGCCGCTTACCAGACACCTGCCCGCGATCTTCGTATATCCCGTTTTAACGCCGTTCGCGCCGTCGAACTGGTACAGCATTTTATTTTTGTTCACGAGCACGCGGTTGCCGTTGCCGCCGTCCTGTACGACAACTTTCTGCGTGGACACGATCTCTTTAAACGCGGGATTACGCATCGCCGCACAGGCGATCGTACATAGATCGCGCGCGGTCGTATAGTGATTTTCGGCAGGGAGACCGTGCGGATTTACAAAATGGCTGTGCACAGCGCCGAGTTTTTTTGCCCTTTCGTTCATCACTTCGGCAAACGCCGCGACGCTCTTGCTGTGATAGATCGCGAGCGCTTCCGCGCAGTCGTTGCCTGAGCGGAGCATCAGCCCGTACAAAAGGTCTGATATTTTCAGTTTTTCCCCCGCGACGAGATAGATTGAGGAACCCTCGATGCCGCATGCCTCGGCGGGGATCTCGAACACGTCCGAAAGATCGCAGTCCTCTACGATAATGAGCGCGGTCAAAACCTTGGTCGTGCTCGCCATGGGCATGACCTTATCGCTGTCGTTTTCGTATAACACGCGTCCGCTTTCGGCTTCCATCACGATTTCCGAATAGGAACTTTCCGCGCTCGCGCCTTTGGGCGAATATGCGGCCGCGCCCACCGCAAACGCACCCGCCAACAGAGCCGTCAGCAAACAAACCGTCTTTTTAGTCATTTTTGTTTACGAACTTCCCCATCAATTCCGACGCTTTGTCGATGAGATTATCGAGCGGCGCGTCGCCCACGTGGATAAAGCGGCAGTCGCTGCCCGTATCCAGAATGAATCCCGCGGGTTTTAACGAAACGACCGCGCCCGAGCCGCCCGCGAAGGGATAGTTTTCGTCCTCTTTCAAAATTTTGATCTCGCCGTATTCGCCGCCACCCGAAAGATATCCCATCGTCACCTTCGATACGGGGATCAACTGATAGCCGCCCGACGTCGCGATCGGTTTGCCGATGACCGTGTTCACGTCCACGAGTTCGTTGAGATTATGAAGTGAGGTTTCCACCATTTCTTCTACTTTTTTGTTTTTTCCTTTTACGCTCATATTCAATTACCTTCTCCAATAAAATTTTCGTCGACGCCATCGAAAGCACGAGCAGATTAAAAATCGCGGTCATACTCACGGATACTTTTAAAGTATCGCTTTCGGGCGTCAGCATCACGCCGCTTTTCAGCGACAGATATTTTTTTTTCGCAAAAAATCTTGCGAACAGCGCGCCCGCCAACGATTCGATAAACGCAGCGGCAAGAACCGCCCCGCCGACGTTTTCGCGATTGCCGATTTCGACGATCTGATGATACGAATAGACTTGAAACCCGTCCGTGATCTCGAACTTTTTTCGCGTGTTTCCCAACTCTTTATACGGCAGCAGGACCGCTTTCTTTTTGGTGAGATGAAAGGCGATCCCTTCTTTGTACAAAGTGGCGTACCCGCCGTAAATTTTGAAAAAACGGAACAGATAGATGCCGAAGCACCCCTTTTTCTCTTTTCCGTCGACAAAGGCATTTACGTTCAAAAAAATCGGAAACAAAAAACTTAAAAATCCGACGAACGAGAGTATGCAAAGCGTATCATCCATACAAGCAGTATTTCCGTCTTTTCATAAATTATGCAATAAAAAACCCGCCGAAGTTCGGCGGGGCGAAATTTGACGTTTACAGTTTTTCGATGATCTTCGTGAGCGCGTATTTGCAGTGTTCGTACGTGAGGCCGCCCTGAAAATAAGCGATATACGGTTCCTTGACGGGCGCGTCCGCAGAAAGTTCGATGGAGGCTCCCTGCACGAAACAGCCTGCCGCCATGATGACGCGGTCCTCATATCCCGGCATATCCCACGGCTGCAACTGCACGAAACTGTCGATGGGCGACGCCTCCTGCACCGACTGGATAAATGCGATCAGTTTTGTATCCGAAGGGAACTGTATGGCGCGGGTGATATCATACGGCATATTTTCCAGCGACGGCGAAGTTTTATAGCCGATCTGATCGAGACAGGCGCCGATGAGGAAACTTCCCTTCAACGCCTGGTTTACGGTGTGCGGAGCAAGGAAAAGTCCCTGGTAAAAATACTGATAACCCGCAGAATAGGAACCGACCTCCGCGCCGATGGAAGGCGCCGTCAGCCTGCCCGCGATTTTTTCGACGTATTTTTGCCGTCCGACGATATAGCCGCCCGTAGGCGCGATGCCGCCTCCCGCGTTTTTGATGAGAGAACCCACCGCGACGTCCGCGCCGTTTTGCGTCGGCTCGCTCGTTTCGACAAATTCGCCGTAGCAGTTATCCACGAAAATACAGCCTTGAAAGCCGCATTTTCTCACGAACGCGCACGCCTCCGAGATTTTTTCCTGCGATAGCGCGTCGCGCCATTCGTAGCCGCGGGAACGCTGGATAAAGACCACTTTGACTTTCGGATTTCTCAGTCCATTTTCGATGGCGTGATAATCGAATGCGCCGTCTTTCAGATCGGCTTTTTCAAAGGAAATCCCGAAATCTGCGAGAGAGCCCGTATCTTTGCCCGCGATCACGTCCTGCAACGTATCGTAAGGATTTCCCGAAATGGAAAAAAGCGTGTCGCCCGCGCGCAGAAGGCCGAACAGTCCGACGGTCAGCGCGTGCGTTCCCGAAACGATATTGGGTGAAACGAGCGCACTCTCCGCGCCGAATACGTCCGCAAAAACCTGATTGAGGGTATCGCGCCCCTCGTCGCCGTAGCCGTAGCCCGTACTGCCCGAAAAGTGGCGGAGCGCCACGCGGTTTTTATGAAAAGCCTTTATCACCTTTACCTGATTGAAATAGGATATTTCATCCAGTTTCCGAAACGTTTCTTTCAGTTGTTCTTCGCTCTTTGCGATCAGCCGTTCTGCTCCTTGCATAAATACTCCATAATGATATTTTCGTTATCCGCGCAGTCGGGCGCAAGATAGATAAGATTCGGCAGTTTTTTGAAAAAAGTGATCTGCCGTTTTGCATAATTTCGCGTATTCTGCTTTATTATGTCAGACACAGTACTTCGCAAACTCGGATTTTCAACAAGTTCAATAGTTTCTTTATAGCCGATCCCTTGCATACTTTGCGCCGTCGGGGGAACACCGCCGCGCAGCAAAGCCCGCACCTCTTCGACAAGCCCCTGCCCGAACATGACGTCTACGCGCTTTTCGATGCGCTCGTACAGTTCCTTTCTCGGATAATCGAGACAGACCGCCACATAGGGAAACCGAGGGATCGGCTCGTCCTTCTGTTCGGATTTTTTTCGTCCCGTCAATTCAAATATTTCCAGCGCGCGAACGACGCGTTTCACGTCGTTATAATGAAGTTTCGCCGCGCTTTCCGCATCGCATTCCCGCAGGAGAGAATGCAGGTATTCGCGTCCCCGTTCCTTTGCGATGGTTTCATATTTTAACCGCACGGCGGCATCGGCCGGCGCGTTCCCGAATTTTTGCGCAAAGAGCAGCGCATTGATATAAAACCCCGTACCGCCGCAGATGACGGGCGTTTTTCCTCTCTGCAATAAACTTTCGACGACGGGAAGCGCCGCTTTTTCGTAATCGCTGACCGAATACGAATCCGTCGGCTCCGCAACGTCGATCATATGATGCAAAATACCCTCCCGTTCGGACAAAGAAGGTTTCGCGGTGCCGATATCCAGCCCCCGATACACGAGCATACAGTCGGCGGAAATGATTTCCGTTTGCAGGCGTTTCGCCATCGAAACGGCAAGCGCCGTTTTCCCCGATGCGGTCGGCCCGCAGATCACGAGCGCTTTCGTTTCCACTACACGATCCTCTTGAACATTTTTTCGATCTCGTAACGGGAAAGTTTGACGGCGATCGGGCGGCCGTGCGGACACTTCAACCCCATATCGCCGCCGAGCATTTCAAAAAGTTTGTCCTTTTCCGAATCGGTCAGCGCCATACCGCCCTTGACCGCATGTTTGCAGGCAGTCATCGCCAATTTATCGCGCAGCAATTCGTTGAGACGAATGCCTTTCAGCGTACCTACGTTTTTAAGCACTTCGGCGAAAAAGTCCGCGAGCGACACGTCCTGCAATTCCATCGGTACGGTGGAAATTTTGAAACTGTTGGATCCGAATTGTTCACACTCGAAACCGATCTCCTCCAAAACTTTGGAATGGTCGGTCAAAAAGTCGGCCTCTTGCGCGTTCACCGTGAGAACATACGGCAACAGCATCGGCTGCTTGACGACGGCACGCTTGCGCATTTCTTCCCGGAAACGGTCAAACAGCAGCCGTTCATGCGCGGCGTGCTGATCGATCAAATAACAGTCGTCGCCCAACTCGTACAAAAGATAAGTCTGGAAAAGACAGCCGCGATAAACTGCATTTTCAAAAATAATTTTCTGTTGTTTCGCCTTTTGTTCCGCAGCGAGGATCAACCGTTTGTTTTCCTCGAAAACGTCGGGGGCTTGTTCTTCTCTTTGCGGCTCTTTCGAATTTTCATTTTCACGGTTGCCCGAATCATGCAGCCAGATAGGCGCGGGCGCACGGTCATAACTATAATTCCAAGTATAATTTTCCTGCAAAGGCTCGGTTTTCTTTTCCGCAATCACGGAAGGCACATCTTTGGGCGTTTCAATGCTTTTTATGTCAGGCATAGTATTTTGCACAACTTCGATTTCCTGTTTTTGCGGCGTTTCTTTGACGCCGACGATATATTCCAACGCACTGGCGTTGCCGTCGAGCACAGACGATATGATCGAATAGATACTGCCGTAAATGACCTGATTGTTTTCGAAACGCACGTCCGCTTTATTGGGATGCACGTTCACGTCCACCACTTCGGGCGGAATATCGATAAATAAAATATAAAAAGGATATTGCCTCTTCATCAGATAAGAAGCAAAGGCGTTGGATATGGCGGAACCGATCGTGGCGTTAACGACGTAGCGACCGTTGACAAAAGTGCTCTGATACGTGCGGTTTGCTTTGGTAAAGGAAGGTTTCCCCACATAGCCGTGTATAGCAATCCCGTGTTTGACGGCGCTTATTTCGTAACATTCTCTAAGTACGCTCGCCCCGTACACGGCGGCGACAGCCTCTTCAAGTCCTCCGCCGAACGATTGCAGGCACAGTTTTCCGTCCACAAAGTAGCGAAAGGATATTTCAGGATTTCCCAAAATAAAACGGGAAACGGAATTGGTGATCTCCGCTTCTTCCCCTTTATCCGATTTCAGGAATTTTGCGCGCACGGGCGTATTGAAAAAGAGATTTTCGGCACATATTTCGGTACCGACGTCGCGCGCACAAGGCAGGATCTCTCCCATTTTCCCGCCGCTGCATGAGATCTGATAGGCGCAGTCGCCGCCCGCCGCGCGGGATTTGACGGTCACGTTCGCCACGGATGCGATACTCGCGAGAGCCTCGCCGCGAAAGCCCAGCGTCATAATGACGTCGAGATCTTCCACGCGCGCGATCTTGCTGGTCGCGTGCGGCAAAAAAGCGGAAGTAAAATCTTCCCTTTCAATACCCGAGCCGTTGTCGGATACGCAGATCCTGTCCTTTCCGCCCCGCTCGATCTCGATAGAAATACTCGTCGCGCCCGCGTCGATGCTGTTTTCGACGAATTCTTTTACCACAGAATACGGGCGGTCCACCACCTCGCCCGCGGCGATGCGGTTAAAAACGGAACTGTCCAGAATATTGATCTTTGCCATAAAACTCCTTTATCTTTTGACTTTTTCGGAAAGGTCGGATAAGACCATAAACGCCTGCATGGGAGAGAGATTATCAAGATCCAATTCGGATAAGATTTTTTCGATTTCGGAAAGGCTCGGTTCCTCTTCGGAAACGGCGATCTCTTCCGTTTGCGCCGCGCCGCGCGCAATATCGTTTTTCTCCAATTTTTTGAGGATCTCTTTGGCGCGCGCTGTCACTTCCGCAGGAACGCCCGCCAGTTTTGCGACCTCGATCCCGAAACTCTTATTAGCGCCGCCGCGCATGATCTTACGCAGGAAGATCACCGTCCCCGCGGCCTCTTTTACCGTAACTTTATAATTTTTGACACCCTCGATCTTATCTTCCAGTTCCGTGAGTTCGTGATAATGCGTGGCAAAAAGCGTCTTTGCTTTGATCTTCTGCGCGAGGTGTTCCAAAACCGCCCAGGCAATACTAAGTCCGTCGAAAGTACTCGTCCCGCGCCCCACTTCGTCTAAAATCAGCAGAGAATCGGGTGTCGCGTTTAAAATGATGGAGGCAACTTCGGTCATTTCCACCATAAACGTGCTCTGGTCAAGGATCAGATTGTCGCTCGCTCCCACACGGGTAAAAATACGGTCGGTCACGGGTATTTCCGCGCTCTTTGCAGGCACGAAACAGCCGAGGTGCGCCATCAGCACGATGAGCGCAGTCTGCCGCATATAAGTGCTCTTACCCGCCATATTCGGTCCCGTGATGATCATGATCGAAGTATCTTTGCCGTCCATCGTCGTATCGTTGGGCACGAACCGCTCTTTGGAAAGAGCCTCCACGACGGGATGTCTGCCGTCGATGATTTTCAAGGGGCCGCCGAGCGGGCCTATCTGCGGTTTGCAGTAATTGCGCTCTTTGGAAACCGCGGCAAAGGATACAAGGCAATCGAGGAAGGCAATCGCCTGCGCGAGTTCTTTGAGTTTGGAAATATTGTCCGCAAGCGCGGACTTCACATCCTCGAAGATCGCAAGTTCAAGTTTGATGCTGCGCTCCTCGCTAGTCAATATCTTTTCTTCGACCTCTTTGAGTTCGTCGGTCACGTAGCGCTCGGCATTGGCGATCGTCTGCCGCCTCTGATAATGATACGGCACTTTATCCTTAAAGGAATTCGTGACCTCGATCATATAGCCGAACACGCGGTTATATTTGATTTTCAGATTTTTGATGCCCGTCGCGTCGCGCTCCCGCGTTTCCATTTCGGCGATCATGCCCGCCCCTCCGTCGCGGATCCTGCGGAATTCGTCGAGGTCCTTATTATAGCCCTCGCGGATAAAGCCGCCGTCCTTGACCGCAACGGGCGCGTTTTCCACGATGGTCGCCTTTAACAGGTCGCGTATTTCTGACAATTCGTGCAGTTCGGAAACGATCTTCATCAGAACGGGCGAAGAAAAACCCGTCAACTGAAATTTAAGGCTGGGAACGATTGCAAGCGAAAGCGCAAGATTTTCGCAGTCGCGCGGCGTCAGATTGTTGTTGGAAATTTTGCCCGCGATCCTCTCGATATCGCGGATCCCTTTGAGCGTTTCGGCGATCCCGATGCGTATGACCGTCGCATTGAAAAGTTCCTCCACGCCGTCCAGACGAAAACAGATCTCTTCCCGCGAATTGAGCGGGTTGAGTATGAGATTCGTCAACAGCCTTGCCCCCATGCCCGTCTGCGTCTTATCCAGAAGCCACAAAAGAGAGCCGCGCTTTTTCCCTTCGTACAGCGTTTTCGTCAGTTCCAGATTTTTGATCGCGATGCTGTCGAGCATCATCGTCTTTCTTCCGTTGAGATATTTCAAACCGTCGAGATTTTTCAGCGCGTGTTTCTGCGTTTCCCGCAGATATTCGACGAGCGCACCGCAGGCGGAGATCGCGATATCTTTGCCCGCAATGCCGAAGGGCGCGAGCGTTTTCGTTTGAAATTGTTCCAAAAGGCTGTTTTCGGCGCGCCGCACGGTGAACGCCCAAGGAACGTAACAGGAAAACGAAGGGAGCGAATTGTATTTCAATACGGGACAATCGCGCGCCGCGAGCAAAAACTCGTCGTTGACGATAATTTCGGCGGGCGATAATTTGACAAGGTTTTCTCCCGCCTCGCTCACGCAATTCCCGCCCGAAAACGAGGACACGCAGAATTCCCCCGTCGTGATATCGGTGTATGCGACGGCGCACTCTTCGCCGCTTTTATAAGCACAGGCAATGAAATTGTTGGAGCGCTCGTCTAAAAGTTCATCTTCGATGAGCGTACCCGCCGAAACGACGCGCACCACGTCTCTGTCCACCATGCCTTTACTCGTGGCAGGATCGGAGAGTTGCTCGCAGATGGCGACCTTTTTTCCGAGCGCGACGAGGCGGGCGATATATGTATCCGCGGCGTGAAACGGAATACCGCACATGGGCGCGCGCTCTTCGAGACCGCAGTCGCGCCCCGTCAAAGTGAGATCGAGGAGCGCGGACACTTCCTTGGCGTCGTCGAAAAACATCTCGTAAAAGTCGCCCAGGCGATAAAACAGGACGCAGTCTTTGTATTGGTCTTTGATCTGAAGGTAATGCCTCATCATCGGAGATAATCCGCTCATCTTTTGAACCTCTTTCCTTTATCGGACGATCTCGCCCGTAAGCGATACGCCCGATGCTTCAGTAATTTTCACGTTTACGAATTTGCCCACCACGTTTTCGGACGAAGGAAAATAACCCATGCGCCCGTATTCGTCGCGCCCGAGATAAACACCCTTTTTCCCGTCGTAATCCTCGCAGAGAATTTCCACGATCTTACCCAAATATTCTTTGGATTTTTCACGCGTTTTCGAATTCACCAGAGAAACGAGACGCATGATCCTGTCTTTTTGCACGTCTTCCGGGATCTGGCCTTCCATTTCTGCGGCAACGGTGCCCGACCGACGGGAATACACAAAGGTGAACGCCGTGGAAAAATCGGCGGCATCGACGAGATCCAGCGTCTTTTGAAAGTCCTCCTCCGTTTCCGTGGGAAAGCCGACCATAATATCGGTCGTGATCTGACAATCGGGAATGCGTTTCCGCAACATTTTTACTTTATCGAGATATTCGTCGAATGTGTATTTACGGTTCATTTTTTGCAGGATACGGTCGGAGCCCGCCTGCACGGGAAGATGCACGAGGCGGCATATCTGCGGGTTTTCGGCAATGGCGGCGACGAGATCTTCGGTGAAATCTTTGGGGTTGCTCGTCATAAACCTGAGTCGGAACTTACGCTTGTCTTGGCAGATTTCCCGCAACAAATCGGGGAAATTGAAAGCGCCGTCCGCGTCGTTCCCGTACGAGTTGACGTTCTGCCCCAACAGCGTAATCTCCTTATACCCTTCGTCGAGCAAGGATCTCACTTCCGCAACGATATGTTCGGGACGGCGGCTGCGTTCCCTTCCGCGCACATACGGCACGATGCAATAGGTGCAGAAATTATTGCAGCCGTACATGATATTCACCCAGGCGTTCGGGTAACTGGTGCGGAAAGGCTTGTCTTTTTCGGAAATCTCCCCTTCCTTTTCCCACACGTCCACGACGGATTTTTTGCGTTTCAATTTCAACTCGACGAGTTTCTGCAATTCGTCGAGATTGTGCGTCCCGAATACGATATCGACGAAAGGAAACTTCTTTTTCAGTTCTTCCGCCTTGCCCGGCTGCTGCGTCATACAGCCGCCCACCGCGATCAAAAGATCTTTTTTGGATTTTTTGAGTTTTTTCAGGGCGCCGATGTTTCCATAAGCGTGATTTTCCGCGTTTTCGCGGATACAGCAGGTATTAAAGACGACGATATCCGCGTCTTCGCTGTCAGCAACAGGCTCGTAGCCCATCTTTTTCAGCGTGCCCGCGATTTTTTCCGATTCGTGCACGTTCATCTGACAGCCGTATGTAATGATATGATAATGTTTCTCGTTCATAATTTTCCGTAAGCAATGATATTTCAGATTCCATTATAACTTTTTTTCGGAAATTTTTCAAGTTATTCAAAAATAGAATGGTTAAATAATTTTTATTTTTTTTCTTATACTAACGTAAAAGGGTTGACTATGAAAGTTTTGAGGAAAATATTTATCATCGGCCTGTGTTCGCTGCTCGTTCTGACGGCTGTGGCCGCGGCTTTTTTTCTGATCACGACCAAAGACAGCAAACTCAACGAAGAAAAGCTGACTTTATCCGAAAACAATATCGTGATCTGCGACAACGGCGGAAACGAGATCGCACAGATCTCCGCGAACAAGGCGAATAAAAGCGTAAAAATAGAGGCGCTTTCCGATCATCTGAAAAACGCCTTCGTATCCATCGAAGATAAAAATTTTTATAAGCACCACGGCCTGGACGTCGCAAGAATGGGAAAGGCTTTTTTCAACAACCTGAAAAGCCGCTCCTACAAGGAAGGCGCGTCCACCATCAGTCAGCAATTGATCAAAAATACTCACCTCACCAACGAAAAGACCATTTCCAGAAAACTCAAAGAGATCAAACTGACCGTCAAACTGGAAAAAAAGTATTCCAAAGACGAGATCATGGAAATGTATCTCAATACCATTTATTTCGGGCACAGTTGTTTCGGGATCGCCAGCGCCGCCGATTTTTATTTCGATAAAGAGGCGAAAGATCTGACAGTCGCGGAATCCGCGCTCCTCGCCGCGCTCATCAAAGCGCCCAACACGTATTCCCCTTTCAATCATCCCGAAAAATGTCTGCAAAGGCGCAACCTTGTTCTGACGAAGATGCAGGAATACGGATACCTCAGCGAGAGCGAGGCAAAAATCGCCAAGGAAAGTCCTATCCCCGAAAAGTCGGACAACGCCATCAAATCGCAGACGTATATACAGAGCGTGTACGACGAACTGGAAAACGTTCTCAGCGTTTCCCCGTACGCCATTCTGGACGGGTGCAGAATTTACACTTACATGGATGCCCCCCTGCAAAAATACGCGGAAGAACTGAAAACCACAGCCGACCGTTCGGGCAAAAGCATCGTAATTCTCGACAACAAGACGCGCGGCGTCAAAGCATTTTATTCTACCGAAGGCAACAGCAGCAGACAGCCCGGTTCCATCATCAAGCCGCTCGCCGTGTACGCGCCCGCATTCGAAGAAAACAGGATCGTGCCCGCAACCCCGATTCTGGACGAAAAAATTGATTTCGGCGGTTATTCCCCGTCCAATTACAACGACGTTTACAACGGTTACGTGAGCGCGCGCGCCGCGCTTTCCCGCAGCCTGAACGTGCCCGCCGTAAAAATTCTGAACGATTTAGGCATCGAAAAAAGCGAACATTATCTGCGGGAAATGAATCTGCCGTTAAAAGACGAAGATAAACACCTCGCCCTGGCGCTGGGCGGCATGAGCCGCGGCTACACCCTGACGCAACTCGCGGGCGCGTACACCGTCTTTGCAAACGAAGGTTTTTTCGCTCAGCCGCGCTTTATTAAAAAACTCGAAGACAGTCGGGGGAACGTGCTCTACACGGCGGAGATCGCATCGCGAAAAGTTTTCGGCAAGGATACCGTCGGCATGATCAACGATATTTTATACGAAACAGCCAAAACGGGAACGGCGAAAAAACTTTCGAACCTTCCCTTTCCCGTCTGCGCAAAAACGGGAACGTGCGGCACGGAAAAAGGAAACACGGATTCCTACACGATTTCCTACACCCCGGAAGACACGGTTGCCGTCTGGATGGGCAATTACGACAACACCGTGACCGACGTCACGGGCGGCGGACTGCCCTGTCACTACGCATATCTTCTGCACAAAAAAATTTATGCCGACAGCGCGCCGAGCCGTTTTGAAGTACCTGGCGAACTCGTATCTTTAAAACTCGATAAATTCGAATATGAAAACAATCATCGCATCGTGCTCGCCGACGAATACGCGCCGACGGAATACGTCGTCACCGATCTTTTCAAATCCGATAAGATCCCGCAGGAAAGTTCCGCGCGCTTTACAAGCCCGCAGATCCAGACGCCCTCGATCCGATATAAAGACGGCAATGTAATAATTGATTTATGTCATGCAGAGTACTATTCATATTTAATAAAAAGACAATATGACGGTAAAACTGAAACAATTTATGACGGAAAATATCAAGAACATTTTACAGACAGAAATACAGTGAAAAACAAAAAGTATACGTATACAGTGACCCCTTACGTGAAAAACTCCGAAGGCGATCTCGTATACGGCAAGAGCGTCGTACTCCCTACCGTCTACACAAAAAGCAAACAAAATTACGATAAAATTCTGGACGATATTCTTGATTAAAAAAAGAGAGGCTTTTTTCGTGTCCCCATTAGGGATTATAAAATAATCAATTAATTTAATGGGGACACCTGCAAGTGGCAAAAGACTCGAAGTTTCACAACTTCGAGTCTTTTGTTATGCTAAATAGCGTCGCAAAAAGGAAATTTAATTAAATTTCAAAATTTTAACATTAAAAGTCCTTGACAAATCAATTTTCTTGTGGTATGATATTTATGTAAATTTCAAAAAAGGATGTGTGTCAAGTGGAACTACAATCTCTCGCAAATATAATTCAAGGTAACATTCCGACACGAATAGAAGTTACAACAGGTCAATCCATTGAAACGATTACAATGCAAGAACTTAACTACATTGTTAACGTTTCAGACGATTTGCCTATCGCAAAATATATAACCGTTCAAGGCGATAAAATCGGGACGTATTCTTTAACAAAAGAATACGACGTAGTTGTCGGATTGAGTTCGGGCAAAGCAATCGTGATTGAAAGAAATCGTGCTGACAAACTCATTCTTTCAAATCTTGCTATTATACGAATAAATGATATGTCGGAAGTTGATCCCTACTATTTATGTTGGTTTATCAACAATAATACAGCGGCACTTAAACAATTAAAAAAGTTAAAACAAGCCACAACCGCCGTATCTATTATTCCGTTAAGTATGCTGAAAAGTTTTGAAGTAACGCTACTACCTATCGAAACGCAACGAACAATCGGTAAGATAAGCGAACTGAAACGGCAGCGGGATAGACTGACACATTCAATAGAAACGAAAAAAACGGACATTTTAACACAACAGTTAATGAAAATATTTGAAAAGGAGTTGCAAAATGGCGATAAGCGAGTATGAAGTTGAAAATCTCTTTATTGAAAGATTAGGGACTATCGGTTACAAATATGTCGAATTAAAGAACTACACCGAAGTTATGCTGAACTTCAAGACACAACTTGAAGAGTTCAATAAAGAAGAAATCATCAAGGGCAAAGGCGTTGCAGAACTGTCGATTGCTGAATTTGACAGACTTCGCACACAAATTGAAAACAAAACCGTTTACGAGTCGGCAAAAATTTTGCGCGATAAGCAGGTTTTGGAATTAGACAACGGCAAGCGTATCTATATTGAGTTTTTGTCGAAAGACATAGACCGCAATATTTATCAGGTTACGCACCAAGTAACGATGGATAAAGACCATATGAATGAAGTCGTTTATAAAAATCGTTACGACGTTACGGTTCTCATTAACGGTTTACCGCTTGTTCAGATTGAATTGAAACGCCCCGGTGTTGAAATCAACGAAGCAATCAATCAGATAAACCGCTATCGTAGGTATTCGTTCAGAGGGCTGTTCCATTTCATTCAATGTTTCGTCGTTTCAAACTCTATTCAGACGAAATATTTTGCTAATGAAAACGAAACGAATGCGGACGGTACATACAAAGCCATACTGAAAAGTCTTGCTTTCTTCTGGACGGACGCAAATAACGAGCGTATCAATCAACTCAACGAGTTCACGGACGATTTCTTCACGAAATTCAATATAACTGCTTTATTGACGGACTATACCGTGTTACAAGACACGATGAAAAACATTATCGTAATGCGTCCGTATCAGATTTACGCAACAAAAGCAGTTTTACGTCGTGTGTTGGAAGAAAACCGAAACGGCTATGTTTGGCATACAACCGGTTCAGGTAAAACACTTACTTCTTTCAAGTGCGCGTCCCTTCTCCGTGATAACGGCAGAATTGATAAAGTTTTCTTTTTGGTTGACCGCAAAGACTTGGACGACCAGACCGTTGACGAATACAACTCATTTGAAGAAGATTGCGTCGATAACACCGATTCAACCGCGGAACTCATTAAGCGTTTGAAAAACAGCGGCGAAAAAATGCTTGTTACGACCATTCAGAAACTCGCTTGCGCACTTCGTAACGAGAAATATAAGGCTATTATGGAAACGTACAAGACGAAAAAATGTGTGTTTGTTATCGACGAATGTCATAGAAGTCAGTTCGGTAAAATGCACGGTGATATTCGCAGAAATTTCCAGAACGCTAACTTTATCGGCTTTACGGGAACACCTATTTTTGAAGAAAACAAAGGAGCAACAGGTCAGACAACGGCAGATATATTTAACGCCGGCAATATGGACGCTTGTTTGCATAAGTATCTTATCAAGGAAGCCATCGCAGACGGCAACGTTTTGAAATTCTCTGTCGAATATCAAAACACATTCAACATTGTTACGACAAACGCAGCCGATATGACGGTAAGGCGTATCGTTCACGAGCAAAGCAATAATCCGAATTTCAATCTCGAAGAATACTGCAAGCGTAACAATATTGATATTTCAAACATTTATAGCGACCAGCAACGTATCGAACTCGTTACAAATAACATTTTGGAACATTACGAAAAGCATACGAAAATCGGTACGGACACCTATACGTCGCTCTTTGCAATTCAGTCAGTACCGCTTCTTCAAAAGTATTACACTGCTTTCAAGAAGTTGAACAAAAAAGGCTTGAAGATTGCGGCAATATTTACTTATGCGGCAAACGAAGATATGGACGAAGGCGCAGACACACCGCAATCGAGAGAGTTTTTGGAACAATGTATCAAGGACTACAACGAAATGTTCTCTGACGGTAAAGAAAAACTGTCTTTCGGTCTTGATACGTTCGACGCTTACCGCAAGGATATTGCGAAACGTTTGAAACAAAAAGAAGTTCCGCAGATTGATATTTTGCTTGTTGTAAATATGTTCTTAACGGGATTTGACTCAAAGCCGCTTAACACGTTATATTTGGATAAGCCTTTATTCTGGCATTCTCTCGTTCAGGCATACAGCCGCACGAACCGTATTTACAAAGAAACAAAGCAGTACGGGCAAATAATCACATTCCGTAATATCAAAGACGAACAGGACAAAGCCCTTAAACTGTTTTCGGGCGATGGCAATCCGAACGCATATTTGCTTGAAAATTACGATTATTACGTTGCCGAATATGCCGACAGAGTTGCAGTCTTGCGTAACATTGCACCGTCTTACGATATTGCGGGCAGATTGCAATCCGAAGACGACCAAAGAAAGTTTATCGTTGCTTTCCGTTTGGTTGCGCAAACGCTTTCTACGTTAAAAACATTCTCAAAATTCGAGTGGAACGACCTTGTAAACGTCCTGGACGAAGACGAGTTCTTGGGATATAAATCGTGGTATCTCTACTACTACGATTTAGCAAAGAAAGATAGAGAGAAAAACGTCAAAACAACGCTTGTCGATATCGACTTCAATATCGAACTTATCCGCACGGATAAAATCAACGTCGTTTACATTCTCAACCTGTTAAAAGACGTAATCAAGAAAGACGAAAACGAGAAAAAACGCTCTATTGACTTGATTTTGCGAGAAATCGAACGTTCAGACAACGAGAGATTGAGAGCAAAACAGGAAATGTTAAAGCGTTTCGTTACGGAAAAGTTTTTCAGTCTTTCGCCGGACGAAGATATCGTAAAAGCATATGAAGAATTTGAAGTTCAACAGCAGAATATGGATATCGAAATGTTTGCAGAAGAAACAGGCATTGACGTCGATACCATCAAGTCATTTATGTCGGAATATCAGTTCAAGCACGTTATCAGTCTTGAAGATATCCGAAAGAGATTAAGTCAAAAAGGATACGGACTACTTAAAACAATCAAATTGTCGTCCGAAATAGAAGAATTTGTTAAAGAACAATACGAAAAATTCAGAGCCGAAGGAGTATAAAATTATGGCAACAGATATCCAACTTCATAAACAACAAGCACAGGAACTTTCTAATAAACTTTGGGCTATCGCAAACGATTTGCGTGGCACTATGGACGCGAGCAAATTTAAGGACTATATTCTCGGCATCATCTTCTACCGTTTCCTTTCCGAAAAGACGGAAAAGTATATGGAAGAAATACTTAAAAACGACGGTATGACTTATGCCGACGCTCTCGCGTCCAACAATGAAGAATTGCTTGCCGCTCTCGACAAGTATTCTCTTGACAGTCTTGGTTATATCATTCGCCCCGAATATAGTTTCGGCTATATCGTCAATATGATTGCGGGTAAATACGACGGCAAAGTATTTTCGGTTGACTATCTCGAAAAAGCCATCGCGTCTATTCAGCAATCTACTCTCGGTCAGAAATCGGAAGCCGCATTTGACGGTATTTTCGACGCAATGGATTTGAAAGATAAAGACTTGGGCAAAGAAGTTTCCGACCGCACAAAGCAAATTGCAAAGGTTATAAACCGTGTAAACGATATTGAGTTTTCCTACGATGACGCTCAATTTGACGTTCTCGGAACGGCTTATATGATTTTGATTGGTCTTTTTGCCTCCGACAGCGGTAAAAAAGGCGGCGAATTCTTTACGCCGAGTGCTGTTTCCGAACTTTGCAGTAAACTTGCGACCGTCGGACTGAAATCCGTTAAAAGTGTTTGCGATCCCACTTGCGGCTCGGCTTCTATGCTTTTGGAAGTTCGCAAAGCAGTTATCGCAAACGGTGGAACGGCAGAACACGCCGTAGGTCATTACTACGGACAAGAACTCAACGGAACAACTTACAACCTTGCTCGTATGAATATGTTAATGCACGACGTTCCGTATCAATACTTCAATCTTTTCAACGACAACACACTTGAAAAGGATAATTTCGGCACGACTAAATTTACCGTTCAGGTTGCAAATCCGCCCTACTCGGCAAAGTGGTCGGCAGCATCTTCATTCCTTGACGATCCACGTTTCAGCGGCGCAGGAAAACTTGCTCCGTCAAGCAAAGCGGACTTCGCTTTTGTTGAACATATGGTTTATCATATGGACGATGACGGACGTGTTGCGGTTCTTCTGCCGCATGGCGTTTTGTTCCGTGGCGGAAGTGAAGATACTATCCGCAGATATTTGATAAAGGATTTGAACGTTCTCGATGCCGTAATCGGTTTACCCGCAAACCTTTTCCACGGCACGGGTATTCCCGTATGCTGCCTTGTTTTGCGTAAATACCGTAACGGCAACGCCGGCAACATTTGCTTTATCGACGCAAGTAAGTATTTTACGCCGGGCAAAAATATGAACCAACTTTCTTCTGACGATATCGACCGTATCGTAAATGCCTACGTTGAGCGTAAAGATATAGATAAATTCTGCCACGTTGCGACTATGGAAGAAATCGAAAGTAACGATTATAACCTTAACATACCCCGTTACGTTGATACGTTTGAAGAGGAAGAAGAAATTGATATCAAAGCCGTTATGGCGGAAATAAAAGACCTTGAAAGCCAACGTGCAAGTCTTGACGCGGAGATTGACAAATACCTGAAAGAACTCGGAATTTTGGAGGACTAATTATGTCGAAAAGCAACGAAACAACCCCTAATGTTCCAACTTTGAGATTTCCTAATTACAGTGGCGAATGGCAAGTTTCGTCTATGGGCAAGGTCTGCACTTTCCGTAAAGGATACGGCATTTCAAAGGAAAATTTGTCAAGTGACGGAACTCCGTGCATTCTATATGGAGAACTTTATACGACGTATAAAACCGCAATCGCAAAAAGAATAAAAAGCAAAACGAGTTTAGATCCAACTACGTTATTTCACAGCAAAAAGAACGATGTAATTATTCCTTGTTCCGGTGAAACAGCCGAAGATATTGCGACGTCAGTCTGCATTCCTTACGACGATATTTTACTGGGTGGCGATTTAACCGTTATTCGCAGCGATTTAGACGGTGCATTTTTGAGCAATCAAATAAATTCGGTCAGAAAATATGATATTGCACGAATAGCACAAGGAAAATCAATAGTCCATTTGCAAGCAGATGAACTGAAAAAGATTTTTATTGCATACCCAACCATCGAGGAGCAACAAAAAATATCGGGGTTCATTGATAAAATTGACGAGCGCATAGAAGTCCAAAACAAAATCATTAGCAAGTATGAAACCCTAATTAAAGGAATTATAGATTGTTTACTCAATAAAAAAGAAGACAATTATTATACGTTTAAGGATTTATATCTGAAAGCAGGTGAAGGCGGAACGCCTACGACAGATAATGATAGTTACTACGAAAATGGAACAATACCATTTATCAAAATAGATGACTTATCTCAAAAATATATAAAAAGAAATTCAGATTACATAACGTATTTGGGACTAGAAAAATCGGCGGCTTGGCTTATTCCGTCTAACTCTGTGATTTTTTCTAATGGCGCTACAATCGGGCGAATTTCCATAAACACATATCCCATTGCGACAAAACAAGGCGTTTTAGGTATCGTCCCATCGCCTATTGTTATGACGGAATATCTCTATTACTATATGAAAACAACCTATTTTAGGGGGCAAGTTAGACGTATTACCGTCAAGGGGACTATGGATTGTGCATATTTGAAAGATTTGAACAGCATTATCTGTCATATTCCAGAGATAAATCATCAAGAAAAGAGAATTGCTCTTTTAACTGTTTTAGATGAAAAAATCGCTTGTGAAAGGATGCTATTACAGAAATTAAAAGAGCAGAAAAAATATCTGCTCTCAAAAATGTTTATATAAACATTGACTGTAAGAGAAATGCTTTTTGCTTTTGCAAAGCCGAAAGCATTTCTTTTTCTATTTCAACCTTTTGTTCATAGGCATCAAGCACTTTTGCAATCCTTATTCTCAACGCTGAATTTGGATAATAAATTCGTTCACAAGAATAATCTTTGAAATATATATGCGGAATGCCAGAACCGACTTTATATTTATCAAAATCAATCGACAGCATTGCAAAATACAAATACCTTGCGTCATCGGCATTGTTAGGGATTAAAACAACAGACGTTCCAACAACAGAATATTTACCCTCGGCATATTGAATTTTCCCTGCTTTTGAACCGTCTTTCAATACCAAGATACCGTCTTCTTCAAATTGATATTTGTTAATGGTTGCTATTATTCCACTCGCACCAAAAACTTTATATTTGCCGTTATAATATGTTGCGACTTCATTTTCTTGCAATGTTGAAGTCTTACATTTTACTAAATCGAACAAACAAACCGATTTATCGTGTCTAAAGATTTTATCGCAAAGTCCTTTAATTAGGGTTTCATACTTGCTAATGATTTTGTTTTGGACTTCTATGCGCTCGTCAATTTTATCAATGAACCCCGATATTTTTTGTTGCTCCTCGATGGTTGGGTATGCAATAAAAATCTTTTTCAGTTCATCTGCTTGCAAATGGACTATTGATTTNGCTTTAAGATTTCATAAAGGTCTTTAATCATCGGAATATCTCGCATTGACGTTGCTGTCTTAGGCGTGTCAATTAACAGTTCCGTCTTCTTTATGCCGTTTTCCTTAACATAAATCCGCTGGATTGTTTTCCTGATATGTATAACACCGTTTTCCGTGTCGATATCATCCCAAGTTAAAGCACATATTTCGCCGATACGAATGCCCGTGCTTAAACAAATGAAGATACCGAGATTGCGAAACGTGAAGTTATCTTCTACAAACCGCATAATTTTCTTTTGGTTTGTGATGGATAACACTTCAAGTTCCTGCCGTTCCCGATCTGTCGGGAAGATAACGTCAATCGGAGCATAGACACAATAGTTTTTCTTTGCCCCGAATTTAAGAATCATCCGCAAAACGATAAGCATATCTTTAATCGTTTTTTGCGAAAGCCCTCCGTTCAACTTCTGCAAGACAAAATCTTGCACGTCCTTTTCGGTAACTGCTGTGAGATTACCGAACGCCGGCTGTAAGTGTGTTTCAACGATAAGAGAGTATGCTGCAAACGTTGATTTCTTCACGAACTGCCTTTTTTCTTCCTTCCATAAGCCTGCTATTTGGCTTATGTTTTTTTCTGTGACCATAATCGTTTTACCTCCTTGAAAATAGTCCACATAAATTTTAGTAAATTATTGAAGAAAGAAAATACGTTTAGGGACAGCGCACTCTCAATTAGTGATAAAAACGATAGCAAAATTTCGATAACTAATGAAAATATTAGCGATTTTCTATGTTTTATGATTTTGTTTTGGACTTGTATTCGTTTTGTTAAACATCCAATAAAATCACTTATTTTTAATTGTTCTGTTTCGCTCGGTAAAGAAAGTGGATATTGCATTATAAAGTTTTTATCTCCACGGGGCATTTTTGAGCCTTTAACAGAACTCATTACGTAATTTATGAAATTATCATTAGCAAGCACATAATAAAGAAATTTGGGATTTATAGTCTTGCTGTTAAACACCAACACGTCCGCATTGCATACTCCGTCAAAATCTGCAAAACATACTTTTTTGAGATAAGGACGAATATTCCCCATAAGAATATCGTTTTTATTGAACCCATCACCCGAAATGTACTCTGCGGATATAAATCTCTCTACTCCTTGAAAATTTTGCATAATATTTTCCGTGGAAACATAGTTTTTCTTTTCGGTAGTCCTACGGATTTTCCTATATTCACAAACATTTTTAAGAGTTGTACTTTGCCAATTTGTTGTAAATTCGTTGAATCTCAAAGTTGGAACTTTTGAGAAATTATGTTTGTTATGTTCCAACTTTGAGATTCAAATCGTTTGAGCAAGAATGGGAATATTCAACCATAGGAAAATGCTCAATATCTCTTGAATACGGAATGAATGCGGCTGCGGTAAAATATGACGGAAAACATAAATATATCCGAATAACAGATATCGACGAAGAAACGAGTGCTTTTATACCTAATCCATTATCTTCACCCGATGGCGAATTTGAGCAAAAATATCTTGTAAAAGAAAACGACATCCTTTTTGCAAGAACAGGTGCAAGCGTTGGAAAAAGTTACTTATATAACCCTAACGATGGCGAATTATATTTCGCAGGATTTTTGATTCGCGCGAGAATAAAACCAGAATATAACGGAACTTTCATTTATTATCAAACCAAAAGCAAAAAGTATGATAGATGGGTTAAATTAACGTCTATGAGGTCAGGACAACCCGGCATAAATTCGCAAGAATATTCAGGTTACCCGATTGCAATTACAGGCAAAGTCGAACAGGATAAAATTGCTGATTTTCTTCAACTGATTGATAATAGAATCGCTGTCCAAAACAAAATCATAAAACATAGAAAATCGCTAATATTTTCATTAGTTATCGAAATTTTGCTATCGTTTTTATCACTAATTGAGAGTGCGCTGTCCCTAAACGTATTTTCTTTCTTCAATAATTTACTAAAATTTATGTGGACTATTTTCAAGGAGGTAAAACGATTATGGTCACAGAAAAAAACATAAGCCAAATAGCAGGCTTATGGAAGGAAGAAAAAAGGCAGTTCGTGAAGAAATCAACGTTTGCAGCATACTCTCTTATCGTTGAAACACACTTACAGCCGGCGTTCGGTAATCTCACAGCAGTTACCGAAAAGGACGTGCAAGATTTTGTCTTGCAGAAGTTGAACGGAGGGCTTTCGCAAAAAACGATTAAAGATATGCTTATCGTTTTGCGGATGATTCTTAAATTCGGGGCAAAGAAAAACTATTGTGTCTATGCTCCGATTGACGTTATCTTCCCGACAGATCGGGAACGGCAGGAACTTGAAGTGTTATCCATCACAAACCAAAAGAAAATTATGCGGTTTGTAGAAGATAACTTCACGTTTCGCAATCTCGGTATCTTCATTTGTTTAAGCACGGGCATTCGTATCGGCGAAATATGTGCTTTAACTTGGGATGATATCGACACGGAAAACGGTGTTATACATATCAGGAAAACAATCCAGCGGATTTATGTTAAGGAAAACGGCATAAAGAAGACGGAACTGTTAATTGACACGCCTAAGACAGCAACGTCAATGCGAGATATTCCGATGATTAAAGACCTTTATGAAATCTTAAAGCCACTAAAAAAGGTCGTCAACAACGATTATTTCGTTTTGACTAATGAGGCAACGCCAACCGAACCGCGAACATATCGTAACTACTATAAAAAGTTGCTTGATAAATTAGGAATACCGCCAATTAAATTTCACGGACTTCGCCACAGTTTTGCAACTCGGTGTATTGAGAGTAAATGCGACTATAAAACAGTCAGCGTAATTTTAGGTCATTCTAATATAAGTACAACTCTCAATCTCTATGTGCATCCGAATTACGAACAGAAAAAGAAGTGCATTGATAAAATGTTTAGAAAGATAAAGAATACTTAAAGCGAAACGGGAAGTTTGATCTTATCAGACTTCCTGTTCTTTTATGAAGAAGAAAGAAGTTTTTGCGTTGAAATTTCTAACATAAATGCGGGAAAATTTAACCAGCCAATGTTTGTCCTATGTGAAAAAATTATGAATTTTTTCAAAAACACCCCAACAAACGGCTTAAAACTTTCCAATAATAGTGAGGGGGTATTTCAAAGTGTCCGAATAAGTATCAAGGCGTGCTTATGGCTTATTGTCTATAGAGGATAAAAAAGTTTTATAAAACCTTGTATTTATTGCGACAACTTTCCAATTATAGTGAAGGAGGTTTAGAAAAACTTTTGTAAAATACCCTAACAAAATGGCTTTAGAATGTCCATATATAGTGAAGGGAGTTTGGAAAAATTCTTGTAAAATACCCCGCCAGACAGTCGGCAACTTTCCAATAATAGTAGAGAGAAGTTTCTCGGCTGTTGCTCATAAAGGGATAACAGAAAAAAACAAACGAAATAAGGAGCGAAAACGATGAAACCAAACACAAGTTAAAGAATTATCAAAGGATAATAACACGAAATCAGCAAGAAAATAGTTAGTTATTCGGCATCAAAAAACAAGCAGGATAAGGATTTTCCAAACTATCGGAAAATCGCAGGTTTGAACAAGTCGGAAACCGACTTTTCTCAAAACGAAAAAAATCACTACCCTAAAACAAAAATTTTGCACTCTTTATGCCTTTGTTCACAGAAAAGAGCTTGACTTCGATAAGTGAATACGATAAAATAATATTGTCGTATAGATACGATAATGTTTAATGAGGAGTTTTGCTATGAATAACGACGAAATTTTAATGAAAGCCCAAAACGGTGAAGGCTTAACGGTTGAAGAAATCAAAGTGTATCAAAGTATTGTAAAACCGATAAAACACGTTTACGGCAAATACGGTACGCTTGCCAAAATCTATTTGCAAGAGCATAATGTCGGAAAATATTGGGTGCTCGGCGGCGATCTTCCCGATTATCTTCACGGAATAGACAGGCAAGCGGAAGAACTTTATTCTGTTATGTACGACAAATTGTCTAAAGATGAAAAATACAAACGGACAGGCAATTATTTAGAAGACGTCAGACGAATAAAAGAAATGCAAGACCGTATTGAAGAAGAAATCTTAAACGAAATCGTTTACGCATAAGGAGTATTGCAACTATGGAACGAAAGGAAGACTCATCAAGACGCATAACCCGCAGGAAGTATGAAGAAAAGCACAAGGAAAGAAGAAAACAAACGAGCGGCAATTTTGGAACGATGATTCCACGTGCCCTATATGATGAAATAAATGAGTTTCTTCGGGTGAACAACATAACGAAAGTTAGGTTAATTGTGGAAGGATACGAAGCGTTAAAGCGAGAACTGAGTAACACAACGCAAAATAAGTAATCTTTCCCCTTCTTAGCGTGTTTGCGTAATAAGATCTAAGGAGATTAAATTACGGAAAACACGATTAAAGAAATAGTATATGATAAGAAAATCGGCAACACGGTTTATACTGTCGTTGTCAAACCAAGCGTAACCGCCAAGACAAATATCTTTGATATCACAAAAAGGATAATAGAAGCCTATGTAGAAGATATGCTGTCGGTTAAATATAACGAACTTGCAGAGTGTTCTCAGAAGGAGTAAACTATGAGAACACAAAATAATATTCAAGAAAAAATCACGGCATTATATTGCAGATTAAGCCGCGATGACGAACAAGAAGGTGATAGTAACAGCATAGTACATCAAAAAGAAATACTAATGAAGTATGCGAAAGAACATAAATTTCGTAATATTGAAACGTTTGTTGATGATGGTTATTCAGGCACGAATTTCAAAAGACCGGATTTTCAACGCCTAATGCAAAAAGTCGAAAACGGAGAAGTCGGGACAATAATCGTAAAAGATATGTCAAGACTCGGAAGAGATTATCTGAAAGTCGGCGTATATACAGAAATCACGTTTCCGGAAGCCGAAGTTAGATTTATTGCCATCAACGACGGGGTGGATAGCAACAGTCAAGTTGATAACGATTTTACGCCATTTCGTAATATTATCAACGAATGGTATGCAAAAGACACAAGTAAGAAGATACGTGCCGTTTTCCGTTCAAAAGGCAATTCAGGAAAACATCTTTGCACCGTTCCGCCTTTTGGGTATATAAAAGATCCGAATGACAAGGATAAATGGATTGTTGACGAAGAAGCGGCAAAAACAGTAAAGGAAATCTTTAATCTTTGTATGCAAGGATTTGGACCAACTCAGATTGCACGTATTCTTAACGAAAGAAAAGTTGAAACGCCCATTTGCCACTATGATAAACTCGGAATAAAACATCCCGCCAAATCTGCTACACCGGAACTGTGGTGTTCTGACACAATAAAAAATATTCTTAGCAACCCACATTATACGGGATGTACAGTAAATTTTCGCACGACTAAAAAATCCTACAAGAACAAAAAGAAATTGTGGAACGATCCATCGAAATGGGTTACCTTTGAAGGAACGCAAGAGGCAATCGTGGATAAGCAAACATACGAAACGGTTCAAAAAATTCGCGAAGGGAGGCGCAGGCCTACCCCGATGGGTGAAATGAATGTGTTTTCGGGTATGGTATATTGCGCTGACTGCGGAAAGAAAATGTATCTTTGTCGTTGTTCTACAATGAAGCAAAAAGAATATTTTAACTGTTCGTCTTATCGCAAACAGAAGAAATCAACCTGTTCTTCTCACCATATAACGGTAGAAGCAATTGAAAAAATTGTTTTGAGTTATTTGAAAAGAGTTTCGGATTTTGTTATCGACCACGAAAAAGAGTTTATTGATGTTGCTATCGAACACTCTCGAATGCTTTCAAAAAAAGAAATCGCAAAGAAAGTGAAACAGGTATCCGAAGCCGAAAACAGAATAAGGACTCTGAATAAAGTAATTCAAAGTCTTTATGAAGATAAGGTTTTAGGAAAGATTTCGGAAGAGCGGTTCATCTTGATGGCTGAAACATATGAACAAGAGCAGTTTACATTAAAAGAAACAATAGCAAACAGTAAGTGCGAAATAGAACGCTACGACGAGATAAACGACAATATAAATAATTTCGTTTCGGTTGTCGTCAAAACGGGAAGGATAAATAAACTTACTCCCGAAATAGTAAGGTTGTTAATAGACAAAATTATTGTTTCCGAAAAGGTAAAAACTGAAAACGGATTCAAAAGAACAGTAACAATATTTTTAACCCACGTAGGCGAAATAGAGTTGCCGTAAAAGACAAGAAAACAGGCGTAAGTTTTTCGCCTACGCCTGTTTCCCTAATGGTGACACCCTTTCCGCCTCTCTTTTTTGCGCACCCCGCAGCTACTCTTTTTTGACAGAAAAACCGTAGGTTCCCAAAGTTTTCCCTGTCGCCACATAACGATTTTGCACGTAAGCGACCAAATCACCGTCGGGAATAAACAGACGCTTATTATCGGATACATATTTTTCGGAAACCGCGACATTGACGATCTCCGCTACAAACATGACGTGCGTCCCCAGTTCGACCGTATTTTTCACGACACATTCCAAAGCAACGGGACTTTCCGCGATCCGGGGAGCGCGCACTTTTTCGCACGCCTCTTTCGTCAAAGAAAACTTATCGAATTTGTCCACCAATCGCCCCGACACTACGCCGCACCCGTCGCACACGGGCAGCAACTCTTTCGTAACCAGATTGACGACAAACTCACCCGTCTTTCTGATCAATTCATAAGAATAGCGGCTGGGGCGCACGGAAATCGAAAGCATCGGCGGCTCGGAATTCACCGTACCCGTCCAGGCAATCGTAACGATATCCGATGCTTCCATATCTCCGCAGGACACCATAACCACCGATACGGGTGCCAGATCCGTAGAGGGTTTAACATTGATTTTCATACCTTTACCTCCGTTTATGTCACACATAGTACTATTCATATTGAAATTATCTATATAATTCCGTCAAAAATGCCATATCTTTTAACTCTTTCCTCAATTTGCGGTATGAAGGGCAAAACTGTTCCACTTCCGCCCAAAAGTCAGCCGAATGGTTGAGAAACTTTAAGTGACAGAGTTCGTGTACCAAAATATATTCACGTAGCGGCGGGCGCAAAAACAGGATGCGCCAATTTATTTTGATCAGGCCGCGGGAATCGCAACTGCCCCACTTCGCTTTAAAATCCCGCACTTGCAGGTCTTCAGGCATAACTCCGATCTTCTTTCCCAGACGGTAAACGTCTTCCTCGATGCAGGAGGAATAATTCTTTTCCAGCCATTTACGAAGATAAGCAATCTCTTTTAAGCAGACAGTATCGGTGCTTTCGGAATTTTTCGCCGCGCCGAGCAACAATTTCTTTTCGGTGCCGCAAATTAAAACCGTTCGATATTCCTTTACCGAAGCAAAGCGTTGACGCGATTGCTCCTGCTCGGCAAGTTTCTTTTGTATCCAGTCGCTGTGTTCGCCTAAAAACCGACAAAGGCTCTCGTTTGAAAAACGCATCGGCACGCGGACGATCACCCTTCCGTCGCGAACGGTAATCCCGAGAGAACGTCTGGACGAGCGCATTACAGTGTATTCAAAATCAAGCAAAACACACCCTTGCCGAAATCACCGATTCTTCACCGTTTTTTACGCCTTCTACGATAAAGACATCCTTCGAGATCTGATCCCGATAAAAATTCAAAACGTCCTTTTCATGCGTCTGTTTTACGTAGTTGATCTGAAAACTTTTTACGCGCCGCGCAGTCAGTTCTTCGATGGAAAAACAGTTGAATACATAATCGGCATATTTGATATTGTTGACGTGATAATTCAAATCATATTCGGAATGCGCGATTTTCAGCGTAAACGAAGGTTCGATTTTGTCCTCAACGAAAGGAATTCGCCAATCGCAAAAATCCACTGCGCGTTCTTCAATGAATCGCTCCGTTTTCTGATTGATGGCGGAAGCGGGCGCGATCCGCCCCGTTACAGAGTCCAACAGACACCAACGCGAAAGCGCGCGCACGCGCGGTTCGTTATTTTTACACACCAGAAAACTGCGCTCGAAAATGGCTTTATTTGGCTCGTGCGGCCAGGTCGCAATCTGCACCGTATCGCCGTAATACACCGGCTCGGTCAATTCCACATAAATTTTGGATAACACCCAAAAAAGCCCTCGCGGGCGCAGGTCGGGATAGCCGACTCCCAGCAAACTGCTATTGATCCCCGCCGTTTCCTGAAAAAAATTCAAGATTGCGGAGGGCTTTAATTCTTGTTTAAAGTCGGTGTCGGAAGTAACGAGTTTATGCTCGCATTCGTATTTTTCGTAAGACATGGATATCGGTTTTGCACTCCTCTTTTTCTCTCCATTATTTTACACCAAAACGAAGAAAAAGTCTATAACTTGCACAGACTTTCTTTTTCCCCATCTCGTTGCCATCCTTTAAATTATATCAGACATATTACTTAATATATTGACAAAATCCGCCATATATTGTATAATACTGCCAACAGGAGGTTGAGATAAATGGATTTTGACTCGAATGATAAAGAAAAAGAAAATAACGAATCCGCTTCCATCAGCAGCGATCTGATCCGCGGGCACATCAATACGATTATCTTGCGTACCCTCTACGACGGGGACAAATACGGTTATGAAATCATCAATGAAATCGAAGAAAAGAGCAAGGGGCAATATACGCTGAAACAGCCCACTCTGTACAGCGCGCTCAAACGGCTGGAAACACAGGACTTCGTAACTTCTTATTGGGGCGGCGTATCCAACGGCGGCAGACGCAAATATTTTCAGTTGACCGAAAAGGGTAAAATCGTCGCCGAACACAACCTCGCCGAATGGGAATATTCGAGAACGGTCATCGATAACCTGATCTCCGAGCGGGAATTCGACTTCAATAAACCCGCCCCTGCCGCCGTTGACTTCAATTTACTGAAAAAATCGACCACGCGCGTACGCGGCGTAAAAGGCGAAGACGAAGAAGATATCGATCTCAGTTTTGATTTTACGGAAAAGGCGAAAGACGAGCCGTTTTCTGCGGAAAAAGCAATCGAACCCGAACCCGCGGACGAGCCGAGAACCTTGAACGATTCCGACGTGAACGAATTCATGCGCGAACAGAACGCGGCGCAGAGCGAACCGCCTGCGGACGAGCCCTCTCCCCTATCGGAGGAAGAGAAGCAGCGCATCCACGAGAATTACAAATTACTGATGGGCGAAGAAAACGACGCGACCGCGTATTACTATTCGCACATGACGCAGCAACAGCGTTTCGAGCAACAGCGTCAAAGCGGCGCGGCAAGCGAAGAGGCCGCGCCCGAAAATCCAGCCGACCTGCCGACAAACGAAACAGCCTACACGGCGCCGCAGACGCCCGAACAGGACGCGACGTATCTTGAAAACAACGCGATCGCCAGCGAACTTTTATATTCCAACAAGTCGCCCGCCGAGCGCAACTACAAACAGTTACTCGCGAAATTGTACGACAACACTCAGCGCTATCCCGACGAAAGCGAGTACGACGAATCGTATTTCGAAGAGCGCGTTGCCGAGAGCGCCGCTCAGCCCGCTTACGAGCCGCAGCAGACCATGTTCCAAAACGCGCGCCCTGCCGCCGCAGAGCCGCCCGTACAGCCTCAAAACCCCGTTTACGACGCGCCCGCCGCGAATACGGCGAGTACCATCGAGTTCTACGATGTCCGCGAAAAGGCGGAGAACGACGGGCTCAAGGTCAACACCGCAAACAGTTCGCGCACGAGAACGCAGGTAAAGACGGTAGGCAATACTTACGACAAGGGAAAAGTACTGTTTACGACCGCGCTGTACGTTTTTATTATCGCGATCATCGAATCCATCGTATCCATCTGTTTGAAAGGAGTTTTGAAAACAAACGCGGCATACGTCGTTCTGCCGTTTGTAGCGAGTTTCGTCATGCTGGGCGTGTTCATGTTCCTCTATTTAAAAGGCTACGGCAGAAACAGCCGCAAGACGCAGGCGAAATCCTACGTTTCCGCAAGCCTGATCCTCTTTGCGAACCTCGTTCTCATCATATGCCTGATCGCATATCTCATCATCGTCTACAACGAAATTTCGCCTACGTTCACGGATATTCTCAAATACGCGATCTTCCCTTGCGTTTTTGCTTTCAATATTCCGCTGTTCGCGATCTTTTATAACTACAACAGAAATAAACAATAACGAAAAGAGCACGGCTTGCCGTGCTCTTTATTTTTCGATGGATAGTATTTTTTCCTTTTTGCAAGGCGTTGCGCCTTTTCGCAAAAACATCACGAATTCTTTGTTTTTGCGTTCGTGTTCGGGAGCCGTGCAAATTTGTAAAGGAGCCAATCCGCAGGACAGCGCGCAGTCGTAAATTTTACCGATCGCCGCGCGGCGCCGTTTCGCATCCTTGACGATGCCGTGCTTATCCAAAGCCGCGGGGCCGCATTCGAATTGCGGTTTAACGAGCGCATATACGCACCCGCCCTCGCCGAGAATTTCCGAAAATACGGGCAGTACGTAGGTCAGCGAAATAAAACTGATATCCGTAACGATCCCGTCGAGCGCTTCCGAAAAACTATTCTTTTGCAACCCACGCGCGTTTACGCCGTCCATTACCGCAACGCGCGGATCGGCGGCGAGTTTCTCATCGAGCTGACATTCGCCCACGTCCACGGCAAACACGCGCCGCGCGCCGTTTCGCAGCAACACGTCGGTAAACCCGCCCGTACTCGCGCCGATATCCGCAAAAACTTTTCCGCGAACGTCCGAGCCGAACTCGGAAAAGGCTTTCGCCAACTTGAAACCGCCTTCCGAAACATAGTTTTCTTTCGATTCCAATACGGTGACGACGTCGGACGATTTCACCTCGTCGGAAGGTTTTGCGGTTTTTCCGTTTAAAAGAACGAGGCCCCTTTCGATTGCCCGCGCAGCCTTTGTGCGGGAAGAGAAAGCGCCCTCGCTTAAATATTTATCCAGTCTCATGATCATAAATTCCGCTCGCGGACAAAGCGGGTCAGTTCGGAAAGGAACGTACATTCGTAAGGCAGTTCGTCCAACAGTTTCAGGCACAGCCCGAAATGGTAGTCCGCCTTTTCGCGGCTCGCCTCCATGCCGTACAGGGATACGGCGGAGAGTTTGCCGTCATCCGCATCCTTGCCGAGCGTCTTCCCCATTTTTTCGAAATCGCCCGTCACGTCTAGTATATCGTCGGTGATCTGGAACAAAATGCCGAGATTTTTGCCGAATTCTTTTAAGATCGCGATGAGATTTTCGTCGACACCGTACACTTCGGCGGGAACGACCACCGCGGAAGTGAGCATTTTCGCCGTCTTATTCTGCATGATGAAAGTCAGAATTTGATCGTTGACGCCCTCTTTTCCCTGATAATAGAGATCTGCGGCTTGTCCCGCGATCATGCCCGTCACGCCTGCATTTTCGCAGATCAGGCGCGCCGCCGCGATATACGATTTTCCCTTGCCGCATTCCGAAAAGCAAATGCGGTACGCCTCGTTCAAAAGCGCGTCGCCCGCAAGGATCGCCTGCCCTTCCCCGTACACCTTATGATTGGACGGCTTTCCGCGGCGGAAATCGTCGTTGTCCATGGCGGGCAGATCGTCGTGTATCAGCGAATAGGTATGGATCAGTTCCAACGCGAGCGCAAAGTTCGACACATCTGCGATCTTTCCACCCAGCATCTGCGCGGACGCGAACATGAGCGCGGGCCGGACGCGCTTGCCGCCGACCTGTAAACTGTAACGCACGCTTTCATTTAAAACGTCGGGTTTCAATTGCAGTCCGCCCAGATATTCGTTTAAAATTTTTTCGAATTCATCGACGAAGAAACGCAGCCGCTCTTCAAATTGGTTTTCCAAACTCAACCTCTCATTGCAGTAATATACGTGTTATACAATAGCATGGTGATCGTCATCGGTCCCACGCCGCCCGGCACGGGCGTGATCATGGAAACCTTGTCCTTCACGCTTTCGAAATCCACGTCGCCGCAGAGTTTTCCGTTTTCGTCGCGGTCCATGCCCACGTCTACGACAACGGCGCCCTCTTTGACCATATCCGCGGTAACGAATTTCGCTCTACCGATGGCAACGACCAAAATATCCGCACCCGCGCATACTTCTTTCAGATTCTTCGTCTTGCTGTGGCAGACGGTCACCGTCGCGTCCGCGTTCAAAAGCAGCATCGCCATGGGTTTTCCCACGATATTGGAGCGGCCGAGAACGACCGCGTTCTTGCCGCGGGGATCGACGCCGTACTCCTCTAAAAGTTTCATGACGCCGAAGGGCGTGCATGCGACGATGGTCTCGCGGTTCATGGCAAGATTGCCCACGTTCTGCGCACAGAAACCGTCCACGTCTTTGGCGGGCGGGATCAGTTTTAAAATAGCCTGTTCGTCGAGATGCGAAGGGAGAGGCAACTGCACCAGAATGCCGTGGATATTATCTGAGGCGACCAACTCTTTCACTAAATTTTCCGCATCACGCTGCGAGGCGGAAGCGGGAAGATTGAAAGAATACGAGCGGATCCCCACTTCTTCACAGCCTTTGATCTTGTTTCGGACATAGACCTTAGACGCCTGATCGTCCCCGATGAGGACGACGGCAAGCCCGATCTCTTTCCCGCCTTCTTTAAGAGCGGCGACCTTTTCCTTTAACTCGGCGCGCAGTTTTGCGGCGAGCGCTTTTCCGTCCATGATTTTCGTCATACCTTAATTTCCTTTCTTTTCGTTTGCAAGGTAGGCGGCAAGAATGCCGTTGATAAAGCCCGTGCTCTTTTCGGTCGAATAGCGCTTGGAAAGCCCTACCGCCTCGTCCACGGCCACGATATCGGGCACGTCTTCCACATAATTGATCTCCGCGAGCGCTAAAAGCAACGCGCTCTTGTCCGCGGGAAACATACGCTCGTTCGAAAAGCCGATCGCGTATTTATCGATGATCTCGCAAAGTTCCGTCAGATGCGCCGACACTTCGTCCACGAGTTTGTCGGCAAAGGCGGCGTCCTCTTCGGAAAGTTCGTTCGCTTTATAGACGCTGCGTTTCGTTGCGTCGTCCGCGGGATGAAACAAATTGGCAAAAATAATTTTGTACGCACATTCTCTTGCGTTGGTTCTCATAACGTATTCCTTTTACAAGCCAATATTTCCCCTTAAAAACTTTAAGGGGAAATACGAATTTTTGTTCAGTTTTATTCCGAAAAATGTTCTTCCGAAAACTCGACGCCCACAACGTGTACGTTGACCTTGGAAACTTTGTATTCGGTCATCGCCTCGACGTTGTGTTTGACCGTCTGCTGTATCTTGAAAGCGACGTCGGGCACGTTGTATCCGTAATCGACCGAAACGGAGATCTCGGCGATGATACCGTCTTTTTCGAAATACAGTTTGAGCCACCTTTTTTTATTGGCGGGAAGAGCCACGCCCTCCACTTCCGCGACGGCAAGTTGCACGATGCCGCTCACGATACCGGAATTATAAGAAACTTTACCCTTTTGTCCGTCGGAGGGAACTCGTTTAAAAAACGCCATTTTTTCTTTACTCCAAGGAATTCTTATGTACATTATAACATATTTTTCAAGTTTTAGATAGTAATTTTTATTAACTTTCCGAATTTATCGGCATAATATTTACGTTCGCGGGATTGCAGCCTGCTTCTTCCGTCAGCACCGTATAGATGGATAAGAAGTCCTCGTATTTGAGTTCGTTCGCGTCCACAAACACGTTCACGTTGTCGGAATCCATACCGATGGAAACGACCGCGTCGTCATACCCCTGCGCTTTGATGTACGTTTCGAGCAAAAGTTCTTTTTCCATGATCTCAACGATCTTCAGTTTCATCGCCATCGCCTCGGTATAGGCGGTGCTCTCCGCTTCGGCGGAGGCGAGAATGGCATCCAACTGCAAGAGTTCTTCGTTGCGCTTGGTCACCCGTTCCGTTCTGTAGGTCGCGAAATAATTCGCAGTGGTCACTCCGTCGCCGTCAATGTTCTCGGTCGCGCCCGCAAGCACGAAATTGAACACCGCCGTTACGGCGAGCAACAGCACAAGTCCTGACATGATAATGATTTTCTTCGTTCTCGACATTTTTCAATACTCCTTTATTTTATTTTCCGCTGCCGTTTTCGTATACCTTGATTATGCTTTTGTTGATATTTAAAACGGATGCCGCGGCGTCGATCAGGTTGAACCTGACCGCCAGATTTTCCGCGCCTTCCGCCACGATCAGTACCCCCGCAATCTCGGGCGGCCGCTTTTCCAGAACGACCACCTCGCCGTTTACGAGCACGGGCGTCGTGACGATCGTGCCGTCCGCTTTTTGCACGGTTTCGTAAGCGATCACCGTTTCGCCCTCGTCGGCAAGGCTGATCATTACCTGCACTTTGCCCACGCCGTCGAGTTTGGAGAGCACGGAAACGAGTTTCGCTTCCTGCTCCGTGGCGTAATCTCCCTTTCCGCTCGCGCTCACATCCTCTTTGTCTTTATAAAATGCATTATAAAGGATAATTATGACAATGATCGCAAGAATTAAGATCACGAGTACTTCCAAAAGTTTACCCGATTGTAATTTAGCCAGCAGTCCTTTCTTCGTTTCCTGTTCCTTCATACACCGTTACGGCCTCCTTATCGATTTTTGCGATCTCGGAAACCCGCGTTCGGAGTTGCTCTATAATCATTATATGCTCGTCATTTCCGTTCATTCCGAAATCTTTTATATTTATTTGAACTTTTCGCACCGAAAACGCATAATCCGCGCATTCCCAATCGGTTACGATCAAAACCTTTATGGAAAACTCTTTTTCGACAATCTTTTTCAGTTCCTCCGATAAACTCTCCGCCTGTTTCCCGAAAAAGTAATCGAGGTAATCTTCATCCAGAGAAACCTCGGTTTCATTCCCTTCCCCTTTCCCTTCGAATTTCAGATCCGAAACCCAATTTACCAAGGGAACGAGCATGATAAACACGCATAGTATTTTCAGGACTCCGTTGATGAATTTTCCGATCTTCCCCTCGGGCATGATGATGGTGACGAGCGCCGACAGAATGACCGCGCCGCAGATACTCAATATATATGCGCTCACGATTGTTTCCTCAAAAGAGTGTGTTGGACGAACAGATCAATAGCAGCAGCGTAATGAAGTACATGAACGCGACCGCCAGAATGCCCGCGATGAAATAGTTGACCGTGCCGGAGAGCGAGGTCAGAAAGCCGCTGATCTTGCCGTCTCCGACGGGTTCCGTGACTGCGGCGGTCAGTTTCAGAAAGAGACTGAAAACGACCAACTGCACGAACGGTACCAAAATCGCGGACACGAGCAGCAGCAAACTGCATGAGCCGAGCGCGTTTTTGATGAGGACGCTGCCCGCGATCATCAGATCGAAACCGCCGCTCAAAAAACCGCCGATGATCGGCACGGAATTGCTGATGGCATATTTGGCGGCTTTAAACGACAGCCCGTCGTACGTTGCCGAGGTAATGCCCTGCACCGTCAGAAAGACCGTAAAGGCGGTAAGAGAAATGCCCAAAACCCATTTGTTGATACTCTTGAAGAGAGCGGCAAAGTTGTTGAGTTTTATTTCCTCGCTCATGTTTCCCACCATGCAGATAACGACGAGCATGACAGCGACGGGAAGCACCACAGTAGAGATGATATTGACGATGATCTCGCTCAAAAACACGACAGCGGGCTGATATACCGCTACGGAAACACTCCCCCCGCTCGTCGCGATGAGCGTCAAAAGAATCGGAAAGACTGCCTGCATCTGTTTCTGCATCGATCGGACAGCGCCGTAACAGTCGCCCACGACGTCGATCATCGAGGTGAGAATCAATACGAGTATGGCGGCATAGCCGACGAAATAAATCAGTTTGGAGGTTCCCGCGCTCATGAACGACGATTGAAACATATGCAGCAGACCGCACAGGATCGCGATCGCGCAGATGACGGCGAACACCGGGAGCATATCTTTCACGCCGCCGAAAACGAGACCGCCGATCGCCGCTAAAAAACTGTCGTAATCCATGCGGAAATCGCCGCTGACGATGGAAGAAATTTTATCTGTGATTGAACCCTTTCCGAAAAAATCTTTTTCTTCGTCGGTCAGCGTTTTCAGGTATTGTTCCAGTTCCTCCAAATCGAGTTTTCCCAAAAGTTCGTCGATACTCTCCGCTAGTCCGCTGCCGTTGTCGGAATCTTCGGCAAAAGCCGCGACGGGCGAAAACGCCAAGAGCAGAAATATAAAAAGGACGGCGACGACGAGCAGGCGGAGTTTTCTTCTTTTCTTCATATCAGCTCCAAAATATTGCCGATAAGCGTGATCAGGCTCTGAATGATGGGAATGGAAACGGTAAATATGATGATCTTTCCCGCCAGAACCAGCTTGTCCGCGATGCTTTTACTGCCGAAATCTTCCACGATGCCAGCACTGAACTCGACCAGATAGCCGATCGCCACGATCTTTAAAATAATCTTGACGAGAGATTGGTCTATGCCCGTCTTTTCGGCAATGTCCGTAAAGATCCGCAAAGACGCGCCGAGCATATCCAGCGCGAAAATGAGGATGATGACGCCGCCCGCAATAGTCACGGCAAAAGCGAGTTCGGGCTTGGAAGATTTTAAAATGAGCGCCGCAATTGCCGTGACCAGACCGACGCCGATGATTTTCGCCAACTCCATGGCTCAGAACAAATCGAAGATACTTTTGATCGAATCGAATAAATCCGCCACCATGCCGATGACGACGGTCATGACGATGATCAGCCCCGCGAGGCTGACCAGCGTTGCGATGTCTTCCCTCTCCGATTTTTTCAGGACCTGACACACGATGGTGATGACGATACCGACCGCTGCTAATTTGAAAATGATACTGATATCCATGCTTTCCTCCTAAACGAGTAAAATGGCTACGATCAGCCCGAACAAAAAGCCGAGCTTGGTATAAAGCGCGAAATATTTTTTATATTCCGCCTCCGAATCCGTCTTTTCCTTTTCCAGTTCCGCGCGCACGGCGCCCAGATAATTCCCCTGCGATTTTGCGTCGCTTTTGCCTATCATGGAAAAATAATCCTGCGCGAGCCGTTTTTCCGTTTCTGTCAGATAGGGAAATTCGATGCGGACGGGCTTGAAATTCTTCGCTTTGATCTCCGCGAGTACGGCCGTAAAATCCGTTCCGTATTCATACTTATCGAAAAATGCCGAAAGCGGAATACGCGTATAACTCACCTCTCCGATGAACCGCTCGTTGAAGTTGTGCAGATCGTACATGAAAGTTTTCCGAAGTTTATATTTCCGCGTGAGCGCGAACCCCGCAAGGGAACACAGCGCCACCAACGCGACGCATAAGAATATTTTCAGCATATCAGCCCCGATACACGCATTGCAGCGCCGCGTCGTAAATGGCCGCAACTTTGCCGATCTCGTCGAAATCCAACGCGACGTAGCGTTCGAATATGCCTTCCGTCAGCAGCGATCTGAAAATCTCCGAAGAGCGGAGGCTGCCGATATCCTTCATATGCGCGCTTGCGATGACGTGCACGCCGCTTCTCGCGCAGTCGATGACCGCCGCGATATCCTCGGCACCCGCGATCTCGTCGGTAATGATCACGTCGGGACGCATCGCGCGCACCGCCGCGGTCAACGCGTCCCGTTTATAGGAATAGCGGACCACGTCGCAGAACGCCCCCGTATCGAGCGTAAAGTCGCGCGAGGCGGCGGCGATCTCGTTGCGCTCGTCGTTGATGAGCACGTTGACGATCTGTTTTTGGCAGATCTGCCTGGAAAGATCGCGCAGAATGGTCGTCTTGCCCCGCCCCGGCGCGGAGATCAGCAGAATATTTTGCAAGCCGTTTTGCAAGCATCGGGCGTAAACGGTATCCGCGCAGCCGAGCACTTCGTGCGGAATACGGATATTGAGCGAAGTGATCTCCTTGACCGTAAAAGTTTTGCCGTCCTCGTAGACAAACGCGCCCGCAAGCCCGATCCGCTCGCCTAAGTTTCCCGTCAAAAATCCCTGCCGCAGTTGTTCCGTGACCGAATACACGGAAAACTCGCTCGCGCGAAAGACGATCTCTTCCAATTCCGCGCACGCCGCGGTCAGAGAACCCGCCGCCGTTTCGCTCAGCCCCCTTTCGCACAGGTACGAATATTTCCCCTTATAGTTGACCACGACGGGTTTGCCCGCCCGAAGACGCAGTTCGTACAAGTACTTTTCGTTGAGATAGGACAGCGCGTCTATGTATTTTTGATTTAAAAAATCCAACATAACTTGTCCTCCTCAATGCCTTATTATATGTGCGGACAAGCGCGACTATGACGCGAAAGCATAAAAAAAGGGACGGCATATCCTGCCGTCCCCTTTCGGAAACAAAAATTATTTTGCAAACTCCACGCTGCGGAATTCGCGGATGACGTTGACTTTGATCTGCCCGGGATATTCGAGTTCCTGCTCGATCTTCTTGGCGATATCCTTGGCGAGGAAGAGAGTCTGCGCATCGTCGATCTGTTCGGGTTTGACGATGACGCGCACTTCGCGCCCCGCCTGAATCGCGTAGCATTTATCCACGCCTTTGAATCCCGACGCGATGCCTTCGAGTTGTTCCAGACGCTTGACGTAGTTGGTGCTCGTTTCGCGCCTTGCGCCGGGCCTTGCGCCCGAGATCGCGTCGGCTGCCTGTACCAACACCGCCTCGATGGTCTTGGGCTCCACGTCGCCGTGGTGCGCCTGTATCGCGTTGATGACGTTATTGCTCTCTTTATATTTTTTGGCGATATCCGCGCCGATCTGAATGTGCGTGCCTTCCTGTTCGTGGTCGACCGCTTTTCCGATATCGTGCAGAAGTCCCGCCCGTTTGGCAAGATTGACGTCCAGCCCCAGTTCCGCCGCCATCATGCCCGCAAGTTGCGCGACTTCGATGGAATGTTTATATACGTTCTGGCCGTAACTGGTCCTGTATTTGAGCCGCCCCAAAAGTTTGATGATCTCGGGGTGCAGACCGAAAATACCGACTTCGAACATGGCGCTCTCGCCGTTTTCCTTGATCTGCTGGTCCATTTCTTTTTTGACCTTTTCCACCGTCTCTTCGATCCTGGCGGGATGGATCCTGCCGTCGCCGATGAGTTTTTCCAAAGAGATCCTCGCCACTTCGCGGCGGACGGGGTCAAAGCCCGAAAGAATGACGACTTCGGGCGTATCGTCGATGATGAGTTCGATACCCGTGGCGTTTTCCAGCGCGCGGATATTTCTTCCTTCCCTGCCGATGATCCTCGCTTTCATATCGTCGTTGGGAAGAGGTACGACGGATACGGTGATCTCCGAAGCGTGGTCGCTCGCGCACTTCTGAATGGCGAGGCTGATGATTTTTTTCGCATTTGTGTCCGCCTCGTCCTTGGCCTGCTGCTCGATGTTGCGCACTTGCAGAGCCACGTCGTGACGGGTCTCGTCCATAATGTTTTCGGTCAGAAGCCGCTTCGCCTCATCCTTTGTGAGCTGGGCGACTTTTTCCAGTTCCTGAATCATCAGATCGTGCTGATGATTGATCTTTTCCTGCATCTTTTTGACTTCGCCTTCCTGGCGAACGAGATTTTTCTGCTGCTGCTCGAGTGCGTCGTTCTTCTTTTGCAGGGCGTCCTCTTTTTTGTCGAGGTTGTCCTCTTTCTGGATCAATCTCTGTTCGAGTTTTTGAAGTTCGTTTTTCTTTTCTTTTGTGTCACGTTCAAATTCGTTGCGTAGTTTTAAGTCCTGTTCCTTCGCCTCTAAGATAGCTTCCTTTTTTAATGCTTTGCATTCGCCTTCGGCGTCTTCGAGCATTTTTGAAATTCTTTGATTGACTTCGCCCAACTTTTTATCGGTCGCATTCTTGTACATGCGGCGGCCGAGGAAAAAGCAAAGCACACCAACTGCTACAACCGCGACGGCGAGTACGGCAATGACCGTAATTTCAACCGTGCCGGCAAGAAACAGGGAGCTTATCGTTTTGGTTACCATAAAAGCCTCCTGTATTTAAAATGAAAAAAATGATACAAATACGCTTTAAAATGTGTGATTTTATATCTCATTTATTATACATGAAACGCATAGAAAAGTCAATGTAATTTTTTAAATTAACAGTTTCGGAGCGAATAAAAAATGACGGACGCGCTTTTTTTCGCACGCCCGCCGGTCCGATCGTTTTTTTTAAGGTTTTTCTTCCAGTTTTTCCAGCCACAGCCGAGACTCCGCGTCCGACGGCATGCGCCAATCCCCGCGCGGCGACAGAGACACCGAACCGATCTTTACCCCGTCGGGCAGGCACGAACGCTTGAACTGCTGCGAGAAGAAACGGCGGTAAAAATTTTTCAGCCATTTCCGGAGCGTATCGTCGGAATATTTTTCTTTGAACGCCGCCTTTGCGAGATACAGCACCTTTTCGGGCGGAAAGCCCCAGCGGACGGCATGATACAGATAAAAGTCGTGCAGTTCGTAAGGACCGACCAACTCCTCCGTCTTCTGCGCGATCTTGCCGTCTTCGGGCGGAAGAAGTTCGGGGCTGATCTCGGTATGCAGAATATCTTCGAGCACGGCCCCCGCAGCGCCGCCCAGCCGCTTTCCTTCGTAGGCGATCAGATGTCTTACGAGCGTTTTCGGAACCGACGCGTTGACGCCGTACATCGACATATGGTCGCCGTTGTACGTCGCCCAACCGAGCGCCAGTTCGCTCAGATCGCCCGTCCCTATGACGATGCCGTTTGCATCGTTTGCGATATCCATGAGCACCAAAGTGCGCATTCTCGCCTGCGCGTTCTCGTACGCCGTGTTTTTATTGTTTTCATCGTGGGAAATATCTTTGAAATGCTGCAAAACAGCGTCCTTTACGGGGACGGTGCGCGAGGTCACGCCGAGCGCTTCCATCAGTTTCAGAGAATTTTGCAGCGTTTTATCCGTCGTCCCGAAACACGGCATGGTGACGGCGACGATATCTTTCGGATCTTTGCCGAGCGCCTGAAAAGCGCGCACGGTCACGAGGAGGGCGAGAGAACTGTCCAGCCCGCCCGAGATGCCGATGACTGCCGTGGCGCTGTTCGTATGTTTCAAGCGCTTTTTCAGCCCTGCCGCCTGCATGGACAGGATCAATTCGGCGCGCTCGTCCGCATTCTTTTCGGGAAGGAAAGGATGCGCGGAAATGTTTCTGGTCAAGGGCGCGGGCGCCGTGAGCGTTTCGAAAGAAACCTCTACATAATCGGAAGGCGCGCGCGAATCGGAAAAAGTATTGACGCGGCGGCGTTCGAAACAGATCTTATCCACGTCGATCTCCGAAACCGTCAGTCCGCTTTGAAACAGCGCGCTTTCGGCGAGAATTTCCCCATCCTCGACGATGAGATCGTGACCGGAAAAGACGAGGTCGGTCGTGCTCTCCCCTTCGCCCGCATCCGCATATACGTAGCCGCAGACGGTTTTGGCAGACTGCGCCTTGACGAGCAACCGCCTGTAATCCGCTTTCCCCGCCGTTTCGCTGCTGGCGGAAAGATTGACGATGATATGTGCGCCTGCAAGCGCGTGCGAAACCGATGGCGGCGCGGGAACCCACAGATCTTCGCAGATCTCGGCGGAAACGGTAAAATTCTTCTGGTTGGCGGCACGAAACACCACCCGCGCGCCGAAGGGCACGGTTTGACCTTCCCACTCTACGGTGCGCATCGCGCCGTCGAAGGAAACAAAATTGCGGCGTTCGTAAAACTCCGCGTAATTCGGAAGATACGTCTTTGGAACGAGCGCAAGCAGCCTGCCCCCGCTGATCGCCGCCGCGCAGTTATACAGCGCGCCGTGTGCGAGATACGGCACGCCGACAAAGACGAGCGTTTTCGTGCCCGCCGTGGCGTCTACGATCTTTTTGAGCGCGTCTTTCGCCCCCTCGACGAGGACGCTCTGCGAGAACAACTCGCCGCAGGTGTAGCCCGTGACGCACAGTTCGGGAAAGACCAGCAGTTGCACGTTCTCGCTTTCCGCGGCGCGTATGAGGCGGATGATCTGCTCCGCGTTGTATTTCGCATCGGCAACCCTGATCTCGGGCGTAGCCGCGGCGACTTTCACAAATCCGTATTCCATAAATCCTTATTCTTCGGGAGCCTCTTCGGGCTCCTCCTCTTCCTTTTCTTCCGCGGGCTTGTACACCGCGCGGATCTTATTTTCGATCTCTTTCGCTTTTTCGGGATTGTTTTTCAGATAATCGCGCATCTTTTCGCGGCCCTGCGCCACTTTTTCCCCTTCATAAGAGAACCATGCGCCGCTCTTTGTGATCACGTCGCACGCGGTACCCAGATCGATGAGGCAGCCTTCCTGCGAAATGCCCTCGCCGTACAGAATATCGAATTCCGCGGTCTTGAAGGGAGGCGCAAGTTTGTTTTTCACGACTTTCGCGCGCGTCTTATTGCCCATGATCCCCTCTGCGTCTTTCAGGGCGTCCGCTTTGCGCACGTCGATACGCACGCTCGCGTAAAATTTCAATGCTTTGCCGCCGGGCGTGACTTCGGGGTTGCCGAACATGACGCCGACTTTTTCGCGCAACTGGTTGATGAAGATGACGCAGCAGTTGCTCTTATTGATAAATCCCGTCAATTTGCGAAGGGCCTGCGACATCAGGCGCGCCTGCAAGCCGACGTGCGAATCGCCCATTTCACCTTCGATCTCCGCTTTGGGCGTGAGCGCCGCCACGGAGTCGATGACGATCAGATCCACCGCGCCGCTGCGCACGAGCGCATCGGCAATATCGAGAGCCTGTTCGCCCGTATCGGGCTGCGATACGTACAAATCGTCCAGGTTCACGCCGAGTTTTTTTGCATAGACGGGATCGAGCGCGTGTTCCGCGTCCACGAACGCGGCGATTCCGCCCGCCTTCTGCGTTTCCGCGATGGCGTGCAGAGCGACCGTCGTCTTACCCGAAGATTCGGGGCCGTAGATCTCCACGATCCTGCCGCGGGGTATCCCGCCGATACCGAGCGCGATATCCAGCGAAAGACAACCCGTGGGAATGACTTCGATATCCACGCTTCCCGCCGCGTCGCCCAATTTCATGATGGCGCCTTTGCCGTAGTGCTTTTCGATCTGCAAAAGCACCTGATCGAGCGCTTTCAGTTTGTCGTTGTTCATTGATGACCTCTTTTCCTTTTATTTGATTTGCTTGTAAAGCAGAAACAGTGCCTGATTGACGGCGCGGCGGGTGATTTGTTCCCGATCGCCGTGAAATATATATTTATATACGAACACGTTTTCTTTGCGCCCTACTGCGATATAACACAGTCCCACAGGCTTGTTCGTATTATCCGATTTCGGCCCCGCGATGCCCGTCGTCGCAACGGATACGTTGCAATTTCCGCCTGCCAGAAGTCCCGCAGCCATTTCATACGCCGTTTCGTCAGAAACCGCGCCGTGGTGCATGAGCGTGAATTTTTGCACGCCCAGACGTTTTTCTTTGGCGAGATTGTCGTAGGCAACCACGCTTTCGAAAAGCACGGAACTCACGCCGGGGACTTCGATGAGTTTTTTTGCGACGCCACCGCCCGTAAAGGATTCGGCAATTCCGAGTTTTAATCCCCTCAGTTTCAGGATCTCGAAGACGCGCTCGTTGAGCGGCGTATCTTCGACCGCGTAGATATAATCGTTGAGCCCCTGTACGGCGACGCGCATCACGTCGTCGATGAGCATTTTCGGGGAATTGCTGTCGTACAAAAGTTCCAGACGCATTTCCCCGTCGCACTGATACACGTTGTATAAAAGTTTCTCTCCGCTGATACGCTTGCAGTCGGACAGGACGTTCTGCAATCTGTCCTGCGGCACGCCGACCGTGCGGACGACCATTTTATCATGTTTTACAGAGTACTTCGCGTCTAATAAATCGATGTATTCCGAGCGGATCTCGGCCGCCCCGCGCTCGCCTGCGTGCATTAAAAAAACCGTCTTCGCGTCCAACGAGATCGCGTTCCCATCGCAGAGTTTCGCTTTGAGCACTTCGAAAACGCGCACCTTGCTTTCGGCAAAGATATGCTCGGGAATGACGATAAACACGTTATCGAAAAAGTTTTTCGCCTCGATGAGCGTCTGCGCGAACGCGGAAGGTTCGTCCTCGCCCAGAATGAAAATCTTGTCGAGAAAATACCCCCCCTCCGAAAGAGCCCTCGCGCACGGCTCGAATTCATCGCCGTAAAAGGGATTTTTGATATTTCTTAAAACGATACACGCGTTTTTCATGATTCGGATTGACTGAAAACCGCCCTGTTTTTCACGATATAGGATACGCCCGACCAGATGGTGAGAACGGTGGCGATGCCGAGGCAGACGATACCGATCGCATTGATGATCTCGCCCGCTGCCGCAATACCGAAGAAATTCGCGCCCGCGAGCAGCATGGCGATGGCGATATCCTGAAACGTGGTTTTCAATTTTCCGACTTTATCCGCCGCGAGCACCAGTCCCGTGGACGCCGCTACCATGCGGAATCCGCTGACGATCAACTCGCGCGCCAGAATCACGGCGACGCACACGCCCGCAAAGACGAGCGTCCAGCCCCCCCACAGCACGGTGAGGATCTCGGGCTTGACCAAAATAAAGATCAGCGCCGTGGAAACGAGCACTTTATCCGCGATGGGATCGAGAAATTTTCCGAGATTGGTGACGAGATTGTATTTGCGCGCGATATGCCCGTCGACGAAATCCGTACACGCGGCGACGATAAAGACGAGCGCGGACACAAAATAATGGTAGGAAAAATCGATAAAGAAGATCGCGCCGAATACGGGAATCATGCAAATGCGGCTGATCGTAATTTTATTGGGTAAATTCATGCTTGAAAATCCTCCGTTTGACCAAATAGATCGTAATCGCCGCAGTCCGTGACGATAATTTCGTACGTTTCGCCCTGCGTTGCCTCGGGCGCGTTGAAATACACTTTGCCGTCGATCTCGGGCGCGCTGAAATACGCCCGTCCCACGAAACATTTTCGTTCGTAATCGATGCCGTCGCAGACGACGGACAGTTTTTTTCCGAGCAAAGTATGTAAGAACGCGCGCGATATTTCCGCCTGAACGCCGTAAAGTTCTTTCACGCGGCGCTGTTTTACGCGGGCAGGGATCTGCCCCTTTAAACGGTACGCCGCCGTATCGGGTTCGCGCGAGTAGGCGAAAAAGCCGCAGTTGGTCAATTTCGCCTCTTTCAAAAACATACCCAGCGCGGCCGCTTCCTCTTCCGTTTCCGTGGGAAAACCCGCGATGAAAGTCGAACGGACGGCAATGCCCTCCACGTTTTCGCGCAGTTTTTTCAAAAGCGCAAGGTAATCTTCGCGGCTCCCCTTGCGGTTCATCAGTTTCAGAATGCGATCCTCGCTGTGCTGAAAGGGAATATCCAGATATTTGATGAGTTTGGGATTATTTTTCAGTTCGGCGATCAACGCGTCGTCGATTTGATCGGGATAGCAGTATAAAAGCCGGATACTGCGGATATTTTCGAGTGAGGAAAGTTTTCGGATCAACTCGACGAAACGGCTTTCGCCATGATCCGTACCGTAGCGCGTGGTGTCCTGCGCGACTAAAATGAGTTCGGAAACGTCACCCAATCCCTGCGCCTCTTCGACGAGTTTTTCCATAGGCTCCGAACGGTAGCGGCCGCGGATCTTGGGGATCAGACAGTAGGTACAGAAGTTGTCGCACCCGTCCGCGATCTTCAGATAAGCATAGTGTGCGGGCGTGGTCAGAACGCGCTCCGCGGCGCTCTCTTTCCCCTGCCCCACCGCGTTGATACGCCCCTCGGAATAAGAGCGTTCCAGGCTTTCCAACAGTTTGTCGCTGTCCGAACAGCCCAGGAAAACGTCCGCCTCCGTGAGCGCAGGGAACAGTTCTGCCACATATTTTTCGGGTAGACAGCCGCTCACGACGATCTTTTCCAGATTTTTTCCGCGCAGCGCGTTGCATTCCAGCACGGTGTCGAGCGCTTCCTCGCGCGCAGACTGCAAAAAAGCGCAGGTATTTACGATGAGGATATTTGCATCTTCCATCTCGTCGGTGACGGCGTAGCCGCGGCTCTTGATCTCGCCCAAAAGCCGCTCGGCATCCACCCTGTTTTTATCGCAGCCGAGAGAAATCAGCCCGAATTTTTTGTTTTCTAACATATCAGTTTCCAAAATCGCCGTACTTCGCGTCGAATTCTTCCTGCGAAAGGAGCACTTTGCGCGATTTGGCGCCGTCGAACGCGGAAATATAACCCATGTTTTCCATCCACTCGACGATCTTGCCCGCCTTCGGATAGCCGACCGAGCATTTGCGCTGGATCATGGATATAGACGCCTGTCCCACGGATACGACGTAACGCAGCGCCTCGATATACACCGCTTCCACACTGTCGTCGCTGCCCTCGCCGCCCGACGATTCGCCGCGCTCGCTGTTGTTGATATAGGTCGCGACCGCGTCGTCGTAGTACGCCTCGTTGTGTTCCTTAACGAACTCGACCACGTCCTGCACTTCCTGCGAACTCAAAAACGCGCCCTGCACGCGCGCAGGCATAGTCATGGTGTCCGTCTTGTACAGCATATCGCCGTAGCCGAGCAATTTTTCCGCACCCGTGGAATCGAGAATGGTACGGGAGTCGACCTCCTGCACGACCTTGAACGCCACACGCGTGGGAAGGTTGGATTTGATGATACCCGTAATGACGTCGACGGACGGACGCTGCGTCGCGAGCACCAGATGGATACCCGCCGCGCGCGATTTTTGCGTCAGGCGCTGGATGCGGTCCTCGATATCCTTTTTGGCGACCATCATCAGATCGGCAAGTTCGTCGACGATGAGCACGATCTTCGGCAGCCGCTCTTCCTCGGGAAGAAGGCTCGCATTATATTCGTCGACCTGGCGGACGAGCGTTCCCTTTCTGGTCTTTTCTTTAAAGAGCGAATAACGGCGCTCCATTTCGGCGATCGCCCAGTTGAGAACGGTGATAACTTTGGCAGGCTCGTAGATGATCTCGTTGATCATCAGGTGAGGCAATTTATCGTATATATTGAATTCGACCTGTTTGGGGTCTACAAGTATTATGCGCAATTCCTCGGGACTGTATTTATACAAAAGGCTGATGATCAGCGAATTAAGGCAGACGCTCTTACCCGAGCCGGTGGAGCCGGCAACGAGAAGGTGTTTCATCTTGGCGATATCGCCCGAGATCGCGCGCCCTTCGATGTTCTTTCCCATGCCGAACATGAGCGCCGAAGACTTGGCGTTGGTAAATTCGGGTGAGGTGATGATCTCTTTGAGCCCCACCGTCGTCTTCTGCTTGTTGGGAACTTCTATGCTGATGGAGCCGTTTTCGTAATTGGGCTGAATGTTGACGCCGTCGCGCGCGTGCAGGCGCATGGCGAGTTCGGTATCGCAACCCAAAACCTTGGAGGCGGGAATATTCCCGGGAATATCGATGTCATAGCGCGTGACCATCGGCCCCTGCGTCACGCCCACCACTTCGCAGGAAATTTTCAACTGAGCGAGCGTTTCGGTGATCGTGACGATGTTTTCGCGCATCTCGTCTTCGGAATTGTTCGCCGCGGGCGCGTAATCGCGCAACAGGGAGAGCGGCGGGCTGACGTATTTCTGATAGACGTGTTTGGGCTTGCTCTCTTCGACCGTCGGTTCCTGCCTGACAGGTTCGACGGCACGGTCGCGGGAACGCCCCAAAGATGGAATTTCCTCCGTCCGCTCGGGACGAAGGCGCGTCGTTTCCTCCATCGCGGTCGGAATGACCGAATCGAGCGGCTGGTCCGAAAGGTCGTCGTCCGCGTCGAAAATATCCGCGGCAGAGCCGAAAGAATCTTCCGTATTCTTGCGCACGTCGTTCTGTTCGTTCAATTCGAAATCGCTCGCAGGACGCTGAAAGCGCACGGGTTCCTCTGCCGGGCGGGGAACTTCGGTCGCGGCGACTTCGGGCTCGGAAATCACTTTTTTATGAATGCGCTCGCGCTTGACGGGCTCTTCCCGTTCGGGTTCGGGCGCACTGTCTGTAAAGCCTGTGCGGATGCTCTCGTTCCCTTCCGTGCGGCGTGCGCCGAATTCGAAAGGAGGAGGCGTCTGCGGTTCGCTCGGCGCAGGCGCAGGATCGCGGCGGGCGCTGAACTGCGGAAAAGAATTTTCCGCAGGAGGCGTCGCGGCGGGCGGCGACGAAACGTCGTTCCTATAATAATTTTTTTCAGGCGAAACGTACGCGGCATAGGGAGTATCGGGCACCGCCGTATCCGTATTGCGCGTGGTGTCCGTAACGATCTTTTTGGGTTTATTGGAATAGGTGATATTGCCGTCTTCTCCGTCCTCATAAAGATTTGCGTAGGAAGATATGGGCGCGGCGGTCGCGGTATTTTCCGTGCGCGTGCTGCGCTCGTGCCCCTCGGAAAACGAGGAAACGTCTTTGAAGTTGTTGGAATACTGTTCGCGCGAAACCGAGCCGCGGTTGGGGTTGTTGAAATACGAATTGGAATCGAAGATCAGATTGTTTGTATAATTCGACCCTATCGGCGCGTCGCTTTGCGGATATAAAATAGAGCGGCTCTGCGCGTAGGGCGAAACGGGTTCCGCCGCGCGCTGCTGTTCGCGGCGCTGCGCCTCGGCGCGCTTATTCTCCTTGTTGATCTCGCGTTTCGTCTTGAAATCGAAGGTCTCCCCCACCGCGAAGAGGCGTTTGGACTGATCGACGGGCGACTGCGGATAAGCGTCCGCCGCGGGGATTTCCGTCTGTGCGGCGGCATAGGGCTGCGGTTCCGAACGGAACGCGGGCGCGGCGGGCTGGGCATAAGCCGTACCCGCATAATTCAGATCATACGCGCCGTTCGTATTGCGCGTGGCGGCCTCGACGGGCGTTTCTGCCTGCTCGCGGCGTTTCTGCGCGGGGCGCGGCGCGGCGAATACGGAATTGCCCGATTTTGCGGCGTAGATGAAATACGCGGTCGCCGCCATCAAAAGCGAAAAGATGATATAGCCCCCGACGGAAGTCGTGAGTTTCACCACGGGATAAACGACGAGACCGAAAATCACGCCTCCGCCCGTCGTCTGGAAAAAACTGTTTTCTCCCGCGCGGTAGCAATCGGAAAGATATTCGCCGTACGAGCCGTAGGCGATCTCCCCCACCGCCGCGGTGATGGTGTGCACGAGACAGACGAGCAGGCAGAAAAACAGTACGCACAGCGCCGTCATTTTTTTGCCCGCGGTGATCCTTTTGCCCGTAATGAGCACGAAACCGAGATAAAAGAGCGCGGCAAGAACGGCATACGAACAGTATCCGAACGTGCCGAGCAAAAAAGAACTGATGGCAAAGCCGACGCTCCCGAAAATGAGACTTCTCGTAATTAAAATCAAAAGCGCGAGCGCGGCGAACAGGACGACCACCATCCCCACCGTCTCGCGGGTCAAAATGCGGTCCTTATCGTTTTGATTGTTCTCGCTTCCTCTTCCTAAATTGTTCAAATCAGACTCCCTTCCGGCGCCGCGAAAAAGGCGCAATATTTCAGTATTTCTATAATAAAGATATTATAACATTTTTGTCGATTTATTTCAATAAAAATGCGCAACTTTTTCCCTCGCGAGGCAAAATATCTTCTGCAAAAATTTAACAAAAAAACCGCCCGCGATCATTTCGCGGGCGGCGCAAGAAAATTTTACGTTACATATCTTCTTTTTCGTCGTTCCAGGAATACATTTTACGCAGTTCTTTACCCACCGCTTCGAGTTGATGGTCGGCCTCGAGCGCGCGCTTGGCGTTGAAATGCGCCCTGCCGTTGTTGTTCTCTGCGATCCATTTAGAGGCGAACGTGCCGTCCTGGATCTCTTCGAGGACTTTCTTCATTTCCTTTTTGGTCTCTTCGGTGATGATACGCTTACCGGTCTCGTAATCGCCGTATTCAGCGGTGTCGGAAATGGAATAGCGCATCATCGAGAAACCGCCCTTATAGATGAGGTCGACGATGAGTTTCATTTCGTGAATGCACTCGAAATACGCGTTCTTGGGATCGTAACCCGCTTCCACGAGCGTTTCGAACCCCGCTTTCATGAGCGCGGTCACGCCGCCGCAGAGAACAGCCTGTTCGCCGAAGAGGTCGGTTTCCGTCTCGCACTTGAAAGTCGTTTCCAGAACGCCCGCGCGCGCGCCGCCGATACCCGCGGCATACGCCAAAGCCACGTCGAGCGCCTTGCCCGTCGCGTCCTGATGAATGGCGACCAGGCAGGGAACGCCTTTACCTGCCACGTACTCGCTGCGCACCGTATGGCCGGGGCCCTTGGGCGCGATCATGAACACGTCCACGTTTGCGGGCGGAACGATTTGTTTGAAATGGATATTGAAGCCGTGCGCAAACGCGAGCGCCTTGCCCTCGGTCAGGTTGGGTTCGATGCTCTCTTTATACAATTTCGCCTGTCTTTCGTCATTGATAAGGATCATGATGACGTCCGCCGCTTTCGCCGCTTCCGCTGCCGTCATGACTTTCAAGCCTGCCTTTTCCGCTTTCGCCCAGGATTTGCTGCCGTTATACAGTCCGACGACGACGTTTACGCCGCTCTCGTGCAAGTTCAGCGCATGCGCGTGTCCCTGGCTGCCGTAGCCGATGATAGCGACGGTTTTACCCTTTAAAACTTTCAGATCGCAATCAGACTGATAGTATATCTTTGACATATTCCAAATTCCTCCGAATGAATTTCCGAATTTTTATATATTATATAACTCTTGCCGTTTTCCGTCAAGCATCGGACGGGCGTTGCGGGCGTTTTTTTTATTTATTTCACAATTTCGGCGGCAACGATTTGATTTTTACGGAAAATCTATGTATAATATCAACGATCGAAGAACGAGGTGGCATTATGAACTTGGAGCGTGAAGAACTGATACTCGCGACGGGCGCGGCGGAAGATCCCGCCATGAAACTTTTTATAGACGCCATGGAAAACGACGACGTCCGCGCCTATGCGCGGGCATACGCCCTGCTGCTGGAACAGGGTTCGCAGCGGAATTTCGCCGAGTATCTCGCAGACAAAATTTTATTCGACGACAACGTGTTCGCGCGGCGCGCGTTCGAGGGAAAACTTTCCCCCGACGTCGTTTCCGCCTTTTCGCATGATCTGGATATTTTTCAGCGCATTGCCGACGCGTGCGATAATCCCCCGCCGAAGATCGGCGCGAAACTCAGCGCGGGATTCCCGAAAATTTACCGAGGGAAGAACAATCCTCTGTTCGGCGGCGAATGGTCGGGAAAACGCACTCTTTCCAAACTGAAAGAATTTTTCCGCCAAAACGGGTATGGGATTTTCGTGGGAAACAAAGCCTTTACGTTTGCCGGCGGCGCGCTTGCGCCCGTCAAGTACACGTCGAATATTTCCCTCTACGACCTGAAAGATTACGAATACGAAAAACAACTCGTGGAAGACAACATTATCAGTTTCCTGAAAAATCTGCCCTACTCCAATATGCTCCTGTACGGCGACAAGGGCACGGGAAAATCTTCAACCGTGCACGCCGTTCTCAACAAGTATGCGCACGAGGGACTGCGCGCGGTAGAGATCCCCAAAGAACAGGTCAAGGAGATCAATGCGCTCAAAGAACTGCTCGCGGAACTTCCTTTGAAATTTCTCATCTTCATCGACGATTTGTCCTTAGAGGAAAACGACGAAAAAGTGACCTCGCTCAAAGCGAGTTTAGAGGGAAGCATGAACGAAAAGGCGGACAACGTGATGATCGTCGCCACCTCCAACCGCCGTCACATTCTCAAAGAAAATTTCTCCGACCGCGAAAACAGCGTGCACGCGCGCGATACGATGGAAGAACAACTTTCCCTTTCCGACCGATTCGGCCTGACCGTACTTTTTTCCTCTACGGGAAAGCGGGAATATCTCTCTATCATCCGCCAACTCGCCAGCGATTGCAAACTCGGAATGGACGAAGAAAAATTGTTCTCGCTTGCGGAACGCTGGGCGATCGACAAGGGCGGGCGCTCGCCCCGCCGCGCAAAACAGTTTATCGATTACGTGTTCGCCTGCCTTTCGAAAAACTCGGAAATCATTATCTAAAAAGGGACGCCGTCAGGCGTCCCTTTTTTATTATTCAGTCAGTTGCTTTAAAAGAAGTTTTGCCGCGCAGTAAATGTCCCCCGCCCCCAAAAAAAGCACCATATCCCCCGGTGAAAGTACGGGTTTGAGATAAAACTGCAGTTCTTTAATAGATTCCGCATAGAGCGCGTTCGGAAGATTCTGCGCCAACGTGTAGGCGCTCCCCGCGCTGTCAAAGTACTCGCGGGCGGCATAAGTTTTGTAAACGACCAAATTTTCCACATCGCACAGCACTTTCAAAAAATCGTCGAACAACAGCTTTGTGCGGGAGTAGGTATGCGGCTGAAACACAACGAACAGCCTGCCCGCACACACCTCGCGCGCCGAGGCGAGCACCGCCGTGATCTCGCGCGGGTGATGGGCGTAATCGGCGATAAACTCCGCCCCCGCAAATTTTCCGAGCCGTTCGAAACGGCGCAGAATTCCGGTAAACTGTTCCAACCCCTGCGCCAAAAGGCGGGGCTCGAAGCGATAATAACGCCCCACGGCGAATGCCGCGAGGGCGTTGTAAACATTGTGTTTCCCATAGACGTTCAAGCGGATCCGTACGCCCTTTTCACCCCGCTCCGAAACGGTAAACGCATATTTTCCCGCGTGACTTCGGAGATCTTCCGCCACAAAATCCGCAGTTCTGTCGTTTAAAGCGAAGGTGATCGCATCCGGGACTCTTGCCGCCACGGCATCGTCCGCATTGACGATGCGCGTCTTTGCGCGCGCGGCAAAATTGACGAAAGCGGCGTTCAGTTCCTCTTCGTCCTCATAACAGTCGAGGTGGTCCTTATCGCAATTCAAAAGAATGGCGACGGAAGGTTCGAGTTTTAAAAAATTCTTTTTGAACTCGCACGCCTCGGTGACGAAAAACTTATCCCCGCCGCTGTAAAAATTGCCGAATCTCGCGTCTTCGCCGCCGATATGCGCCGTCACATTTTCACAACTGTTGAAGAGTGCATGCATGCACATAGCGGTCGCGGTGGTTTTGCCGTGACTGCCCGCCACACCGATGCTGTACGGAAAGCCGCGCATAATCTCCGCCAAGAGTTCCACGCGGCTGACGAGCGGGACCGCTTTGCGCGCGGCGGCCAGAAGTTCGCAATTGTCGGGCGAGATCGCCGAATTGAACACGACGAGTTCCGCCCCTTCCACATTTTCCTCCCTGTGCCCTATATAAATTTTTACCCCGTAATTTTCAAGTCGGCAGACCTGTTCGTTTTCTGAGACGTCGCTCCCGCTCACGGTATAACCGCGCTCTTTGAGATACAGAGCCAGCCCGCTCATGCTGATGCCGCCGATACCGATAAAGTGAATATGTTTCAATCGAACCAAAAGCAGAGTATCCATATCATTAAATATATGCGAAAACCCCGAAAATCTGACAATTTTTTCACTTATTTTATTTTTTATTGAATTTTTTTTCAAAAGGTACTTGAAAATTCAAACAATATAGTGTAAAATGTGTTTAGTGAATATTGTTACACTAATAAGGAGGTAGGAAATTTGAAAATTTCGGATGTACGCATTAGGTTTGTGAAAAAAGAAGACAGCAAACTGAAAGCGGTCGCGTCCATAACCATCGATGATTGCTTTGTCGTGCACGACATCAAAGTTATCGAAGGCACTGACGGACCATTCATTGCTATGCCCAGCCGCAAAACTAATGACGGTGAATTTAAGGATATCGCGCACCCTCTGAACACGGAAACGCGCGAAGAGTTGAAAAACGCTATCCTTGCCGCGTACGAACAAGAATTGGCCCACGCTGAGTAAAATTTCGAGATTTCTAAACCCTTCATAACAGTTTACCAGCCGCTGAATGAAATACCCGAAGGTATTTGAATTAAAAAAAGGAGTCGAACGACTCCTTTTTTGTTTTATTTCTTTTTAAATAATCTCTGCACGAAAGTCGGCAGATCTTTATTGTCCCCGCCCCGATCGATCGCGGGTTCGGGATTGCCCTGCGGCGCATAGGTCGGCTGCGGCTGAGGCGCGTATCCCTGCGGCGGCTGTGCGTATGTTACGGGCTGCTGCACGGGCGCAGGCTGCGGCTGACGCGCGAACTGCTGCGGCTGCGCATAGGCGTTCGGCTGCTGCGGCTGGACATACTGCGGCGCAGGCTGCGCCTGTACGGGCTGCGGTGCGGGAGCCGGCTGCGGCTGGCGCGCAAACTGCTGGGGCTGCGCCGCCTGCTGCTGATAGGGCTGGCGGTACACGTCGGGCTGCTGCCCGCGGAAAGTATTGTTGATGGGCGTGCGCACATACGACGGCGCGGCAGTCTGCGCGGTTTCCTGCACCTGCGCCGCATTTTCGGGCAACCCGCGGTTGACAAAGAAATTTTTGCTCGCCTGGTTGCGCTCGTCTTTCATGTTGTACATATTTTCCACGTGCGGGAAGCCCGTGGCGATCACGGTGACCTCCACTTCGTCGTTGATATTGCTGTCGATACAGGCGCCGAAAATGATATTCGCGGAATAATCCACCACGCTCTGTACCAAAGTCGCCGCGGTCTGCACCTCGTCCATCGTGAGGTCGTTGCCTCCGACGATATTGAGTATGACGCCCTTCGCACCCTCGATGGTCGTTTCCAGAAGCGGGCAGTTGACCGCGAGACGGACGGCTTCCACGATACGGTTTTCGCCTTTCGCCACGCCCACGCCCATATGCGCGAGCCCCTGATCTTTCAAGACCGTGCGCACGTCGGCAAAGTCGAGGTTGATGAGGGCGGGATTGACGATCAGATCGGCGATCCCGCGGATACCCTGTTTGAGGATCTCGTCCGCCACGCGGAGAGCCTCTACCATAGGCGTATTTTTAGGAACGACGCACATGATCTTATCGTTGGGGATAATGACCAGCGTGTCGACGTATTTTTTGAGATTTTCCAACCCTTTCACGGTGTTGTCCATGCGCTTTTTGCCTTCGAAATTGAAAGGCTCGGTAACGACCGCGATGGTCAGGATTTTTAAATCGCGCGCGATCTTCGCAATGACGGGAGCCGCGCCCGTACCCGTGCCGCCGCCCATACCCGCGGTAATGAACAGAAGGTCGGTGTCTTTGACCGCTTCGGTGAGAGTTTCTTTGCTCTCTTCCGCGGCAGCCCTGCCCACTTCGGGATCGGCGCCCGCGCCCAGTCCTTTCGTAAGAGCCGAACCGATAGGAATTTTCACTTCGGCTTTGGATAAAAGCAGAATTTGCTTGTCCGTATTGACCGCCACGTACGAGGCGCTCTGTATGCCCGCCTCGATCATTCTGTTGACGGCGTTATTACCCGCGCCGCCCACGCCGATGACTTTTATTCTCGCAACTCCGGACATATTGTCCATACCGTTAAACATGGTTGATTTTAACCTCCGAATCCGTAAAATATATTAGAAAATAAACTTTTTTCGCGCTTTTCCGTAAGCGCCATATCCAAAAGACTCAAAACCGAACTCTGCGATGCCTTATTGTAATAAGGCAGATTGGGCGCCACGATCTCCACCACTTTGTTGAGTCGGTTGGAAATATGTTCGCGCGCGCCGCGGATATTCGTCACACCCCCGCCCGTCAATAAAATCGGCTTATAGTCGATATTCCGATTATCACAAAGTTCCAGACACTTATTGATGACCTCGCATATGAGATCCAGCCCCTCTTTCACCTTTTCGTGCACGGCGCTCAAAGGAAGAGAGTACGATTGCAGGCGATCGGTATAATCGATGGTCGCGTCGGGGTTGTCCACACTCGAAAGATTGACTTTTTTCAAGAGTGCTTCCGCAACGTCGAAAGGAATTTCCAGTTCCCCGTCCCGTATCATGCACGCGGTCACATGGCCGCCGCCCACGGAGCAGGCGCTCTGGTAAACGATGCCGTTCCCGCATACCACGGAAAAAGTCATCGACATATAGCCGATATCCAGCAAAATGGCGTATTCGTCGCGCGTTTCCGAGGGGATCAGATACATTGCTTCCGCCAAAGAAGCGGGAAGAAACGAAACTTTTTTTACGCCGTACTGATAGAGAATGTTCGATAAAATATTCTTGTAGTAATCGCTGCACAGAAAATAGGACAGATACCCTTCCAGCGAATCGCTGACCATACCGACAGGGTCGATGGTGCGGCGCTTGTCCGACGTAACGTAATATACGTTAGACTGCTTGATGAGAGAATACCCCGCTTCGCCGCAGGTGAAACCGTCATGATACAAATTCTTGACGTCCTGCAAAGAAATGCGGCGTTTTTTGGGAAAACTCGTCATGTGCCGCATGGTGACCACTTTGAGAAACTCGCCCGGAACGCCGACGTAGATCTCTTTGATCTTGTCGTTGCAACTGAGTTCGACGCAGCGGAGCGCCTCCGAAACCGCGCGGCTGAGTTTTTCCGAATCGAAAAAATCCGCATCGGCAAATCCGTCGTATTTTTCCGTTTTCATGCCCTTGAAAACGAACGTGTTGTTCACCCCGCGCTCACCGATGATGACGGTAACTTCGGACGATTCCACGTCCAGCACGGCTACGCTTCTGCGGTTCATTTTTCCTCTCCGTATTTCTATGTGCGAAAGTGTGGTTGATATAATCACTATTATATAATACAAGCGCGCGTTTGTCAATAAAAATGCGTTAAAAAAACCATTCCCCGAAAGAATTCTTTCGGGGAAAATAATGGTAATTTTATGCGGGGATATCGTTGGTTATGTACTGAACGTTCAATTTTCCGTTATCCTGTACCGCCGCGTTGATGCGCCCGTACGTCTTTTCGCCGTCGGAAAGCGAGGAATACAATTCAAACACTTCCGCAAACATCTCTTCGGTAAACTTTTGGATATTGGTAAAATAGAACTCTACGCCCTCCTGCGTGGAGAACACGGAAATGCCGTCCCGCTCCGCCTGATACAAGACGGAAACGATATTCGTCCGCACGCCGCCGAACGTCTTTTCGAAATAGGCGAGCGCCGCTTTCACGCCCGCAAACGCTTTTTGCTCGCTCTCTTTAACGGAAAGCGTCTGCCCTGCCTCGGCGTTCTGTAACGTAAATCCCGAAACCGCGACGTTGTTGCCGCTGAGGTTGTTGGAAGCGTCGTCTTTCAGGACGATCACTTCGCCCGACGCGTCGGTGACGGCGTATTTTTGAAGAGTCTTATCGTAAAAGGCGTAGCACTCGTATTTTTCCCGCACGTTCACGGTGATCTTGTTGGGGAAACTCTTTTCCACCGAAAGCACCTTGAAATGCGAATTTTCTTTCCGTTCGAAAATCTCCTTTACGGTATCGGTATCGAAAAACAGGAAATTTTTGCGGAGATACCCGTCCAGTTCGTCCTGTATCTTTTCCGCTTTTTGCTTGGCGTCCGCACTGGAAACGTCGAACCTCGCGTCGATCTGCGTGATGGCGCATACCGAATTGAACGTAATGAGAAAAACGATCAGAAACAGGATGACTGCGTAGACGATGACTAACTTTTTACTGCGCATGCGTGGCTCCTCTTATGTAATCAGAAATCAGATATGTATTCGTTTGATCTTCGCCCCGAGATCTCTGAGTTTGTATTCAAACCCGAAATACCCGCGGTCTATATAACTTAAATCGGTAACGGTGGTATTTCCCTCCGCTGCAAGCCCCGCCAGCGTGAGCGCCGCGCCGCCGCGAAGATCGCTTGCGACCACGTCCGCTCCGTGCAGATTGTTCACTCCGCGAACCAACGCGCTGCGTCCGCGTACCGTGATGTCCGCCCCCATCTTGATGAGTTCGGGCACGTGCTTGAACCGCGTTTCGAAGAGATTTTCCACGATGAGCGTGGATCCCTCGGCAACGCAGGAAAGCGCCGTCATCTGCGCTTGCAGATCTGTGGGAAACCCCGGATAAGGCTGCGTCTCGACGAGATTGGGAGAGAGAGGCTTATCCTTGCTCCTTATATATATTTTATCATCTTTTGCCCATACTTTGCAACTGATTTCGCGAAGTTTATGCAGAAGCGACGCGATATTCTCCGCATCCGCGTTGCACACCTCGATCTCGCCGCCGCACATGGCGGCCGCTATCAGAAAAGTGCCCGCCTCAATGCGGTCTGGAATGGGCGTATATTCCGCTCCGTGCAGCCTGGAAACGCCCTCGACGACGACCGTGGGCGTGCCGCAGCCGTACACCTTCGCCCCCATCGCGTTGAGAAAATTCTGTAAGTCGGAAATTTCGGGTTCGCGCGCCGCGTTCTTTACGATCGTGGTGCCCTTGCCCTTGACTGCCGCCAGAATAATGTTTTCCGTCGCCCCCACGCTGGGACAGTCCAACAAAACTTCCGCGCCGACGATCCTGTCGCACGAGCAATTTATGTAGCCGCCCTCTTCGTCTATCTGCACCCCCAGGCGTTTCAGACCTTTTAAATGCAGGTCGATGGGCCTCAACCCGATATCGCACCCGCCCGGGTAAGCAATGCGCGCGCGTGAAAAACGGGATATGACGGAACCCAGCATAAAGACGGAAGAGCGCAGTTCTTTCGCGAGCGCGGAGGGAATTTCATGGCAGGCGGCGTCGGCGCTGTCGATGATGAGGTCTTCTCCGTCGTACGTCGTTTTGCACCCGAGTTCGTTAAGGATCTGCACCATGTTCATCACGTCGCGGATGCGCGGGCACTTATGTATCTTCACTTGTTCATCGGTTAAAATAGACGCGGCAAGTAAGGGAAGAACTGCGTTTTTAGCCGACTGTATCGCCACGCTTCCGTACAGACTTTTCCCGCCCTCTATAATAAATTTATCCATAATCAACTCCTTTCGTTAAAACCACGAACAAGAAACGGCGGCTTACGGTTTTCCCCGTATCGTGTGCCGCCGCATTTCGTCGTTTCTTTTTCATACAGCCGTATTAACGTACAAAATTACCTTGTCACCAAGGGTATTTTCTACTTCATAATATGGCGATGAACGAAAAAAAGTTAATCGGGGCTCGCTTTCCCCTTTCGCTTGGAAATATTGAATAAAATCCCCATGGACATCATGGTAAAAATGAGCGCGGTATTGCCCGAACTGATGAGCGGGAGCGGCAGTCCCGTGGGCGGGATGGAGCCCGAAACGACGAGCGCGTTGATGACGACCTGTATCGCGTACACGAGCGTAATACCCGACGCGGTCAGAAAGCCGAACAAGTCTTTGCTCCTGGCGGCCGTCCGTATGCCGCAGTAAATGAGAAGCCCCGATACGGCAAAGAGAATGACGACCCCGATGAAACCGAACTCCTCCCCGATGACAGAGAGAATAAAATCCGATTCCGCAAAGGGCAGAAAGCGGTATTTCTGGCGGGAATGAAACAGCCCCACGCCGAACCATCCGCCGTTCCCGAGCGCGTACAGCGACTGAATGAGTTGATAGCCTTCCCCCTGCGGCGACGCCCACGGGTCGATAAAGGCGTACAGGCGCTTTAAGCGGTACGGCTCCATGGCGATGAGAACGGGCACGGCGAGCAGCGCGGGGATCAGAATGAAGAGAAAATTTTTGAATTTCGCGCCGCCTAAGAACAGCATGGCGATCATCAACAGCCCGATACACATGGTGATGGACATATTCGGCTCTAAAATGACGAGCAGGCAGATGCCGCCGCCCGCGCCGAGCACGGGCAGCATGCCGACGAACGTCTTCATGCGTTCGGGCTTTTCGCTCATATACGACGCCGCGAAAATGACGAAACCGTATTTCGCGATCTCCGAGGGCTGAATGGTCAAAGGCCCCAGATTGATCCAGCGCGTCGCGCCGTAATTTTCTTTACCCACGCCGGGAATGAACAGGACGGCAAGCAGCACGACGGAAACGCCGAGCGCCGCCCATTTGAGTTTTTGCAGTTTCGTATACGGGAAAAAACTGACGGCGATCATGCCGACCGTGCCGAGAACGAAGCCCAAAAGTTGTTTTTTGGCAAAGAAAAAGGCGTCCCCGTAAGTCGCTTCCGCAGTGTAGCTGCTCGCGGAGTAGACCATGAGCACGCCGAACGCCGCGATAAGAACGGTGAGCACGGGAATGAGAATATCCCCGTCGCTCATTTTTCCCAAAAGGCGTTTACTCCTCGATCCCGCAAGTTTTTGCGGACGCGTTGCAGATTTGGTTGTCAACGTTTTCACTCTCCAAAGATTTTACGATTTCCTCGAATTTTTCGCCGCGTTCCTCGTAGTTGGAAAAGCGGTCGAAACTGCTGCTGGCGGGACTTAAAAGCACGCACTGCCCGCGCTTTGCCGTCATCGACGCGATCTTCACCGCGATCTCGAAATCGGCGCAGAGGGTGATTTGCGAATAATTGTTTTTGACCGCGCCGTTTAAAAGTTTAAAACGGTTTTCTCCGTAAAGAACGGCGTGCACCACGCGGCTGTCGCGGATCTTCGCGAACAGTTTGTCGTAATCGTAGCCCTTGTCCTTCCCTCCCAAAAGAAGTACGGTATCCGACTGCATACTGTCGATGGCTACGACGCTCGCATCCACGTTGGTGCCCTTGGAATCGTTGACGTATGTAACCCCGTTCACTTCGCGAACGAATTCGATGCGGTGGCGGATCCCTTTGAGCGAGGCGAGCGTTTCGCGGATGATACGGCTCTCCACGCCCGCGATGCGGGCGGCGCACACCGCGGCGAGCGCGTTTTGCAGATTATGCCTGCCCCTTAAAGAAAGTTCGGAAGCCTCCATTACTTTTTCCCCTTCGAAGTACAGTCCGCCCTCGAAAAGATACGCGCCGTCCACCCGCTCGTTGCACGAAAAATATTTGACTTTGCACTTGGCGCTGTCGGCAAAACCGCGCACCGTCGCGTCGTCGAAATTCAGGACCGCGAATTCGCTCTCACGCATATTGCGCAGAAGTTTGCGTTTTAAGAATATGTAATTCTCCATGTTGTAATGGCGGTTCAGATGATCTTCGGAAATATTGGTCACGACCGCGACGTGCGGCTGCACGGAAGAGAGCGTTTCCAACTGAAAGGAAGAGATCTCCGCGACGGCTAGCCCGTCGTAGCCCAATTCTTCCACCACCGAACAGAGCGGCAGTCCGATGTTTCCGCAAGCGATCGCCTTTTCGCCCGCGGCTTTCAGGATCTCGGAGATCATGGTCACAGTCGTCGTCTTTCCGTTGGTGCCCGTCACGGCGATCATCGGCGCGCGCAGGAACAGACAGCCCAGTTCGCTCTCCCCGATGATCCGCTTGCCCGCTTTTTTAAAGGCGATGGCGAGTTCGTGGTCGATCGGGATCCCGGGACTCAATACCAGCACGTCCGCGTCGCGCACCGCCGCGGACAGATCTTCGGGCCCGAGGATACGGGCGCCCTTCTGTTCCAAGGCCCGCTCGCTCTTTTCCACGGCGCCGCCCGTCACGTCGTCGTACAGGAATACGGAAGCGCCCCGCGCCAAAAGGAATTCCGCCGCGGACACGCCGCTGCGGGAAATACCCGCCACCAAAAATTTTTGCGTCTTGAAATACATTTTATTTTACCCCTCAAAGGATTTTATACGAAACACAGGCACAGGAGCCCCATCGCGGCGGTGATCGCCGAATAGACGAAAGTGATCTTGCTTTCGGAATACCCCTTCATCTGAAAATGGTGATGCAGCGGCGCCATGAGAAAGATCCTGCGCTTGGTCTTTTTATAGTATATTACTTGCAGGATGACGGATATGCTCGAAAGGACAAACATTATGCCGATTATCGCGATATACAACAAATTTCCCGAAAAAACGCTGACCGCCGCGATCAGCCCGCCCAGACTCAGTGAACCAGTGTCCCCCATGAACACGGACGCTTTATTCGTGTTGAAGACGAGATACCCGCCCAGCGCGCCCGCGGCGCAAAGGCACAGAAGGCGCATCTCCTCCCCGCCCGACTGCAATAAGAGGAGAACGCCGAAACACAGAAGATAGGAAAAGGAAGTGCTTGCGGCGAGCCCGTCCAACCCGTCGGTCAGATTGACGCTGTTGACCGCCGCGATGAATACGAGCGCGGCGACGGGTATGAAGAAAACGCCCAGATCGGCGGAAATATGCGTAAACGGAATATTGATCGTCGTAAGTTTATTGAAATAGCAGAAAAACCCCGCGATCAGTGCGATGACGAGTTGGAAAACGATCTTCTGATAGGCTTTCAGTCCGAGGTTGCGCTTAAAGCGCACCTTGATGAAATCGTCTAAAAAACCCACGACCATATAGGCGAGCGCGAGCGTGATACAAACCGCCGCCCGCTTGTCCGCATAGATACCGAAAAAAATGCTCACGAGGGCGATGGCGAGCATGAACGCCACGCCGCCCATCGTGGGCGTACCGCCCTTGGATTCGTGTTCCTTGACGTAGCCGAGAATGTACTGCCCCGCCTTGATCTTGCGCAGGAGCGGAATGACGGCAGCGCACAGCGCCGCCGATACCGCCCCCGATGCCAGAATTATCAAAAAATCAGTTCTCACGTTTTTCTCCGCCCGAAGTTTTTTCCCGCAGAATGGACCTGATCACGGAAACGTCGCTGTATATATGGCGCACCCCCATGATCTCCTGGTACGTTTCGCCGCCCTTTCCCGCGATAAAGAGTATATCGCCCTTTGCGAGCATGTTTATACCGTAGTCGATCGCCTTTTCGCGGTCGGCTACGATGACGTAATTTTTACTGTGTTCTCTGAGCCCCGTTTCGATCTGCACGATAATGTCGAAAGGATCTTCGTAACGGGGATTGTCGGAAGTGAGCACGGTAAAATCGGCGAGTTTACCCGCCGCGGCGCCCATGATCGGACGCTTTTGCCGGTCGCGGTTGCCGCCGCAGCCGAATACGCATATGAGGCGCCCCTTGCAATGCGGTTTGAGGGCGCAGAGCGACTTTTCCAATCCGTCGGGAGTATGCGCAAAATCGACGAAAATATCCGCGCCGCGGTAAGCCGTCACGTATTCCAGCCGTCCGTTCACTTTGTCGAGCGCCGCCAGCCCTTTGCCGATCTCTTCGGTGCCGACGCCCAATAATTTCGCGCAGGCGGCGGCCGCCATGGCGTTGTAGACGTTGTGTTTTCCCGTCATATGCAGATCGATCTCGTACAGATCGTCGAACAGGTTGAGCACGAATCTGCTGCCGCGCACGCTCTCGCGCACGTCGATCGCGAACACGTCCGCGGGATTTTCCAGCGCATAGCCGTACGTCCGCACTTTGCCGCCCGTGAGCGAGGCGCCCACCGCATCGTCGGTATTGACGATCGCCAGATTGCAGCGCTCGGGCGTGAACAGGCTCTTTTTGGCGGCGGCGTAACTCTCCATATCTTTGAAAAAATCCAGATGGTCTTCCGTGCAGTTGGTAAAGATACAGCAGGCGAAACGGATCCCTTCAATCTTATCGAAATAAACGGCGTGCGCCGAAACTTCCATGACCACGTATTCCACGCCGCATTCGACCATGTCGGCAAAGGTCTTGTGCAAAAAGATGGGATCGGGCGTGGTGAGAGCGGGCGCGATCTCGCGGTTAGCGTAAAATACGCCGAGCGTGCCGATGAGCGCGCAGTTTTTCCCCGCCTTGTTCAAGATCGAGGCGAGCATATGCGCGGTAGTCGTCTTTCCGTTGGTGCCCGTAATGCCGATCATTTTCATTTTCGCCGCAGGATTGCCGTAAAAAGCGCGGGCGAATTCGCTCATCGCCCTGCGCCCGTTTTTCACGACGATCTGGCAGACGGGCAGATCGCATTCGCGCTCGCAGACGACGGCGACGGCGCCAGCCGCCACCGCTTCCGCCGCAAAATCGTGACCGTCGCTGTCGCCTCCCTTAAAACATATGAACATATCACCGTCCATGATATGTTTGCTGTCCGCGGACAGGCCGCCGATCTCGGCGTTTCTTTCGTGGATGACCTTTTCATACTCTACTTTTTGCAGCAAATCGTTCAGTAACACAATCAAACTCCTTTATTCGAAGGGGGCAAGCCCCTTTACATCGATGATGCCTTGGAAAATCGTCTTCGCATAGGGAGCCGCCACCACGCTGCCGTAATAGGCGCCCTGCGGTTCGTCCACGATGATGAGCGCGAGATACTGCGGGTCGTCGGCGGGGAAAAATCCTAAAAAGGAAGAGACGTATTTGCCCGACGCGATCACGCCGTTTTCGTATTTCTGCGCGGTACCCGTCTTGCCGCCCACGCGGTAGCCCTCGATATACGCTTTGTTTCCGCTCCCCTTTGCGACCACGCCTTCTAAAAGCGACGCGGTAATGCGTGACGCCTCTTCGCTGACGGTGCGGTTTTTGAGCACGGGCGAGAACACCTCGCGGATATTGTTGTCCTTGGAAGAAATTTCTTTGACGAGCGAAGGCCGGTAATAGTAGCCGCCGTTGACGACCGCCGCGCCCGCACAGGCGAGTTGCAAGGCGCTGACCGCTATGGTCTGTCCGAAACCGATACGCGCCAGATCGCAGTCGCGCACCGCGCTCTCGGTGAGAAGCATGCCCTGCGCTTCGCCCGAAAAATCCAGTCCCGTAGACTTGCCGAAATTGAATTTTTCCAGATAATCGTAAAAAGTTTCCGTGCCGATGGAGAGCGCGATATCCACGAAACAGGGGTTGCAACTGTTGTTGAGTGCCTCCGCGAGCGTCTGGTTGGAATGCTTTCCGTTGGCGTGATTGCTCCAACACTTGATGGTCGTGCCGTCTACCGTGCGGGTGCGGCTGCTGTTGAACACGTGTTTGAGGGAAAAAGCGTTCGAATTGCCGCGCAGGTTTTCTTCCACGTTGATCGCGGCGGTCACGATCTTGAACGTCGAGCCAGGCTCGTAAATATCGCTGACGAGATTATTTCTGGAAAGCGCGTTCAAAAGATCGTTGTCATCTCTCGGCACGTCGTTGAGGTCGTATCCCGGATAGTTGACCATTGCGAGCACCTCGAACGTGGAGGGATCGAGCACGATGCACTGCGCGGAGGCGGGCGAATAGGTTTCGAATGCGTCCGCCATGGCGCTCTCCGCGATCGCCTGTATCTCGTAATCGATGGTCGTCTTGACGTTCAGCCCGTCGGTGGCGGGAACGTAATACATGGTCCCCTTTTCCAGTTCCTTGCCCACGAGGTCGGTTTCGTACAGCACTTTGCCGCTAGTGCCCGCGAGATATTTGTCGTAATATTTTTCCAACCCCGTCAATCCCGAATTGTCCGTCGAAGTGAAGCCGAGCACCTGGCATAAAAGATCGGCATAGGGATAAGTGCGCGTATTGTCGCGGGCATAGTATACGCCCGCCAAATCGAATTTTTCCAGTTCCTCCACCAAACTCTTATCCACGTGCTTGGCGACCGTCAGTTCGGAAACCGCCGTGGTGGTGAGTTTGGTGAGGAACGCGTCTTTGTCCAAAGAAAAGATGGAAGAAAGGACTTCCGCCGCGTAAGGTTTGTCGGATACGGCGTTGGGGCGGGCGAACACGCTGTAAGAAGTCACGTTGCCCGCGAGCACCGTGCCGTTCCGGTCGGTGATGGAACCGCGCTCGGCGACGACGGGGATCTCGCGCGTCCACTGATCGGAGGCAAGATTTTTCAATTCGTCGCTCCAGATGACCTGGATATAGAAAAATCGGGAAAAAATCAACAAAAAAAGAAAGGCTATCGCCATAAACACGGCAAATAACCTCTTTCGTAAAATCGTTGCGGAATATTCGGAATTGTACTTTCGGATAACAGTCACCTCTTCGGTTTATTAAAAAAATCAGCCTCCAACAAGCGAACACTCGTCGGAGGCTGTCGTTTCAACGTTTTTCAATCGCCCATGACCATGCCGAATTCGTCCTCGGCGCGCTGGATGATCGAATCAGCGGAAGTGAGTTCGTCTATCTTTTCCTGTACCTGCGCGTACTCGGTCATCGCGGCGTTGAGCGCTTCGCGCTTGGCTGCCGCGTCGCTGTCCAACGTCTTCAACACGCTCGTGTTGATGATGATGAGCGCGAGGATGACCATGACTGCCAACGAATAGACGAGCATCAAAACTTTGCCTTTCGCGGTCATGGAATAGGACTTTTTGTTTTCGACGCGTTCCTGCTGTTCCTCTCTGTAAAGATTGTTCTGATATTGAATTGTAGTGGCGGTAGGCATGAGATCGGCTTCCGCCACGAACGCCTGCTGTTCGGGAGCATACGTATTCTGCTCGGGCTCGGCGTACGTTTCGGGCGCATAGACCGGCTCGGCGTAAGAAGCCGCGGGGATCTCGGCAAAACTTCTCTTGGGAGCGTTGTAAACGGAGTCCGCGCGGAACAGATCTTCGGTCACGCGCTGGTGCTCGAAAATTGGTTCGAATACGGGCGCCTCGGCCGCGCTCTCCGCGACGACCTCTTCTTCTCTCTTATATTCGGGATTGATCAGTTTCTGATAGTTGTCGCTGATCTGAGAGTTGAAACGCATGGCTTTTTCGTCTTCCGTCAAAGCGGCAGACTCGTCCCTTCCGCTCAATTTTCCGTATGCTTTTAAAGAACTTTCCTGTTCGAATTTTTCCTGTGTATTTTCTCTTTCTAATGTCGGAAACAACGTTGCCATCTTGTCCCTTCTCCTTATATATATTCTCAGACCCGTTCGGCTATGCGCAATTTTGCGCATTTGGAACGCGAATTATTTTTCTGTTCTTCTTCGCCCGCAACGAGCGGCTTTCTGCCGATCGAAACGATCTCGCGTTTTTTTCCGCAAACGCAGACGGGTAAACTTTTATCGCACACGCAGTCCGTTTCCAGATCGCGGAAGGCGTTCTTGACGATGCGGTCCTCTAACGAATGGAAAGTGAGGATGCAGATCCTGCCGCCCTTTTTCAATTTTCTCGCGAGCCCCTTGACGGTTTCGGACAACTTGTCCAACTCGCCGTTGACTTCGATGCGGATCGCCTGAAAAGTTTTTCTCGCGCACGGGCCGTTCTGCTTGAATTTTGCGGGAATGCTCTTTTCGACGATCTCTACGAGCCGCCCCGCCGTTTCCACGGGCGCCCGCTCCCTTTCCTTTACGAGATTGAAAGCGATCTTTTTCGCAAATTTTTCTTCGCCGTAATCGCGCAGAATTTCATACAACGACTGTTCGGAATATCCGTTTACGACCTCTCTTGCCGAGAGCGCCGCTTCGGGATCCATGCGCATATCGAGAGGCGCGTTTTTCTTCATGTAGGAAAAGCCGCGCGTTTCTTCGTCCAACTGAAAACTGGAAACGCCGAAATCCAGAAGGACTCCGTCGAGTTCGGAAACGTTTGCCTCTTCCAATACTCTTTCGTAATCTTTGTAGTTGCTCTTGAAAATGCGGAAACGATTGCCGAATTCTTTGAGTTTCTCCCCCGCCGCCGCGATCGCAAAGTCGTCCAGATCGGTAGCGATCAAACGTCCGTCGGGCGCGCTGCGTCTGAGAATTTCATAGGAATGCCCGCCGCCGCCGAGCGTGCCGTCGAAATAAACGCCGCCGCTCTTTATATCCAGCCCCGCCATGCATTCTTCGAGCATAACGGGCTTATGCGCAAATTCCAGCATATCAGTTGTCCGTCTTCAAGGCTTTGAGTTTTGCAAACACGCTCTTGACGTCCTTGTGCTTATTCCGCTCCTCAAAGTTTTTGAGCGACTCGATACGAAGAAAAGAAGCCGCGCCAGTGATGACGATGTCCTTGTCGATTTCCGCAAAGTCTTTGAGTTCGCCCGGAATGACCACCCTGCCCTGGTTGTCCTCCGTCACGTCGTACACCATCGCGGTGAAATCGGAGATCGCCTCCTGCATTTCATCGTCGAAATAAGATACGTCGCCGAAACTGTCCAGAATCTTCCGATACTCGGAAAAAGGCATTACATAGATACTCTTGTTCGGACCGAATGCGAATTTGTAATCGGTGCCGAGGTCGGCTTTGAATTTCGCCGGTATTCTTATTCGGTTTTTCGCGTCCAACTGATGGTTGAAGCGCCCGTTGAAAGAATACATCAGAGTACCCCCGCTGTTTGATGAATTTATTATACCACCACTTTTGACCACTGTCAACCACCTTTGCTCACTTTTTTCAAAAAAATTCATAAAAAAAGGGGAAGAATCCCCCTTTTACACGCAAATTTATGTTTTACGAACAAATGTTCGCATTATAAACGGGCAAAAAACACGGTTTTATTTTTAAAAGCGGCGTTTCCGACGAAAAAAACCGCGTTTTTACGGCAAAAATCGCCATTTATTGCCATTTTGTCGAACAGAGATTCCTCCTGTTTTACCGCATTTATCGATAAACCACCGTATCCACTCTTCTCTTTTTGCCCGATTTTTCCGAGGATTTTCGATAAGTGGTCGGCCGTCCCTGCATTTCCGTCGAAAACGGGGCATCTAAGGCGCGCTGCAATCTGCTCTTTCAGAAAAATATAGTGCGTGCAGCCGAGCACTGCGCCGTCGAAATGCTGTTCCCCTTCCGGCAGATGGCGGGAAAGATCGACCTTCGAAAGATCGAAAATGTTGTTTTCGATCTCGCCCGCCAGATCCCGCGGGCAGTAAAAGGTAAAGCGGCAGGCGCCGGAAACGCTTTCGGCGAGCGCGCGGAACTTTTTGCTCGAAAGCGTGGCGCGGGTGGCGAGTACCAACACGTTCTTGCACGCCTTTGCCGCGGGTTTGAGCGCGGGCTCCACGCCCAAAACGGGAAAGGGACAGCGCGCGCGCAGCGCGGCGGCGCATTCCGCCGTGACCGTGTTGCAGGCGAGCACCGCCGCTTTGAGCGGAAAACGCGAAAGATATCCGAACGCCGTAAGCGTCAGCCGTTCGATCTCTTCGGGACTTTTATTGCCATACGGCGCGTTCGCGTTGTCGCCGAAGTAGAGAAAACTTTCCCCCGCGAGTTGCTGCGCGCATTCTTTCAGGAGCGTCAGCCCCCCGATGCCGCTGTCGAAAAACGCTATATAACCAGGCTCCATATCGCCGCGCCTCCTCTTCGTTCTCTTGAAAATATATTGGCAAAAGCCGCAAATAATTCCTGTTTTTCAAGCAAAAACAGTTTACAAGCGTTTTTTTTTATGATAAAATAGCTAAAGAATTTATCGATCTTTATTGAAAGGAGAAAAAAAGTGCCTAACATTAAATCTGCTAAAAAACGCGTGGTCGTCAACGAAAAGAAAAATTTGGAGAACAGGATGGTCAAATCCACGGTCAAGACCGCGATTCGCAAATATAACGACGCGCTGGCAAGCGGCGACGTTGCCGCAGCCGAAAAATTGCTGCCCGAAACCGTTTCGGTGATCGATTCCGCCGTTTCCAAGGGAATCCTGCATAAGAACAACGCGGCGAACAAAAAATCCGCTTTGGCAAAGAACCTCAACGCTTTGAAAGCGAAGGCGTAAACGTTCAAAAAAGATTGTCAGAAGGCGTAGTCGGAAGGCTATGCCTTTTCGTTATGTAAAAATTTTTCAAATCTGCGCAAAAGAGGGAAAAAGTAATTGTTTTTTTCCCTCTTTTACTATATAATAAGTCAATAAAATACGGCAGGATAAGGATATGAAAAAATTGAGCAAAGACGAAAAGATCATCGAGATCGTGAACGTTTCCAAGGTGTTTTCGGAAACGGTGGCCGTGGATAACGTCAGCCTGTACGTGCGAAAGGGAGAATTCATCACTTTTTTAGGCCCGTCGGGCTGCGGCAAAACCACGACGCTGCGCATGATCGCGGGCTTCGATCTCCCCTCTTCGGGAAAGATCCTCTTGAACGGAAAGGACATCACCGATCTCCCCCCCAACAAGCGGCCCGTCAATACCGTATTCCAGCGATACGCGCTCTTTCCTCATTATAATATTTATGACAATATCGCGTTCGGGCTGAAACTGAAAAAAACGCCCGTCACCTACGTGAACGATGCGGGCGAAAGTTATACGAAATTGCAGAAACTCACCCGCAAAGAGATCGATGAAAAGGTGAAAAACGCGCTTGCGGTCGTAGACCTCGAAGGGTTCGAAAAGCGCAGCGTATCCACCCTGTCGGGCGGGCAGCAGCAGCGCGTGGCGATCGCCCGCGCCATCGTCAACGAGCCCGAGATTTTGCTGTTGGACGAGCCGCTCGGCGCGCTCGACTTGAAAATGCGCAAGGAAATGCAGATCGAGCTGAAAGCCATGCATAAAAAACTGGGCATCACCTTCATCTACGTGACGCACGACCAGGAGGAGGCGCTCACCATGAGCGACACCATCGTCGTCATGAAGGACGGCTGCATCCAACAGATCGGCACCCCCACCGACATTTACAACGAGCCCGCCAACGCCTTCGTCGCGGACTTTATCGGCGACAGCAACATTCTGAGCGGCACCATGGTGCAAAACCTTACGGTGCGTTTCTGCAACCGTAATTTCGCGTGCGTGGACGACTTCGCCCGCAATGAAAAAGTAGACGTGGTCGTGCGCCCCGAAGATATCCGCATGACCGATCCCGAGAACGGCATGATCCAGGGAAAAGTAATCGGCGTCGTATTCAAGGGCGTGCACTACGAGATCACGGTAAAAGTGGGAAAGACCGAACTCATCATCCAGAGCACCGAGAGCCGTACCGTGGGCGAAATCATCGGCATGAATATCGCGCCCGACGACATTCACATCATGAAGAAGGAGTTTTCTTCCAATAAATACGACGGCTACATCACCAAGAAAAACACGGTCGTGTTCGGCGACGGCGAATTCGACTGCGACCTCACGCAGTTGTATCCCGCGTCGCATATGGACGAGGAAGGCTACCTCGTGACCGCCGCGGGCGAAAAACTGGATCTGACCGACGTGGACGTGACCGTCGAAGTGGGGCTTGGCGATATCGAGATCAGCGACAATGCGGACGAAGGCGGCGCGCGCGGGCACATCGTTTCCATCATCTATAAGGGCGACCACTATCAGTTGATCGTGCGCACCGAGGAGAACGAGGAAGACTACGTGTTCGATACCGAAGATCTCTGGAACGAAAACGACTACGTGAGCGTGAAGATCCCGCCCGAAAAGATCCGTTTGAAACTCAAAGAGGAGGCGGCAGTTAAATGACAAAGATACAATTTTCCAGAAAACAACTGTGCATTCCCTACGCAGTGTTTCTCGCGCTTTTCGTCATCGTGCCCATGCTGCTCATTCTGTTTTACGCCTTTACGGGCACGGACGGGCGGTTCACGTTTGAAAATTTTCTGAACTTTTTCACGAGTACGGCAAAACTGAGCACGCTTCTGATGAGTTTTACCATCGCCATCATCACGACGGCGTTCTGCCTCGTCATCGCCTATCCCGTCGCCTACCTTCTGGCACGCAGCAAGTTCAAGCGCAAAAACGTGCTTTTGATGCTGTTCATTCTGCCCATGTGGATCAATTTCGTGCTCCGCATCACGGCGCTGCGCGAACTTCTGGATTGGGTGGGACTTCTGGGTACGCAAAATTATCTGAATACGATCATCGGCATGGTCTACGACTTTCTGCCCTTTATGATCCTGCCCCTGTACACGACGCTGGAAAAACTCGATACCAGCCTGATGGAGGCGGCGTCCGATCTGGGCGGAAACGCCTTTACCGTGTTCACGAAAGTGACCTTTCCCCTCTCCATGCCCGGCGTCATCAGCGGCATCACCATGGTCTTTATGCCGAGCATGACCAACTACGTCATCAGCGACACACTCAGCAATTTCAATATCACCATTCTGGGAAAACTCATCGACGAATACTTCACCACTTATAACAACTGGCATATGGGCTCGATGATCTCCATTATTTTGCTCATACTCATATTCATCACCATGGCGCTGACGGGCGGGTTCCGCTCCAACGGACAGAAAGACGCGAGGGGGGCCCATTTATGGTAAAGAAAATTCTTTCCGTCGCGTTCTGCGCGCTGGTGCTCGTATTCATTTACGCCCCTATCCTTCTTTTGGTCGTGTACAGTTTCACCGCCTCGAAGATCATCGGGCAATGGACGGGCTTTTCGCTCGATTTATACCGCCAACTGTTTAAAAACGCCGAGATCATGGGCATACTGTTCAATACCGTATGGCTCGCCTTAGCGGCGGCAGTGCTCGCAACCGTTCTCGGTACGGCGGGCGCCATCGGCATCTTTTACAGCAAAAAGAAAGTTTCAAAACCCATCGAGGGCGTTTCGCAGATCCCCGTCATCAACGCCGAGATCGTGACCGCCATTTCGCTCGCGCTCCTCTTTTCCATGATCGCGCTGTACCGCACGTATTTTTCTTTGCTCATCGGGCACATGGTGCTGTGCACTCCTTTCGTGGTTTTGTCCGTTCTGCCCAAACTCAAACAGATGGATCCGAACACGTATGAGGCGGCGCTCGATCTCGGCGCCTCCCCCAGCCGCGCCCTGTTCAAAATCGTCATTCCGCAGATTTTTTCGGGCATCCTTTCGGGGTTCATGCTCTCGATTACCCTCTCGCTCGACGATTATATCGTGACGGCGTTCACAAAGCCCAAGACGTTCGACACCATCAGCACCTACGTCTATAACGCAGTGCGCAACGGCACCAACAGTTCCACGCCCGCGCTGCGCGCGCTGTCGGCGCTCATCTTCGTCGTAATGATCGCCGCCGTGCTCGTCATCAACCTGCGCGCCAGCCGCAAAAAGGAGGGCAAAGGGCTATGATCGCAAAACGGTTTATCAGTCTCTTTCTCTGTTTTATGATGCTCGCCGCAGTCGCCTGCTTTGCGGGGTGTTCCCCGAAAAAAGGAAAAGAAGTACTCAAAGTGTACAACTGGGAAGATTACATTTCCGACGAGGACGACGAGGAAAGCGGATTGAAAGATCTTATCTCCGCATTCGAAAAAGAGTACGGCGTCGTTGTGGAATACTCCACTTTCGGCACCAACGAAAATATGTACAACGAATTGAAGATCAACGCCACGGGCTACGATCTCGTGTGCCCTTCCGACTACATGATCATGCGCATGATCAAGGAAGACATGGTCGAACCTTTTTCCGACGGGTTTCAAAACGGCGAGTATCGCACGTACGCTTCGCCCTATCTGCAGGAACTGTTCGAAAAAAACGGTTGGTCGGATTACGCCGCCGCATATATGTGGGGCACGATGGGCTTCGTATACAATCCCGAATACGTGGACAAGGAGGACGTTTCTTCCTGGGGCGCGCTGTGGATGGACAAATACGCCAACCAGTCCACGATCAAGGACAGCGTGCGCGATTCCTATTTTCTGGGGCTCGCCTACGTTGCGAAAGACGAACTCGACGCGCTTGCCGCAGATTTTGCCGCAGGGAAGATGGGCGCGGAAGAATATAACGCGAAACTTACCGAGATCATGAACCGCACGGACGAAGACACGTTGGACGCGGTCAAAAAACAACTCATCGCACTCAAAGATAATTTATACGGATTCGAAGTGGACAGCGGCAAACTGGACGCGGCGTCGGGCAAGATCAACATCAATTTCGCATGGAGCGGCGACGCGGTCACCGCAATGAACGAAGGAGAAGAAGGCGACCGATTTTTGAATTACTCGATCCCCTCCGAATGCAGCAATATCTGGTTCGACGGCTGGGTGATGCCCAAAGGCGCGAACAGAGAACTCGCGGAAAAGTTCATCAACTTTATTTCCCGCCCCGAAAACGCCGTATGCAACATGAATTTCATCGGATATTCGAGCGCCATTGCGGGCGACGAAGTATTCGAATGGGTACAGGAAAATTACGGCGCCGAAGGCGCGGACACGGTCCCCTACGATCTGAGTTACTTTTTCGGAGAAAATAAAAGTATTTCTGTAAAAGCAGAGGACCTGGACCGCCAGATCTCCGCGCAGTACCCTACCGTTGAGGTGATCGAGCGCTGCGCCGTCATGCAATACTTCGACGACGAGACTAACGCCGCCGTCAACGAAATGTGGGAAGAAGTCAAGGGCGTGCCCATCCCCTTGTGGGCGTATATCGTGATCATCGCGATCGCGGCGATCGCCGCGGGCATCGCGCTCTCCTATCTCTATAAAGGCAAATCTTCAGGGCACAAGCCCAAGAAAGGCTACCGTATTCTCAAAGAAGGCTGACGATCGCGCCGGCCGCACAAAAACGGGGGTATAACATGAAAAAACTGGTAATCATAGGCAAGGGCCCCGCGGGCATTTCCGCGGCGCTATACGCCGTCAGAGGCGGCCTGGACGTGACGATCGTTGCCAAGGACGGAGGCGCGCTGCAAAAGGCGGATAAGATAGACAATTATTACGGATTCGACGGCGGTATCTCCGCGCGAAAACTGTTGGAGGACGGCGAAAACCAGGCGCGGACGCTGGGCGTTCAGTTCGTGACCGACGAAGTGGTCGGCGTCGAGTTCGCGGAAAGCGGATTTGCCGTCAAGACGCTTTCGAAAGATCTGGAAGCGAACGCCGTCGTACTCGCCTGCGGCACTTCGCGCAACGTGCCGCCCATCGAAAACATTGAAAAATTCGAGGGCCGCGGCGTGAGTTACTGCGCAATCTGCGACGGGTTTTTCTTCCGCAAAAAAAAGGTGGGCGTCATCGGCAACGCGGGATACGCCAAGAGCGAATACGGCGTTCTGAAAAATATCATCGACGACGTGACCATTCTCACCGACGGCGAACAGCCCTCGTTCGACTCCCTCCCCTTTACCGATAAAAAGATCAAATCGTTCGAAGGGGGCGAAAAACTCGAAGAAGTCGTGTTCGAAGACGGCACGCGCGAAAAGTACGACGGCGTGTTTGTCGCGTGCGGCTCGGCGGGCGCTTTCGAACTTGCCAAGAAACTGGGCCTGGAGATCGACGGCAACAAGATCGTGACCGACGACAAGCGCGCCACCAACATCCCCGGCGTATACGCGGCGGGCGACTGCGTGAAAGGCTTACAGCAGATCGCCAAAGCGGTATACGACGGAATGCTTGCAGGCACGCAGGCGATCCAATATCTGAAAAAGAATTAAACATTACAAAACGGCGGCAGTGAAAACACTGTCGCCGTTTTATCAAAATCAAATCGCGCCCCATATTTACGCGTTTGTTTTCTCAATTTGATTGATCTCAGTATAACACGTTTTAGAGTTTATGTCAAGTATTTAACGGTATAAACAAATAACGACCAATCGCGAATTATGTCACACATAGTACTGTTTAAATGCCTGAAATGTACTTTTCCGCATACAAAATATCCTCTTCTTCCGCCTCATTCACATCGAAATAAGGAAATTGCATTTTTATTTTTTCATACTTTTCCAGACACAATTTCCGAAAAGGCAGAAAGCGAATCCCCTCGCTGACGCGATGGGAACGGTATAATTTTTGAAGAGCAAAGAGCGCGGCTTCGGAATCGTTTTTCGAAGGGACTAAAACATTAGTCAACTCTACCCTCGCCCCCAACGCATCGCAGACGGAAAGAAAAGCGTCATAAGCGGAAAGGTCTGCATTCTCCTGATTTTTGACGTCGCAGATGATATATTCCGCAGCCGCGATCAATTCCGCATCGGCGATCTGACCGTTGGTTTCGATACATACGGGAACGCCGTGTTCCGCGAGCGCCCGTATGACGGCAATCGCAAAATCTTTTTGCAGGAAAGGCTCTCCCCCCGATAAAGTAACGCCGCCCCGTTTCAGATACGGTTTATAGCGGAGTATCTTCTGCACGAGCGCTGACACGCCCGTGCGCGTTCCCTGCCCGAAAAGCGTTTCGGGATTATGGCAGAACGGACAGCGAAGATTACAGCCGGAAAAGAATACGACCACGCGAAGTCCCTTGCCGTCCACGCCCGAGCCGCTGTAAATTGAATCGATATAACCGAATTCCCCGCCCGAGTTTTGCTCGGACGGGGCGTTTTTATACTCTTTCATGATACGTACGTTTTAAAACTTCCAACTGGTGCGCTTTGGACAGTTTGTGGAAATTGACCGCATACCCCGAAACGCGGATGGTGACGTTGGGATACAGTTCGGGATGCTCCATGGCAGCCACAAGTTTCGCGCGGTCGAACACATTTACGTTGAGATGGTGCGCCCCCTGCCCGAAATATCCGTCCAGCAGATCACACAAATTCTCCGCGCGCTCCTCGCGGTTTTTGCCGAGCGCGGAAGGCACGATGGAAAAAGTATTGGAAATACCGTCGCGGCACGTTTCGTAAGGCAGTTTCGCGACCGAATTCAAAGACGCCAGCGCGCCGCTCAGATCGCGGTTATGCATGGGATTCGCACCGGGCGCGAAAGGTTCGTCGGCCGCTCTTCCGTCGGGCGTCGCCCCCGTCTTTTTGCCGTAGACCACGTTGGAAGTGATAGTCAACACGGAAAGCGTGTGCAGAGCATTGCGGTAAGCGGGCGTCTTTTTGAGTTGCGAGGAAAAACTTTTCAGAATTTCCACCGCAATATCGTCCACCGCATCGTCGTCATTGCCGTATTTGGGGAATTCACCCTCGATCTTAAAGTCGTAGATCAATCCCTCGTCGTTGTACACAGGCGTCACTTTCGCGTATTTGATGGCGGAAAGCGAATCCGTGATGACCGAAAGTCCCGCCACGCCGCAGGCAAGAAAACGCTCCACTTCGGTATCGTGCAGCGCCATCTGAATTTTTTCATAGGCGTACTTGTCGTGCATATAGTGAATGACGTTCAGAATATTTACGTACAGATCGCACATCCAACTCTCGTATGTACGGAATGCTTTCCACACTTTTTCATAATCGAGCGGGCCCTCGAATCGTTCGCCCGCGGGCGCGATCTGTTTGCCCGTCTTCTCGTCGCGGCCGCCGTTGAGCGTCAAAAGCAAAAGTTTAGCGAGGTTGACGCGCGCGCCGAAAAACTGCATCTGTTTCCCGATCTTCATAGCGGATACGCAGCAGGCGATGCCGTAATCGTCGCCGTAGAGCGGGCGCATCACGTCGTCGTTTTCATACTGAATGGAATCGGTGTCGATGGAAACTTTGGCGCAGAAATTTTTAAAAGGCTGCGGCAGGTTTTCCGACCAGAGCACCGTGAGATTGGGTTCGGGCGCGGCGCCCAGCGTATACAGCGTGTTGAGGATCCTGAAAGAAGTTTTCGTGACGAGCGTCCTGCCGTCTTCCCCCATGCCGCCCACGCTCTCCGTCGTCCAGGTGGGATCGCCGCCGAACAGATCGTTGTATTCGGGCGTACGCAGTTGCCGCGTAATGCGCAGTTTGATGACGAAATCGTCGATGATCTCCTGCGCCCCCTCTTCGTCCAGAATCCCCGCGGCGATGTCGCGCTCGATATAAATATCGAAGAAAGTGCTCACGCGCCCCAGGCTCATCGCCGCGCCGTTCTGCTCCTTGATGGCGGCGAGATAGCCGAAATACGTCCATTGGATCGCCTCTTTCGCATTTTGCGCGGGACGGGAAATATCGAAGCCGTACAGACTTGCCATTTTTTTCAACTGACCGAGAAATTCGATTTGTTTGTAAAGTTCCTCCAAAGCGCGGATATTGTTCTCATCCATCAACTTTTTGCCGTACAGTTTCCGGTCTTTTTCCTTTTCCTCGATGAGTTTATCCACACCGTAGAGAGCGACGCGCCTGTAATCCCCGATAATGCGCCCGCGGCCGTACGCATCGGGAAGTCCCGTGATTAGCCCCGCGTGGCGGGCGGCGCGCATTTCGTCGGTATAGACGTGAAAGACGCCGTCGTTATGCGTGGTCTTGTATTTGAATTCCGTTTCGATGAGGTCGGACAATTTGTAGCCGTACGCTTCACACGCCTGCCGCGCCATGCGGATCCCGCCGAAGGGATTGACTCCGCGCTTTAAGGGTTCGTCCGTCTGCAAACCGACGATCAGTTCGTTTTCGCGGTCGATATAGCCCGCGGGATAGGATAAAAGCGAAGATACCCTTTCGGTATCTACGTCGAGCACGCCGCCTTTCTCGCTTTCCGCTTTCAAAAGCGCGTTGACTTTTTCCATCATTTGATTCGTGCGCGCGGTGGGTTTTGCCAAAAACGCCGCGTCGCCCGTATAAGGCGTATAATTCGTCTGAATAAAATCCCTTACATTGATCTCCTCTTCGTACTTTCCGTGTTGAAACTCTTTTTGCATGGCACGCTCCTTCTTTGGGATGAATTTTGGGATAAAAAAACCCGCGCAGATCTATCGATACTGCCCAGGTGGTCGACAAAAATTTTTTCCGCTCCCACGCAGTGACCTGCTAAACCCACCAGTTGCGGAAAAATTCGTTTTATACACTACATCTTGTGTGCGCATTTATTTTTTTATCTATATAAAGTATAATACAAAGCCCCTTCTTTGTCAAGGAAATCACCGAAGTTTTTTCGGGAATTTTCCTTATAAAAAGAGCCCCGAAAAATCGAGGCGCTCAGGTTTTAAAGCAGTTTTTTACGTTGTTCGTCAAACGGCAACGGGCTTAAATATTTGGGCGCTATATCGAACGCGGTGACGGCGCCCGAAATCCCTTCGCGGTTCATGCGCGCGACCGCCCGCGCATAGGCGACCAACACACCCGACGTAAACTCGGGATTGCTCTCCAGTTTCAGAGAAAGTTCCAAAAGAAAATCGTTGTCGTTCGCGGATTTACAGGAACGGAGTACAAACCCGCCATGAGGCATACCTCCGTGCTTTTCGTTCAACTCGGCCTGAGAAACAAAATGCACTTCCGTATCGTAATCGGCAAAATAGTTGGGCATGGTCTTGATCTCTTGCTCGATACGTGCAAGATCCGCGCCATCTTCGGCGACCACGTAGCATACGCGCGTATGCATCTGCCGCGGCGTAAAGACGGGATTTTCGCAGCCGCGCACTTTTGCGAGCGCGCTTTCCACGGGCACGGTGTACTGTTTGGCGTCTTTCACGCCCTCGATGCGGCGGATCGCGTCGCTGTGTCCCTGGCTGACCCCCTTGCCCCAAAAGGTATAGGTGTTGCCATCGGGCGCGACCGAACCGAAATAAATGCGGGCGAGCGAAAACAAGCCCGGATCCCAGCCGATACTCATGGCGCCCAGTTTGCCCGAACGTTTTCCCGCCTCGTCGAGCGCCTCGAAATACTGCGGCACTTTGGCGTGCGTGTCGAAACTGTCCACCGTATTGAAATCGCGGATGGTTTCCACAGACTGTACGGGCAGATCGGTAGCGCTGCCGCCGCACAGGATCATGACGTCGATCTTACCGACGTAATTTTGTATATTTTCAACGGCATCCACTGCAACGGGAAGGACGGTACGCACGCTCTTCGGATCGCGGCGGGTGAATACCGCCACCGCTTCCATATCTTCGCTTTGGGAAAGCGCGTACTGCACACCCTTGCCCAGATTACCGTACCCGACGATGCCCACTTTGATTTTTTCCATAAAACAACTCCTTTTGATCGGTTTATTTCCTGCATCAATATACCACCGAAAGGCAAATTTTGTCAAGCAACGGCGTCCTTCGCGTGTTTCGATTTACTTATATCCGACTTTCGTTTCAATTATATCCGTTCGCGCGCGAGCACGTTCCCGTCGAAATCTTTGAGCGAAAGTTCGCCCTTTTCCAAAATCAGATACGAGCGCGGCGTATCGTTTTTGGGAAGAGATACGGAGCCCGCGTTCGCGACCAGCACGCCGCCCTTGCGGCGGATAAATCCCGTATGGATATGGCCGAACACAAACGCATCGCCGCAGTTTTTCGGAAGCCGATCGAAATCGAATTTGTCGCCGTGCTGCAAAAATATCTTTTTGCCGTCGGCATAGATCTGCGCTTCGGGCACAAACTCGAAATCGGAGATGAGCGTATCCACGTCGCTGTCGCAATTTCCTTTGACGACCGTCAGGCGGTCGGCGAGCGGATTCAAAAGAGCAGCCACGCCGAGCGGGCGGTAGCCTTCGGGCAGTGGGTTGCGCGGCCCGTGATTATAGATATCGCCCAGAAGTATCATCTGCTCTGCCCCTTCTTCGGCAAATCTTTGCAACAACTTTTGTAAATAAAATTCCGAGCCGTGAATATCCGACGCGATGAGTATTTTCATAGAAACCGCCTTTTACCGAACAGTAAATTTGTAAGCCGTGACCGAATGATAGATTTGGTCTTTATCGTAGACGGGACTGCCGAGCGCGGCATACGAAGGGCAGTTGACCGCGTTGGGAAGAAACTGCGTTTCCAGACAGAAACCCGTTCTCTTTTTATATTTTTCCGTATCGAGCATATTTCCCGAATAGAATTGCAGTCCAGGAAGATCCGTGCAGACCTCCATCGCGACGCCGCTTTCCGCACCCGCAATTTCCGCGACTTTGCGATATTCGCCGCGCCTGTTCAGCACGTAGTTGATATCGTAGCCGCCGCCGTTGGCAATGTCGCAGTCGTCGGTACAGCCGATGTCTTTCCCCACTTTTTTGGGTTTGCGGAAATCGAAAGGCGTACCCTCCACGTCGCGGAATTCGCCGTGCGGGATCAGTTCCCGATCGGCGGTCGTCACGCGGTCGGCGTCGATATACAGAGTATGCCCGAGAATATCGCCCGAGCCTTCGCCGTCCAGATTGAAATACGTGTGATTGGTAAGATTGATCAGCGTTTTCCGATCGGAAACCGCTGTATATTCGATTTTCAGTTCGCCGCCTACAAAGGAATAGCGCACTTCCATGCGGAGATTTCCGGGGTAATTCTCCTCGCCGTCCGCGCTCGTTCCCGACAGCACGAGTACGCCGCCTTCCGTTTCGGCGTCGAATATTTTCGTGTTGAATCCCTTGTGCCCGCCGTGCAGATGATTCTTTCCGTCATTGCAGTTCAACCGATATTCCCTGCCGTCGAGCGTGAATTTCCCTTTGCCGATACGGTTGCCCACGCGGCCGATGAACGCGCCGAGATAGCCGCCGTTCGCGTCGTATTCCGACGGACTGCCATAACCCAGAACGACATTGTACGTCTTGTTCTCCCGCCCCTGAACGAGCAGTTTCTGTACGATACCGCCGTAATTCAGAACGGTCGCGCTGTTTGCGCCGTCGCGCAAAACATACGCGCGCACTTCTCTCCCGTCCGCCGTTTTGCCAAACGCTTCGCTCGTGATCATAAATTCTCCCTCCTGCTGAAAAACGGAGAACAGTTCAACGTTCTCCGTTCTATTATAGCATTTCGTTTCCGCTTTGTAAACGGTAAAGCGGCATTTTTACGCCCGATTCTGCGGAATATCGGGAATGGTCGCAAAGCCCTGCGCCAAGTCTTCGTCCGTAGGAATCGTGTCGGTCATCGTCTTATCGTTGTACTGCTTATAAGCCGCAAGATCGAAGTAGCCCGTGCCCGTGAGCCCGAAGAGGATCGTCTTCTTTTTACCCGTCTTTTTGCATTCCAGCGCCTCGTCGATGGCGACGCGGATGGCGTGGCTGGATTCGGGCGCGGGAAGGATCCCCTCGCACTTGGCGAACATGACCGCCGCGTCGAACACCTCGCTCTGCCTGACGGACACGGCGCGCATATAACCGTCGTGATAGAGTTGGGAAACGATGGGGCTCATACCGTGATAGCGCAGTCCGCCCGCATGATTGGGCGAGGGCATGAAACCGCAGCCGAGCGTGTACATTTTTGCGAGCGGCGTCGTCCTGGCGCTGTCGCAGAAGTCGTAGACGAATTTTCCGCGCGTGAGCGAAGGACAGCTGGCAGGTTCCACGCCGATAAAATCGATCTCATTTTTCCCCTGCAGTTTATCGCCCATAAACGGCGCGACCAGTCCGCCGAAGTTGGAGCCGCCTCCGATGCAGCCGATGATCGTGTCGGGCCGCACTCCGTATTTATCCAGAGCGATCTTACTTTCCAGACCGATGACGGACTGATGCAAAAGCACGTGATCGAGCACGCTGCCGAGAACGTAGCGGCAGGAATCGGACTTGACCGCCTGTTCCACCGCCTCGCTGATGGCGCAGCCGAGCGAGCCGCCCGTGCCGGGATGCTCCGCCAGAATTTTACGGCCCGCCTCGGTGGTATCGGAGGGAGAAGGAATGACGTTCGCCCCGTAGGTGCGGATGACTTCCTTGCGGTAAGGTTTCTGTTCGCTGGAAACTTTGACCATATACACGGTCAGATCGATGCCGTAGAATGCCGCCGCCATCGAGAGCGCCGTGCCCCACTGGCCTGCGCCCGTTTCGGTCGTGATGGACTTTAACCCCTGTTTTTTCGCGTAATACGCCTGCGCCGCCGCGGAGTTAAGTTTGTGCGAGCCGGAAGTGTTGTTGCCTTCGAACTTATAATAGATCTCGGCGGGCGTATCGAGGATCTTTTCCAGAAAATACGCGCGGACCAGCGGCGAGGGACGGAAAGTTTTGTAAAAACTCCGAATATCTTCGGGAATATCGATGTAAGCGTCGGTATCGTTGAGTTCCTGGTCGATACAGTCGTCGCAGAATACGGGACGCAAATCGTCTTTGGTACACGGCTGCAGCGTCGCGGGATTCAAAAAAGGCGGATGTGGATTTTTCATAAACGCCTTTACGTTGTACCATTGTTTGGGCATCTCGTTTTCGGACAGATAGATCTTGTAAGGGATGTTGGTGTTTTTCATGGTTTTGTTCTCCTTTTTCATTATTTTTTTGCCCCGTTCCGAAAAAAAGGTAAAAATAAACACGGTCAAATTCGCTTGGGACGAATAAACCGTGTTGCCACCCAATTTCACCGCGCTTTTCGGCGCAGCCTCCGAACAGGTACTGTCATACCCTCTTTCTGTAACGTGAAAGCCACGTCGGACACTACTTGAACCGTTCGTTCGCATCCGCCCTCGGTAATCCATTCATATCGCATCAAACTGCCTTTATCCCACCGCCAAAGGCTCTCTGAAAAGTTTGTAACAGCGTATTACTACTTTACCTCATCGGTTTATTTTTCTACATCATACCACGCCGTTTCGGAAATGTCAAGAATTTTTTTGCAATTTTTTTTGCGGGATTTTCGTCCGATTTCTCTATTATAAAAATTTATTTTTAAAATCTGTTATCCTTTTTGAAAAAATGCCGAAACTGTTGATATGAAAAACTTTTTACCACGCGTTTTAAACGTTCTGTTCTGTTTATGCCTGTGCCTGCCCTTTCCGTGCTGCGCGACGACGGCGGATGTGACGACGCAAAAGGCCGTTTACCTCACGTTCGACGACGGCCCGACCGACTCCACCACACCGAAAGTTTTATCAGTACTCAAAGAAAAAGGCGTATGCGCTACCTTCTTTGTCGTGGGAAGGCAGATCTCCACCCGCAAAGAAATTTTGAAAAGCATTGCCGAGAGCGGAAACGCGATCGGCATTCATACCCAAACGCACGATTACCGATCGATATACGCCTCGGCGGAATCGCTCGAAAAGGACATTCTGGAATGCAAAAAATCCATCGCCGAAGTTCTGCCCGATTACGAGGTCAAGACCTATCGTTTTCCGGGCGGCTCCTCCACCGTTTCCGAAGCATTGAAAAAGGTGCCCGAAAAATGCGGGCTAAGGTTTTTCGATTGGAACGCGGAAACGGGCGACGCATTTCGGCGCACCGCCGCGCCCGCCACGCTGTTCCACGGCGCGGTCGAAACGGGTTGCGATAGAGATTTGATCGTACTTTTGATGCACGACGGCGTGAACTATAAGAGCACGGTCGCCGCACTGCCCATGATCATCGATTATTACAAAGAAAGAGATTACGCCTTTCTGACGTTGGAAGAACTGTTGTAAATAACCCCTGCGGAAATTCCGCAGGGGTTTTCTCATCCGTTCATTTTCAGCGTGCCGCAAAGTTCTTGCACGCCCGCGATTCCGTGCGCGTCCAGCCAGGCGTTCATGCCTTCGATGATCTTAGGCATGGCGAGCGTGTCGGTAAAATTCGCCGTACCCACCTGTACCGCGCTCGCGCCCGCCACGATAAATTCGAGGGCGTCCTCCGCGCTGACGATCCCGCCCATGCCGATGATCGGAACGGAAACCGCCTTAGAAACCTCGTACACCATGCGAAGAGCGATCGGCTTGATCCCCGCGCCCGAAACGCCGCCCGTGTTGTTGGCGAGCAGCGGCCTGCGGCGTTCCAGATCGATCGCCATGCCCGTGAGCGTATTGATGAGCGAAACGCAGTCCGCCCCGCCCTTTTCGGCCGCCGCGGCGTTCGCGGCGATGCTTTCCACGTTGGGGGAAAGTTTGACGATCAGCGGCGTCTTTTTCAGATTCTTTTTGCTCGCCGCCGTGACGGTATACACGCTCTCGGGGCGGATACCGAATGCCATCCCCCCGCATTTTACGTTGGGGCAGGAAATGTTCAGTTCTATCATATCGACTTTTCCGTCCAGACGGGCGCAGATCTCTTCGTAGTCCTCGACGGTCTTACCCGCCACGTTGGCGATGATTACCGTGTTTTTACTCTTCAAGAAATCCAGATCTTCGGCAAGAAACGCGTCCAGCCCCGGATTTTGCAAGCCGACCGCATTTAAGATGACGCTCCTTCCTTCAGCGATGCGCGGTACCGCGTTGCCGAGCCGCTTTTCCAGCGTCAGTCCCTTGGTGCTGATCCCGCCCAACACGCCGATATCGTACAGCGCGTCGAACTCTTTCCCGAAACCGAACGTGCCCGAAGCGGCGATGACGGGATTTTTAAATTCCACGCCGCATAAATTGACTTTCAGATCCGCCATCAGATCTCCACCTCCCCGATCTCGAATACAGGCCCGTCCTTACATACGCGCGCGTTTGCCGCGCCGCCCGTCTTTTTGCATACGCAAACGAGGCAGGCGCCGATGCCGCATCCCATGCGCTCTTCCAGCGAAACATAGCAGGGAATTTTCAAGCCGCGCTCCGAAAGCCCCGCTTTCAGCGCGCGCAGCATGGGCGCAGGGCCGCAGGATAAAATGACATCGGGCTTTGCATTACCGATATCGTCAAAAAAAGCGGAAACGGCGTTGCCGCGCTTTTGGTAACTTCCGTCGTCCGTGACGATCTCGGACTTTTCGGACAATGCACGGAAAGTTTCTTCCATGCAGACCGCGCCGCGATTGCGAAATCCCATATAAGAATAAAAGCGCTTGTCGGAATTTTCAAATTCCCGAAGGACGGAAATCATGGGGAATACGCCCACGCCGCCGCCGACGAGAGCGATGCGCTTTTCGTTTTCTTCGAGCGTGAACCCGTTGCCGAGGGGCAGAACGCACGAAAGCGATTCGCCCGCCCTTACTTTCGAGAGCGACTTCGTTCCGCTGCCTTTCAGTTGGTAACAGACAGTCACGCTCTTCTCGTCGTATTCGCAGATCGCAAGCGGTCTGCGCAGCAAATGCGCGCTGTCGCCCACAGAAATATTGACGAATTTTCCACAGCGCAGACAGCACATTTTTTCGGGCAGCGAAAACTTCAATTTATAGATCCCGTCCGCAAGCGGCGCGTTCTCCAAAACTTTTACAATGAGTTCCTTCATGCTAATTTCCCTTCAATTCATCGGTTTATGTGTGACATAGTACTTTGTAAAACCCGATTTTAACCCTTTATCGCTTGGTTTAAGTCGTTTTTCATGTCGATACTCGCAAGCCGCGCCGCTTCGGAATAACTCTTCCCGTTATACTTTTCCTGACGATACGCACAGAGGATACCGCGGGAAGAATTGACGATGCCGCCCATTCCGTCGGCATCGAAACACACTTTCAGATCGCGCGCGGTGCCCCCTTGCGCACCGTAACCGGGGATCAGGAAAAAGGTATGCGGCATTTGTTTTCGCAAGATCTCCGCCTGCGCGGGATGCGTAGCACCCACGACCGCACCGACGTCTGAATAGCCGTACTTGCCGCGGCAATTTTTGCCCCATGCCTCGACCCACTGCCCCATATATTCGTACACCGTTTTTCCGTCCGAAAGCCGCATATCCTGCAATTCGCCGCTCGAAGGATTGGAAGTCTTTACGAGAACGAAGATCCCTTTGTCGCACTCTTTCATCCATTTGAGAAAGGGAACGATGCCGTCGGAACCGAGATAGCCGTTGACGGTCAGAAAATCCGAATCGAACGCCGTTTCGGACGCGCCGTTTACGAAAGTCTTTCCCAGATACGCCTTGGCGTAGCATTCCGCGGTCGCGCCGATGTCATTGCGCTTGGCGTCGGTCATGACGTACATTCCCTTTTTCGACGCGTAGGCGAGCGTTTCGGCAAAAGTCTTCATGCCCTCTACGCCGTACATTTCGTAATAGGCGATCTGCACCTTGACGGCGGGGACGATATCGCAGATATTGTCTATAACGTTACGGTTAAATTCGGCGATCGCCTGCGCCGCGCCGCGAAGATCCGCGACGCCCGCCCGCAATTCGTCGGGGAGATAATCGAAATTCGTATCCAGTCCCACGACGGAAGGATTGTCCGTCTGTTTGATTTTTTCTATCAGTCGATCGATCATGTTATACCTCAATACTGCGCGCCGTATTCTTTCAGATAGCCGCGGATAGCGCTCACGTGCTCTTTGCCCTCGATGACGCCCTCTTCGATCGCCTGCAATATATCCAATATATTGACGATGGAATAGACTTTCACGCCGTGTTCGAGATAGGCTTCCTGCACCGCCGAACGCTCGCTGCCAAGCCCCTTTTCCATGCGGTCGACCGTGATGACCATGCCTGCGACGTTTACCTTTGCCGCGCCCTGCAATTTGGGAAGCACTTCTTTGAGCGCTTTACCCGACGTCATCACGTCCTCGATAACGACGATTTTTTCGCCATCCTCGGGCTGTTTTCCCACGAACATACCGCCCTCACCGTGGTCTTTGACTTCCTTGCGGTCGAAACAAAAATTGACGTTTTGCCCGTATTTTTCATAGAGCGCGAGCGCGGCGGAAAGCGCCAGCGGGACCCCTTTGTACGCGGGTCCGAACAGTGTGTCAGCCTGCAAGCCGTTTTCGTGCATACAGTCGGCGTAGAATTCCCCGAGTTTTTTGAGTTGCGCGCCCGTCTTGTATTCGCCGCTGTTTAAAAAATAGGGAGCGATCCTGCCGCTCTTCAATTTGAACGTGCCGAATTTCAACACGCCGCACTCGGCGAGAAATTGAATAAATTGCTGTTTATAAGTCATGATTATCTCCTTACGCTCTGTATTTCACGTCGCCGTCTACCAGCGTATAGCGCACTTCGCCGTACACTTCGGCGCCGCCGAACGGCGTATTTTTGCCTTTGGAAACAAATTTCGCGGGATCGATCGCGTATTTTTTATCGAGATCGGCGATCATGATATCCGCCGCGCCGCCCTCTTCGAGCGCCCCCCCTTCCAGATGCAGAATGCGCGCGGGCGCGGCGCTCATGCGCTCGGCAAGTTGTCCGAGCGAAAGAACGCCCGTTTTGACGAGATTGGTATAAGAGAGCGCAAAGGAAGTTTCGATGCCGCTGATACCGAACGCCGCGAGATTGTATTCCACGTTCTTTTCGTCGGCATGGTGCGGCGCGTGATCGGTCACGATGCAGTCGAGCGTGCCGTCGCGAAGCCCCTCTCGGATCGCCGCCAAGTCCTCCGCCTCGCGGATGGGCGGGTTGACTTTCGTGTTCGCATCGAAAGAAGTGATCACGTCGTCGGTCAAAGTGAAATAGTGCGGGCAGGTTTCCGCGGTGACGCGCACGCCCCGCGCCTTCGCCTCGCGGATGATCTGTACGCCGCCCTTGGTGGAAACGTGACAGATATGCACCGCGCGCCCCAGCGTTTCCGCCAGAATGATCTCGCGCGCGATCATCACTTCTTCCGCCGCGCGGGGAATGCCTTTCAAGCCCGCGAGAGTGCTGTTGTAGCCCTCGTTCACGACGCCGCCGTCCACAAGATCCTTGTCTTCGCAGTGCGAAAGGCACAGCAAATCGAAATCGGACGCGTATTCGATGGCGAGGCGCATGATCTTCGCGTTGGAAACGGGCCGCCCGTCGTCGCTCACCGCCACGGCGCCCGCTTCCTTCATCTTGCCGATCTCCGCGAGTTGCTCGCCCTTTTCGCCCACGGTGATGGAACCGATCGGACGCACTTTCGCCAGATTTACCTCTTTGGAACGCTCGACGATATAGCGCACGATCGCCGCGTTATCGCAGACGGGAGAAGTGTTCGGCATACAGCAAACTTGCGAAAAACCGCCCCTGACCGCCGCCGCGCTGCCGCTGGCAATATCCTCTTTATACTCGAAACCGGGTTCGCGCAGATGCACATGCATATCGATGAGCGCGGGAAATACGTACAGACCCGCGGCGTCGATGATCACTGCTTTTTCGTCGTCGATACGTTCCGCGATCTTCGCGATGCGGTCCCCCTCGACGAGGATATCACAGATCTTGGTTTGCTCTGAAAATACAGCACTGCCGCCGCGGATGAGAATCTTTTTCATTTGGCCGCCTCCTTATTTTGTCTGGCAAGAAGGAACAAGAGAGCCATTCGGACAGCCACGCCGTTCAGCACCTGTTCCGTTATTTTGCTGGAATCCCCGTCGATGACGGAAGAAGTCAGTTCCACGCCGCGGTTGACGGGCCCCGGGTGCATGACGATATGTTCGGGCGCGGCGAATTTCAGTTCGGAACCGTCCACGCCGTAAAAACGGTTGTATTCGGACAGGGAGGGAAACAGCCCGCCCTGCTGACGCTCCAACTGGATCCTGAGTCCCATCACGACGTCCGCGCCCGCGATCGCCTCGCGGCGGGATTTCGCCATGACCGCGCCCATGCGTTCCATGCCCTGCGGAATGAGCGTCGCGGGGGCGTACATATACACCTTCGCGCCCAGTTTTGTCAATCCGAACAGATTGCTTTTCGCCACGCGGGAATGCTTGATATCGCCCAAAATCGCCACTTTCAGTCCCTTGACGGAACCGAATTTTTCGCGCATGGTAAAGAGATCTAAAAGCGCCTGCGTGGGATGCTCGTTCATGCCGTCGCCCGCATTGATCACGCTCGCCCGCACGTTTTTCGCGAGCAGGTGCGGCGCGCCGCCCATGGGATGACGGATCACGATGACGTCGTTCTTCATTGCGTCCAGCGTCTTGCCCGTGTCAATGAGCGTTTCGCCCTTCTGCACGGAACTGGACGACGCGGAAACGTTCACCGTACCCGCGCCCAGATATTTGGCGGCGAGTTCGAAAGAAACGCGCGTGCGCGTGCTGTTTTCGTAAAAGAGCGTCGTGACCGTGCGCCCCTGCAAGTGCGGCAGTTTCTTTAAATTCTGCGTCAAAAGTTTTTTCATATTGACCGCTGTGTCGAGAATGAGCATGATATCCTCGGCGCTCGCGTCGCACAACCCAAGCAAATCTTTTCCTAACATATTTTCACCTGTTTTACAATGTTCTTCCGCGGAGCGTCAGACTGTCTTCGCCCTCGATCTCCGCAAGCGCCACGTCCAGAAATTCCGAACGCGCGGTGGGGATATTTTTACCGACAAAATCCGCGCATACGGGCATTTCCCGCCCGCCGCGGTCGGCAAGCACCAAAAGGCGGATACTCGCGGGCCGCCCCAAGACAAAGAGCGCCTCGATCGCCGCGCGCACGCTGCGCCCCGTATGGAGCACGTCGTCGCAGAGGATCACGCTCTTATTATCGATGGAAAACCCCAGATCGTTGACGCTCGCGTCGGGCACGAAAAAGCCGCTTACCAGATCGTCGCGGTACATGCCGATATCGATGCCCGCCGTATCGGGACTGACGCCGTACGAACTTTCCAGCAGTCCGCAAATGCGCCGCGCGATGATCTCGCCGCGCCGCTTGATCCCGACAAGACAGAGGTTGTCCGCTCCCTTGTTTTTCTCCACGATCTCGTGGGAAAGGCGCGTGAGCGTACGGCGGATCGCCGCCGCGTCCATCAACAGCCGTTCTTCTTTCATATACAAAAATCCTTTTTTCGATAAAAAAATGCCTGCGTACAGAATACGCAGGCTCATTTCAAACAGAGGAACCAATCATCCCATGGAATCACAAGTTCAAAACCAACTTTGCGGCATCCCGTACCGTATCTTTAAAGTTCAGTCTTATCGCTTATCAGTATATCATAAACGCGGCGCAAAGTAAAGCGCCTGCCTCAATAAATTTGCGTGAGTTTAAAATCCAGAAGATCGCAGGAAGTCAAAAAGTACCGAATACCGCCCCTTTCGCATACGAACGGATAATTGCCCGCGCTCGCGTGCAGATGCCCGTACACGACCTTTTCCACACCGTTTTCCTCGAACGCTTGGGTAAAGAGCGTTTCCTCCCGCTTGGCGTTGAAGGGCGGATAATGGATCATGCACAGCAGCCTGTCCCCTTCCTCCCGCACGTTTTTTACGCTGTTGAAAACGAGTTTGAACCGTTCGCCCTCGCGCTGATAGATCTTTTTATCCGCTTCGGTAAAATCCATACTGCCCGGGCACGTCCAACCGCGGGAGCCGCAGACGACGAGATCTTCGAACTTCACGCAGTCGTTCTGCAAAAAGAAAAAACTGTCGTCCGGAGCGGCGCGACGCAGCGCGGTGATGCCCGACCACCAGTAATCGTGGTTGCCTTTGATAAAAACTTTTTTACCCGGCAGCCCGACGAGCGTTCGAAGGTCGGAAAGTCCGTCTTCCATAGACATCGCCCAACTCAGATCGCCCGCGATCAGCACGACGTCGTTTTCCCCGACTTTGCTCTTCCAATCCTCTTTGATTTTATCGATATGCCCCGTCCAGTTGCCGCCGAACACGTCCATCGGTTTATTCTGCCGCCCGGGAAGATGCAGATCGCTGACCGCGAATACTTTCATCGATTACCTACTTTGTTTTTTCCAGTCTATTTTACCATATTATTCAATTTTTTAAAAGCGTTTGACGGCGGTTTTCCCCGTTCGGCTCCGCCGTTTTTGTATTCAGCAGATTATCCAGATCGCACAGCGCGAAACTTTCTTCGCAGCATTCGCAGATTTTTTTGTCTTTTTGTACCGCCGCGCCGCAGATGCGGCAGACGTGTTTTTCCGAATTTCGTTCGAACATTTTCAGGTTCCCCCTTTGAAAAATAAAAAAAAGCCGATATCGTAATACCGGCTTTTTTCGTTTGCTTACTTGTTGCAGCAGCCGCAGTTATTGGAAACGGTTCCCTGCGGATAGAGCGGCAACTCGAAGAACCCTGCGCACACTTCCTGTGTATATTCCTGAGCGGGAGGAATGACGCAGTAGCCGTACGAAGGCAAAAGCAAGTCTACATTGATGATCACTTTTAAGATGACCGTAATACAGCAATCGATGATAAACGTTCCGTCCGCGGAATTGAACGTACCCTCGGGCGCGACGGCGCTGACGACGCTCTGCACCTCGAAAGGCATGATAGAAGGCTGCGGCACGAACAGGATCACGTCCTGCGGCACAGCGATGGCTGCCTGCGCCTTTCCTTCCACACCCGCGGCGTCGGTGTAAATGACTTCCATGGGAATATTCACGACCGCCTGCACTCTCGCGCAGTTTGCCTTATCGGGAAGCCTGTCGACCTGCAGGTTAGTGACCGTTCCTTGCGAGGAGGAACTGCGCGCGCTGATAAACGTTAAAGGATATGTAGGATTCGCGGGCGTGAAATCGCTGAGAGTCAAGACCAACCCCTCGTTCTGCCCCTGTTTGATACAAGCGTCGAACACTCTTTGCGCCTGCACGCAAACTTTTTCCGCAAGACCGTTCATCGGATTGCCGTTAATCGGGCCGGGACATTTATCCGTCTGAAAATTTGAGAAAAATGACATTTTCTGACCTCCGAATTGTTAAAACTTAAAAAACTCTTTTGTTTAAAAACAGTCTTTATATTCCACTATATGAATTCTTATTTTGAATTGTTACTCTCCGCGGGCAACAAAACGCGCATGCGCGGCCAGAGATATTCTATGCCGTTGAGCGCGTCGAATTGTTCCCGCGATACGGAAAATCTGCGGCATATCCCCTCGATGGTGTCGCCGACTTCGGCCCTGTATTCGCGCGCGGAAATTACGGGGAGAAAGAGCGCTTCGCCCTCTTTTACTTCTCCCTGCAATTTGTTACGGAATATTACGATATGTTCGGGCAAGCCGAAATATTCCGAGATCTGCCCGATCGTCTGTCCCCTTCGCACCAGATACAATCCCGTGCGGGGAAGGGGGGATTTTTGCAGTGTGACCATATTCACCCCTTTTTATTCTGTCACCTAAAATATGCGCCGAGCGCCGCGATTATGACGGCGGCTTCGACAAATTTCTTTATCATAAACCAATTTTCATTCGTATATAATGAAATAAGACAAATTTTGGAGTAACATTTTGAGTAAAGCCAACATATACCAAACAGCCGTCTATGTTACCGTTTTTTCCGTCGTGGAAAAATTTTTGGGGTTTCTGTACCGCATCATCCTCTCCCGTACCCTCGGTTCGGAGGGAATGGGACTCTACCAACTGGCCCTTTCCATCTTCGCGGTACTGATCACAGCCGCCTCTTCGGGCATCCCCATTACGGTATCCCGGCTGATCACGAAACACCGCGCGGAAAAAAACAAGAATGCAGAGCAATCCACCATTACGGCGGCCATCGTGAGCACGCTGGTTTTTTCCGTTCCCGTATTCATTATATTATTCTTCGGGCATAAATGGTTCGACTTTTTGTTTTCCGACGCGCGCTGTATGTCGATCTTTCTCATTTTATTGCCCAGCCTGACCTTTAACTCGATATATTCGGTCATCCGCGGCGTGTTCTGGGGAAATAAACAGTTCATGCCCTACTGCGTGATCGATCTGATCGAAGAGATCGTGATGATCGTAGCGGGCGTATTGCTCGTGACGAATATGACCAGCGTTCTGGACGGCGCCCAGCGCGCGGCGTTCGCCATCATCATCTCTTATCTTTTTTCCTTTTCCATTTCCTTCGTCTACTTTTTCGTCAAGGGCGGCAGGCTGAAAAACCCGCGTTCGCAGTTCAGACCGCTTTTGCACTCCGCGCTGCCGATCACGGGAATGCGCACTTCGAACTCTCTCATCAATTCGGTCATCTCCCTCCTGCTGCCCGCAAGGCTGATCGCCGCAGGCTTCACCTCCCAGCAGGCGATGAGCGAACTGGGCGTGGCGATGGGCATGAGCATGCCCATTCTCTCCATTCCCGCGACGCTGATCGGCTCGCTTTCCCTCGTCATCGTGCCAGAACTTGCCGAAAATTTTTATAATTCACGGCACGCGAAACTGCGCGACAACATCGAAAAAGCGCTGAAAGTCACCGTGCTGATCGCGGCGATCCTCATCCCCTTTCTATTCGTCACGGGCGAAGATATGGGCGTCTTTCTCTTTTCCGACGCCAAGAGCGGCGAGATCATCCGAAACGCCTCGTTCGTCCTGCTGCCCATGAGTTTCACAATGATCACGACGAGCATATTGAACTCTCTCGGCTATGAAAAATATACCTGCATCTACTTTTTCGTCAGCGCGGCGGCGTCGCTTTTATGCACTTATTTTCTGCCCTCCGTCATCGGCGTGTACGCGCTGTTCGTCGGAATGGCGGCGAGCGGCATCATTTCCAGCGCGCTCAATCTCATACTCATCATAAAAAAGTGTAAAGAAAAAGTGCGTTTTCTCAAACACACTCTCCTTACTCTGGCCGGGATCCTGCCGATCATTTTATTGGGCGTACTGCTTCGCAATCTGCTCGTCAACTACCTGCCGCTCTACCTACTGATAGGCGTTTGCGCGGCCGTAACCGTGGGCGCGAGCATCCTTTTCTATCTTGCCATCGGCACACTCGACCCCAAATGGCTGAAAACCATCTTTAAGAAATCTTGAACCCGATTTTGGTGCGGTTCAAAACTTTTGCCAAAACGATACCCGCAGCGCAGTTAACCGCCATTACCGCGCTCTGCATGGGAAGACGGGAAAACATATAGGAAAAATAGGATACCGAACGCGAAGAATAATAGAAATAAATCGCAAAAGTATTGATGCCCGCCGTGCAAATCAAAAGGCAGAGAGCGAAACTTAAAATCGCTTTCAAGTAGAAAAAGCCTTTGATGTACGTCATGATACAGCCGGGAATCAATCCGAGCATGCCCGTAGCGAGCATGATCAAAGGATTTGGCGCTTGCCCCGCGATGAGACAGCCGATCAGATCGCCCACGAAACAGACGGAAAAGCCGCCCACGGGACCGAACATCGCGCCCGTGATAAAGGCGGCCGCGGCGGTAAACGAAATTTTGAACGAGGGGGAAACATCCAGAGAGAATGCGTTAACCAACACCATCACCGCGGAAAAAACCGCGAGGTAGGCGATCTTCTTACCCGAAGAAAGCCCGATAAAAGTTTTTGTGAACATGAAAAAAAACCTCCTGAAAATTTCAGAGAGGTCCGATCATAGATGCGTGCCCGAAGGCACTTCAAATACAACGGACGCGCCGCGGCACCGCAGGAATGATCCTTTCGTTTGCGAACAACGTCCCGTTTCGCAACACTTAACGCGCCTTGGCTACTCTGCGTATAGTATTGTAAACCTTTCGACAAAAAATTGCAACTGATTTGCGAATAAAAATAACGGTCGGACAAATACTGTTAATATGGCACTGACAGTTTTGAGAACGGCAATTATATTCGTTACGCTTTTGATCGTGATGCGATTGATGGGCAAGCGCCAGATCGGGGAAATGCAGCCCTTCGAGTTGGTCATCACCCTGCTCATCGCAGAACTTGCGTGCATACCCATGGCGGATACCTCCATTCCCCTTTTGTACGGGATCGTGGCGATCCTCGCCATCTTTTTATTGCACCAACTCATCTGCCTCATCGACCTGAATTTCAAACCGCTGAAATTTTTGGTGAGCGGCAAACCCGCCGTTGTGATGAACAAAAACGGCATTGACATTTACCAACTGAAACACAACAACCTCGACACTTCCGACCTGATCGAATCGCTGCGCGTGGCGGGAATTTTCGGACTGGATCAGGTAGACTACGCGCTGTACGAGGCGAACGGTCAGTTTTCGGCGATGCCGAAACCCGATTCGGAAACGCCCGACGAAACCGCGCTGCCGCTTTTGATCATCGACGACGGAAAATTCGAGGAAAAAAATCTGAAATTGTGCAACGCGGGAGAACAGTTTTTCCGCGACATTTTAAAAGAGCAGAACGTGAAGAGCCTGCGCCGCGTATTTGCCTTGACTGTAGACGGCAAGGGCAAAGTCTTTTTGCAACTGCGCGGCGAAAAATACCGCACCTTCCAGATCGAACTCCCGGAGGGCTGCACATGGTAAAGACGCTTTGGACGATTTCCGTCACCCTCGTGCTTTTGGTCGGTCTGGGAATTTTCGAACACTTTTTCGTGGAAAAACAGTTCGACGAATTGAAGACGGCGCTGTACGTGCTCTACGACAAGATCGAGGACGAAACAGCACAGACAACTGACGCCGAATCGGTCAAGACCTTGTGGAACAAGGAAAAAGAAAATTTGCACGTCATCGTTCCCCACACCAATATCGCAAATATCGACTATTGGCTGAGCGAAGCCATCGGCTTGATCGAAACAAAAAAATTCGATCTCGCTCTATCCAAAGTCGTCGTTCTGATCGATATGTGCGAACAGATACCCGACACCTACGGCGTAAGTTTTGAGAATATATTCTGATTTATGTCAGACATAGTACTATGAAAACGGGCGAAATCATGATAATTTCGCCCGTTTTTCGATATTATTTCCAACCAGTGAAAGAAACGGCTTTTTTCTTTCTCATAACATTTTTTTCAAAAACCTGCCCGTATAACTGTCGGGACATTCGGCGACCTGTTCGGGCGTTCCCTCGGTCACGATCTCGCCGCCGCCGTCGCCCCCCTCCTTGCCGAGATCGACGATATAGTCCGCAACTTTGATGACGTCCAGATTATGTTCGATGACGATGACCGTATTGCCGCTGCTGCGCAGTTTTTGCAGAATTTTGATGAGTTTATCCACGTCGTAACTGTGAAGTCCCGTGGTCGGCTCGTCTAAGATATAACAGGTCTTGCCCGTGGAGCGGCGGGAAAGTTCGGTCGCGAGTTTGACGCGCTGCGCCTCGCCGCCCGAGAGCGTAGTGGCGCTCTGCCCGAGTTTGATGTAGCCCAGCCCCACGTCGTTAATGGTCTTGACTTTATTGTAGATGGAGGGAACGTTTTTGAAAAATTCCACGGATTCCTCTACCGTCATATCCAGAACTTCGAAAATATTTTTGCCCTTGTAGCGCACTTCCAGCGTTTCGCGGTTGTAGCGCTTGCCGCCGCATACTTCGCACGGTACGAAGATATCGGGCAAAAAGTGCATTTCGATCTTGATGATACCGTCGCCGAAGCAGTGTTCGCAGCGCCCGCCCGCCACGTTGAACGAGAAACGTCCCGCCTTATAGCCGCGCTCTTTCGCATCCTGCGTGGCAGCGAACAATTCCCGTATCATCGTAAATACGCCCGTATAGGTCGCGGGGTTGCTGCGCGGCGTTCTGCCGATGGGCGACTGGTCGATGGCGATGACTTTATCGAAGTATTCCATTCCCGTGCAACCGTCGCACTTGCCCAATATCTGGTGCGCGCCGTTGAGCGCGTTCGCCATATAGGGATAGATGATCTCGTTGACGAGCGAACTTTTGCCCGAACCCGAAACGCCCGTGACCGCGGTGATCAGACCGACGGGAATCTTCACGTCGATATTTTTCAGATTGTTCTGGCGGCAGCCCTTCACTTCGAAATAGCGGCCGTCGGGCTGCATTCGGACGGGCGGCACTTCGATCTTCCGCTTGCCGCTCAGGAATTCGCCCGTAATGGAACGGGGATTGTTCATGATGTCCTCAACGCGCCCTTCCGCGACCACCTCGCCGCCGTGCACGCCCGCTTTGGGACCTATATCCACGATATAATCGGCGGCGCGCATGGTATCCTCGTCGTGCTCCACCACGATGAGCGTATTGCCCAGATCGCGCAGATGCACGAGCGTATTCAAAAGTTTTTCGTTGTCCCGCTGATGCAGTCCGATGCTCGGCTCGTCGAGAATATATAAGACTCCCGTCAGCCCGCTGCCGATCTGGGTAGCAAGGCGGATACGCTGGGATTCGCCGCCCGAAAGCGTGCCCGCGCTGCGCGCCAGATTGAGATACGAAAGCCCGACGTTGCGCAAAAAGTTCAAACGCGCCTTGATCTCCTTTAAGATCAGATCCGCGATGAGGTGCTCGGTCTTGCTGAGCGTCAGCGCGTCGAAAAAGCCGTACAGATCGTCAATGGACATATCGCACAGTTGCGCGATATTTTTGCCGCCCACATAGACGCTGAGCGCCTCTTTCTTCAGTCTTTTGCCGCCGCATTCGGGGCAGGGAAGTTGGGTGATATAGCGTTCGATCTCCGCTTTCACGCCTTCGCTTTCGGTATTCTTGTAGCGCCGCGTGAGCGTGTTGACGAAACCTTCCCACTTCATTTTATAGGTGCCGTGGAAGTTATAGGCATCGTATTTCATATCGATCTGTTCGTTACCGTTGCCGTACATGAGAATGTCATACTGTTTTTTGGGCAGATCTTTGACGGGAACGTCCATATCGATGCCGTAATGGCGCGCCACGGCCTCGGCGTACATTTCGTTCGTCTTCTTGCTCTCGACGTACCAGCCGCCGATCTGAATGGCGCCCTCGCGCAGCGTCTTGTTTTTGTCGGGACAGATGAGCGCCTCGTCCACCACCTGCTTAAAGCCCAGGCCCGCGCATTCGGGACAGGCTCCGTACGGCGTATTGAAGGAAAAGAGGCGCGGCTCGATCTCCTCGATGCTGATACCGCAGTCGGGGCAGGAATACTTGATGGAATATAAATTTTCCGCGCCCTCGCAGTCGATGACGACAAGCCCGTCCGCCAACTTTAAAGCGTTTTCCAGGCTGTCGGACAGGCGCTTTTGGATGCCGTCCTTGACGACGAGGCGGTCTACGACCACGCTGATGTTGTGCTTGATATTTTTATCGAGTTTTATGTCTTCCTGCAAGTCGTAGACGATCCCGTCCACTTTCACACGGGCGTAGCCGCTCTTGCGGAACGCTTCCAGATTTTTGGTGTATTCGCCCTTACGTCCCCGCACCACGGGCGCGTTGACGAGGATCTTGCTCCCCTCGGGCATCGCCATGACCTGATCGGCGATCTCGTCGACCGTCTGGCGGCGTATTTCACGGCCGCATTTCGGACAGTGCGGGACGCCGATGCGCGCGAACAGCAAGCGCATATAGTCGTAAATCTCCGTGACCGTGCCCACCGTGGAGCGCGGGTTGTGCGAGGTGGTCTTCTGGTCGATGGAAATGGCGGGAGAGAGCCCGTCGATGGACTCCACGTCGGGTTTTTCCATCTGTCCGAGAAATTGGCGCGCGTAGGATGAGAGGCTTTCGACGTAGCGTCTTTGCCCTTCGGCAAAGATGGTGTCGAACGCGAGCGTGCTCTTCCCCGAGCCCGACAGCCCCGTAAAGACAACGAGTTTGTTGCGAGGAATGTGCACGTCGATATTTTTGAGGTTGTTTTCTTTGGCGCCTTTTACGAATATTTCTTCTTTCATAACTGTCCTATCTTCTCAGTTTTCGTTTGAGTAAATTGATTGTATCCCGTATTTCGATCGCCTTTTCGAAATCCAGCTGATTGGATGCGACTTTCATCAGCGCTTTCAGCTTTTCGATCTCGGCGGGGATCTGATCCGCGGAAATATGTTCGTCGATCTGTTTTTGCTTTTGCGTGATGGCGAGCGAACTCTTGATCTCTTTTTGGATGGTCCGCGGCGTGATATTGTGTTCGCGGTTGTAGGCGCTCTGCACCTCGCGGCGCCGGTTTGTTTCGTCGATCGCGCGGCGCATACTGCCCGTTATGTTATCGGCATACATGATAACTTTGCCGTCGGCGTTTCTCGCTGCGCGCCCGATCGTCTGAATGAGCGAAGTTTCGCTGCGCAGGAAACCTTCCTTGTCCGCATCGAGAATGGCGACCAGTCTGACCTCGGGAAGGTCGAGCCCTTCCCTTAAAAGGTTGATGCCGCAGAGCACATCGAACTCGCCGCCGCGCAGCCCGTTCACGATATCGATGCGTTCGAGCGTGTCGATATCGCTGTGCATATAGCGGACCTTGACGCCATGCTCTTTCAGATAATCGGTGAGGCTCTCCGACATGCGCTTGGTGAGCGTGGTGATGAGCACTCTTCCTTTTTCGCTCGTCACGCGCTTGATCTCGCCCAACAGATCGTCTATCTGTCCCTGTACGGGGCGTATCTCGATCTCGGGATCTAAAAGCCCCGTGGGACGGATGATCTGTTCCACGACCTGACCCGCCTCTTTGAGTTCGTATTCGGCGGGCGTTGCGGAAACGCATATGAGTTGCGGCACGCGCGCGTCGAACTCCTCGAATTTGAGAGGGCGGTTGTCGAACGCCGAACGCATACGGAAACCGTAATTGACGAGGTTGGTCTTGCGCGAATAATCGCCGTGGTACATGGCGCGTATCTGCGGTATGGTCATATGACTCTCGTCGATGAACACGAGAAAGTTTTCGGGGAAATAGTCGAGCAAGGTAAACGAGGGCTGCCCCGGCTTTCTGCCGTCGAAATAGCGGCTGTAATTTTCCACGCCGCTGCAATACCCCACTTCCTTCATCATCTCGATATCGTAGCGCGTGCGCTGGTCGAGGCGCTGCGCCTCCAAAAGTTTTCCCGATTCCTGAAAGGCTCTCACCTCTTCCTGCAGATCGCTCTCGATCTCGGTGATGGCAGACATCAGTTTTTGGCTGCCCACCGCGTAGTGGCTGGCGGGAAAGATGACCGCGTGTTTCAGAACGGACGTGATCTTTCCCGACACGACTTCCTCTTCGCAGATACGGTCGATCTCGTCGCCGAAAAATTCCACGCGGATGGCGATCTCCGAATTGCTCGCGGGGAAAATTTCCACCGTGTCGCCGTTCACGCGGAAGGACGAACGCGAAAAATCGACGTCCTTTCGGGTATATTGCAGTTCGATCAGCCGACGCATCAGTTCGTCGCGAGAGATCTCGTCGCCGGGGCGCAGGGATACGGCAAGGCGGAAATATTCTTCGGGCGCGCCCAAACCGTAAATGCAGGACACGCTGGCGACCACCAAAACGTCGCTGCGTTCGCCCAGAGAGCAGGTCGTGGAGTTTCTGAGTTTATCGATCTCGTCGTTGACGGACATATCTTTTTCGATATAGGTATCCGTCGTGGGAATATAACTTTCGGGCTGATAGTAATCGTAATAGGAAACGAAATACTCCACCCTGTTCTTGGGAAAAAATTCTCGGAATTCGTTACACAGTTGAGCGGCGAGCGTCTTGTTGTGCGCGATGACCAGCGTGGGGCGGTTGACGTTTTTGACGATATTCGCCATCGTGAACGTCTTTCCGCTGCCCGTGACGCCCACGAGCACCTGCGTGCGGATGCCGTCCAGCACGCCTTCCGTCAGTTTTTCGATCGCCTGCGGTTGATCGCCCGTCGGCTGAAAGGGCGAAACCAGTTCGAAATCTGCCATGTAACCTCCTTCTTATATTTTAATTTTACGAACAAATGTTCGAATATTATTATACAATAAAGCACCGCGTCCTGTCAAACGATTTCGCTAAAAATGCAATGCCGTAAGCATTGCATTTTAAGAAAATATACCGACCAGTATGCGCCCTACCACAAAGGTGATGATCGCGCCCGCAACGGACAGAGCCACTTTGAAAGCGATGGAACGCTTCATCTGAATGCTTGTCCGTTTATACGCCACACCGTTGGCGTGCAGCGTGATGACGTACATGCGCTCCCCCTTGCGATCGGATTCGATGATATCGAAATAATCGTCGAGTTCCAAAGAGCGCAGGATGCGGTCTACCCGTTCCACGGTGTATTTCCGCTTTTCGGGGAGCATGCTCATGATTTCAAGCGGGCTGACGAGGCAACTGCCCTTCCCCTCACATAGGCGATAGACGGAATTCATGATTTCGTTTTCCTGTTTCGTAAGCATATCCGCAAAAACTCCTTAAACCAAAAAAGCGATAATGAGGGCGACGAGCGCGCCCCCTATGAGAGCGCCGAACAGCCCGCCCGCGCACGCGGCGGCAAAAAAGGAACGCTTGATACGCGACGCATCGGTATCCGAAACGCGCGCCGTTTCGACGTACTGCCGCCCTTTGGGCATGGAACACACGCAATAAGTGCCGTTATCCGCATATTTCAGATCGACGTATCCGCGTTCGCTCAGATATTTGACGGCGTTGGACACGCCGTTCTCGTCCGCGGTCATGCGGGCGGGCAGCGCGGAAAGAAAGTCCTCGGCGTCCATCACTTTATACGAACCGTCCGAAGCGGCATTGATTTTATCGAGCACAAATTTCGTGAGTTTGTCCAGCATAAACCCTTCCTCTTAACAGTATGCTCAAAATCGCGGCATTTCAAACGAAACCTTTGACTTTTGCTGTCATCATTATACCATTATCTTGTGAAATTTGCAAATAGTCCTGCAATTTTTGCGTCAATTTACTTTATTATTCCGCAAAATTGTGCTAAAATAAAACGGATCAGATTTTTTTGGAGCGCAGACTTTCCTATGAATATATTGAAGCGTTATTGCAACGCTCTGGACTTTGACAGTTACGAAGATTTTTATAAGAATTTTCAGATCACGTCGCCCGAAAACTTTCATTTCGCGTACGACGTGGTGGACGAATACGCGCGGCTGGAACCGCACAAGCGTGCGATGGTATGGTGCGACGATCTCGGAAACGAAGAATTTTTCGATTTCGAGAGGATCAAGCGGCTTTCCGACAAGAGCGCGAATTATTTTTTGTCGCTCGGCATCGGCAAGGGCGACGCGGTGCTCGTCATTTTACAGCGTCGGCACGAATATTGGACGGCGCTGATGGGACTTGCCAAGATCGGCGCGGTCGCCATTCCCGCGACGCATATGCTGATGGAAAAAGATCTCGTCTACCGCATGCAATGCGCGGACGTGAAAATGGTACTCTCCGTCAACGAGGACGAACTTTGCGGACATATTCTCGCCGCGGCGGCAAAAGTCCCTTCCGTCAAATACCTTGCGACCGTAGGAAGGCGCGACTGCTTTATCGACTTCAACGCCGAGGTGGAAAAACAGAGTGAAACGCTCGACTGCGAATATTTTTATACCCGTAGCCGCGACGACCGCACCCTCTTATACTTTACCTCGGGCACGACGGGAATGCCGAAAATGGTGTCCCTCAGCCAAAAATATATTTTAGGGCATATCGTCACGGGCAAATACTGGCTCAACTGCATGGACGATGGACTGCACTTTACCCTTGCCGAAACGGGCTGGGCAAAGGCGAGTTGGGGGAAACTGTTCAGCCAATGGCTGTGCGGTTCCGCGATTTTCGTCTACGATTTTCACGGACGGTTCGAGCCCGACGATCTGATGCGCTATATCGCGAAATACAAGGTAACGACCTTCTGCGCGCCGCCGACCGTGTACCGCTTTATGGTCAAATCCGATCTCACAAAATACGACTTATCCAGCATCAGATTTATGATGACCGCGGGCGAGGCGCTCAATCCCGAAATTTTCAAACAGATCTACGAAAAGACGGGACATAAAATATACGAGGGTTTCGGTCAGACGGAATCCACCATCGTCTGCGCCACGTTCAGTCAATACGTGGGCATCAAGGCGGGATCGATGGGCAAACCTTCTCCCCTGTACGACGTACAACTTTTGGACGACGACGAGCAGCCCGTCAAAGCGGGCGAAACGGGCGAGATCTGTATACGGATCAAAGAAGACCAATACGGACTGTTCGACGGCTATTATAAGGATAAGCCGCTCACGGATTCGGTTTTGTACAACGGCTATTACCATTTCGGCGACCTCGCGTACATGGACGAGGACGGTTATTATTGGTTCGTCGGCAGAAAGGACGACATCATCAAGAGTTCGGGTTACCGCATCGGACCGTTCGAAGTGGAAAGCGCGCTGATGGAACATCCCGCCGTGCTCGAATGCGCGATCACGGGCGTGCCCGATCCCGAAGGCGTGCGCGGCCAACTCGTCAAGGCGACCGTGGTGCTCGCAAACGACTACACCGCCACGGACGAACTGAAAAAACAACTGCAAAATTACGTAAAGAAAGCGACCGCGCCCTATAAATACCCGCGCGTCATCGAATTCGTGGACGAACTTCCGAAGACGATCAGCGGCAAGATCCGCCGCGTGGAAATACGCGAAAACGATATTCAATAAAAAGATCCCGAACCGTTCGGTTCGGGATCTTTTTCTATTCGATTATTGTTCGTCCGCAAGCGTTTCCTGCGGGGTTTCTTCCGCGGGTTCCGCGGGAAGTTCGGTTTTCTCTTTCACATACGCGTTGGCGAGCGCGCCGCTCAGAATAAAGAACAGCAGCGCCGCGCCCGAGAATATGACGCTTCCCAGAACGACGGGATCCATCACCAGATCCAGAACGCCTGCCATACCGAGCGAACCGAGCACGATATAGGAAACGAGCCCGAATCCCGTTGTTACAGCCGCAAGAGGCACGAGCGTAGCGGCGCTCTTTTGCACGTCGGAGAAGGTGAACGCCGCGCGGAAGAACACGACGGCCGACAGCGCGAGCATGGTGAGATAGAGAATCGCGGACGGCAGGAAATTCGTGAGCGTAAACGCCATCACCTCGTCGGAACTTCCGTAATCGCCGCTCAAGCCGAACACTGCGCCGATCTTATCCAGCGTCGCGTTGAAAGAGGCGAAATTGCCCAAAAGCAGAACGACGGCGACGAACGAGAATACGAACGCAAAGCCTTTCAAAGAGAATGCCACGACGTCGTTGAGCCCGATACGGTGGCTGAAAAGCGAATTTCCCACGGCGTACAGAGCGCCGCAGACGAGGGCAAAGATAAAGCAGAACATTCCGACAGGATTTAAGAAACACGCCGTCAACTGCCCTATCGCCAACAGGAACAGACAGCCCGAAAGATACAGCACGAAGAACTTTCCGAAGCGCGCGCTCTTTTTACGGCACAGCGAGATCGTCGTCAGTATGATAAAGACGAGCGAAACGATCTGTAAAAACAGATAACCGACGGGGTAACCGACCATCACCGCCATGCGGATATCGAGATCCTGCGCGTTTTTCAGCGCGTCCAGATTGCCGACCCCCTCGGTGCCCGTCGTAGACGAATACGCGATCTCCGCCTCCAGTTTTTCGAGTTTAATGAGGTTGACATTCTCCATGCCCGCCATCACTTCGTCTACGATCTTATACATGAGATCGATCATCTGTTTGGCAGCGGTTTTGTCGCCCTGCTGCACTAATGCCGTAAGTTCTGTGAGGCGTTTTTGATATTTGAGAATAATGTTCTTTGCTTTCGATTCCACTTGCTCGACGAGTTTCTGCATTTGTTCGGTATTCTCTTCCAGATCATAACCGACCGCGAACGCAGAAAACACGTTGAACACGTTCTGATCGAATCCTTTCTGGGAAAACATCGACGCGACGTCTTCCATATCTGCCGAACCGTTGATCAGATATGAATAAAAATCGTTATGCAAAGTTTCCTGCGGCACATATTTCACGGTCGTGAAAAATCCGCTGATAAACACGATGACGGATACGAGAAGCACCAGAGATTTCAGTATGTACGTGCGTCCGATCTCACATACCCTGCCCCAGCGAGTGCCGACGGGAAGATCGCTGACTTCGTCCTCCGCAAGACTCGCTCCGCAGCCGCCGCAAAATTGCGCGTCCGAAACGTTCTTTTTGCCACATTTTTTGCAAAATTTGTTCATTTTTCTCTCCTATTCACTATATTTGATCCGCGCAACAGCGCGCCGAATCCCGTTCAATAATCGATGCGGATCGTTTCCAGAATATCGTCGTATCCGATCGTTCTTCCGCCGCCCAGAATGACCGCCATCTGCGGTTCGTCGGAAAGGTTGATATCCATTTGCAGGGCGCGAGAAAGATAATCATCCATGCCGATAATTTTCGCGCCGCCGCCCGAAAGATAGATGCCGCTGTGCCAGATCGCCGCCGAAACCTCGGCGGGAAGTTTGGATAAGATCAGCCCCGCATACTCCACGACTTTATCGGCAAATACTTTCACAGGTTCATAGATATCCGCGGAGGAGACCGCGACCGATCTCGGCCGCCCCGTGGTAATATCCCGCCCGTTGATGACCATGCTCTCCTTATCGTTGGTATACAGGCTGGCGACCGTCATTTTGAGTTTTTCGCTCGTCAGGAGCCCGATTTTCAGATTGAAAGAATCCGCGACGTGGTCGATGATCTGACTGTCGATATTGCCGCCGCCGAGATTGAGACTGATGCCCGCGATCACGCCGTCCAGAGAAAACGCCGCGATATTCGTGCTCCCCCCTCCGATATCGATGATAAAGGAAGGATTCGTTTCGCTCAGCGAAAGGTTCTGCCCGAACGCCGCCAAAAACGGCACCTCGACGAAATTGACCGCGCCGATACGGCACGCGTCCGCAAGGCGGGAATATTTGTCTAAAAGTTCGTCCTGCGCGCCGCAGGGCACGCCGAACAGCACTTCGCAGCGCTTTGCCTGCGAGGGCGAAATACCCACTTTCTTCAAAAAATACGAGAGCATGATCGCAGCCATCCCCTCGTTGACGATATCCGCCTCGAACACGGGAAAGACAATGGTGGTAAATTCCGCGGTCTTGCCGATAAGGCGTTTCGCATCTTCACCGATGGCTTTCACGGTATTCGAACCTGCGGCGACCGCCACGCAGGAAGGCTCCGCGAGCACCACGCCGCTCCCGATTTTAAATATTTTCGTTACAGACGACCCGAGGTCTATCGCAAGTTTGATCATTGGAGTATCCCCATAGAAACGAGTTTTTCGCGCACTTCTTCTTTCGGCAAGCCAACGATGTTGGAAAAACTGCCGGTATAGGAACAGACCGGCGCGGGATGGTCCTGTATCCCGTAACTGCCCGCCTTATCCATAGGCGAGCCGGTAGAAACGTAAGCACGGATAAATTCTTCGTCGAGCGCGCGAAAGCGCACGACGGAGCGGCTGAAAAAACATTCTTCGCGCTCTCCCGCCAAAATACACACGCCCGTATAAACTTCGTGCTCGTTTGCGCTCAGCGCGCGGAGCGTTGCCGCAGCCTCCCCTTCGTCTTTGGGTTTTCCGAGCGCGCGGCCGCGAAACCAGACGATCGTATCCGCGCCGAGCACGGCGCAATCGGGAAACTTTGCAAATACTTCTTTCGCCTTGGCCCTCGCCAGCGCGCAGACGATTTCGGAAGGCGGCAAGGATAAATCCGCCCGTTCTTCCCCCGCGGCGGGAACCACCTCGAAATCGGGCACGATCTCCGCTAAGATCTCTTTGCGGCGCGGGGAACCGCTTGCCAAAATCAGACGCATATACTATCCTGTATAAATCGAAAGAAAGCCGCAAGGTCGTTGCGGCTGTTCGCTTATAAAATTTCCAGATTTTTGCGGAAGGACTTTTTGAACTCCGCATTGGCGGTCATCGCGTCGCGGATCTCCAGCGAAGCGTCGCCGTCCACTTCCGTTTTCATGATGACGGAATCGCCCAGAACGTCGCAGTTGATGCCCTTGATACAGCCGACGCAACTCCTGTCGAGACTCTCCGCGATGCGGAGCATGACGCCGAGTTTTCTGACGGCCTCCAGATCTTCTTCCTGCACGATATCTTTATATTTTACCCAGTCCGCCGCGGAAATGTCCTCTTTCTTGTGGCAGCCCGCCACAAACGCGGCCAACACGATCTCGCGGTGCGTGATGCCGTACAGCGTCGCGTTCAAAATCATGTAGCAACTGTGTTTCTGATGATTGTAGAACTTGATGCGGTTGCCGCAGTCGTGCAGCGTCGCCGCCACTTTCAAGATTTTTAGATACTGGCGCGGGAACTTGTGCAGAACGCGCAACTGTTTGAAGAGTTGAACGGAAAGGTTGACGACGTGTTCCACGTGCTTTTCGTCGCACTCGTAGTATTTCACGAGGCTGTTCAGGCTGTACCCGAGAATGTCCGAAATGGGCTTTTCCATCGTGATGGGCATTGCCTGGTTAAACATGATACCTTCTCTCAGTCCGCTGCCGCCGATGGTGAAATTTTCAAAGTGCATATAATGCACGAAAGATTTCACGACCGCGAGCGCCGCGGGAAGAATGTCCGCGCGCCCCGTGGACAGGCCCTTGATCTTCTTTTTCTTATCGAGGTCAAGCACCTTGATCATGTCGTATATGCTCTCGAAATCCTCTACGGGGAGGTTATAATTATGCACGGTATCCAGAGGATACTTGCGCACCATTTTGCTGATCTTGAATATGTTACGGAACGAGCCGCCGACGCCGATCATCTGCACGTCGGGCTCGATATTGGACAGCCATTCGATGCCTTTGAGTTGTTCGGTGAAGAACTCTTCCACCTTTTCCGCCTGCTGTTCGGGGGAAAGCCCGTCGTCCTTGAAAAGATCCGTGAGCGTGACCGCGCCGAAAGGTAGCGTCACGTAATTGAGCATATTCCGACGGTTATAATAGACGATCTTCGTGCTGCCGCCGCCGATCTCCAAAATGATCCCCTTGGGGATATCCATGGAATTGATGACGCCGCGGTAGACTAACGTAGCCTCCTCTTCCTCGCTCAGAACTTTTACTTTGATGCCGCACGTCGCCTGGATCTCGTCCAGAAAACTGCGCTGATTTTTCGCGCGGCGCACAGCCGCCGTCGCCACCGCGATGATACGGTCCACGTTGCTCGCGTCGCACAGTTTGCGGAACATCTTCAACGTCTTGATCGTTTCCGCGACGCGCTGGGGTTTCAAGAACCCGTCTCTTTCCATATCCTGCCCGAGTCTTACGCTCTCTTTCAATTCGTCCACTACCATAAAATGCCCGTCGCCAAACAACTCTACTATGACGAGCCTCGCCGAATTGGAGCCCAAATCAATGATTCCGATTTTTTCCACTTATGCCACCTCTGCTGACTGATAATAAAACTTTGTCTATATATAATCACTACTATATATAAAACTCAACCGCATACATTATAACATTGAAAAAGCGGTTTGTATATAGTTTTTTCCATTTTTTGTGCAATTTTTTTTGTGAGATTTGTGTGAATTGGTCACATCGTGTTTTATTATGATTTTTTTTGTTTTTTTCAGGTTAATTATTGCATTTTTCACGGATTTTATACCTTAAAAAATGATAAGAGGCTGTACAAAATGCACAACCCCGCATACGATTATAACGTTAAAAGCAACGCGCGAAGCGCCTTGAAATCGCTGACGATATGATCGGCTCCCGCCTCTTCCAGTTCTCCTTCGCGGGCAAACCCTAGGCGCATCCCCACGCTTTCTACGCCGCATTTTTTCGCGCCGAAAATATCGTGCTCTCGATCCCCGATCATCAGGCTCTCCCCGCGCACGTCGCCCTTATCGAGGCGGGCGAACACTTCTTCGATGACCTCGTCCTTGCGCGTGCGCCGCTCGTCCATTTCGCTGCCGACGACCACTTGGAAAAAGTCGGAAAACCCGAATTTTTCCAGGATCATATTTGCGAAATGTTCGGGTTTGCAGGTCGCGACGCAGAGCGTGCGTCCGTCTTTTTGCAGCGCTTGCAGACATTCCCTCGCGCCTTCGACGGGCGCGCATTCGAATACGCCGAGAGAGGCGTACCGCTCGCGGAAAACTTCCTTTGCGGCGAGCGCCTTTTCGTGCGAAAACCCGTAAAATTCCTCGAACGCCGCCACCAGCGGCGGACCGATAAAGCGCAGCAGATTGTTCCTGTTTGTCTCTTCTATGCCCATCTTTCCGAGCGTGTATAAAATACTCTTTATAATGCCCTCGCTCGTATCGAACAGCGTTCCGTCGAGGTCGAACAGCAGATATTTCTTTTTCATATCAATGCTTTTTAATACAGTGGCGCGGACATTTTTCCGCGCATTTGAGGCAGCCGATGCACTTCGTATAGTCGATCTCGGGCAGGCCGTCGCGCATGGAGATCGCCCCGACGGGACAAATCTTGGCGCAGATCTCGCAGCCGATACAGCCGCGTTTGCAAAGTTCCATGACGTCCTTTCCCTTGCCGTGATTGCAGCAGGCGATATAGACTTTCGCGCTTTTGGGAATGCGCCCGATGATATGTTTGGGGCAGTTGACGATACAAGCCCCGCAGGAAACGCATTTTTCCGGATTGACCTGCGCATACCCCTCGTCGCTCAGTTCGATGGCGTTATAGGGACAGATATCCACACACGATTTCAGACCGATACAGCCCACGGGACAGGCCTTGATGCCGCCCGCGATCAGTTCGCACGACTGACAGTTTCCGTAACCGTGATAATCGTATTTGTTAAAGCACGCGTCGCCGCCGTTGCAATGCACCACCGCGACGGTTTCTTCGCCCACGTCCCCGCCGCCCAAAATTTCGGCGATCTTTTCCTTGTTCGCCTTGGGCGTCGCCTTGCAGTCGGAAAGGTTCGCCTCCCCTTTCACGAGCGCCTCGGCAAACTGGGCGCAGCCCGCTTTGCCGCAGCCGCCGCAGTTGGATTTCGCCAAAAGTTCCTCGATCTCCTGCGCTTTTGCGTCCTTCTCCACGGAAAAGACGTGCGAGAAGATGACAAGGATGACGCCGAACACGACGGCGAGCGCGAGCATGATCCCGCCCGCCAATAAAACCGCTGTCATAACGCTTTCCTCCTTATACCATTCCCGCAAATCCCGCGAACGCCAGCGCCATGATCGCCGCCGTCACGAGCGTGATGGGAAAACCTTTGAAACATTGGGGAATATCCGCTTTGTCCGTCTTGGCGCGGATCCCCGCCAAAAGCAGGATCGCGACCAAAAAGCCAACGCCCGTCGCCACGGAAACGGCGAAAGTCGTAATAAAGTTGTAACTGTTGAATACGACCGCGCTGTTCGCCGTGCCTAAAATGGCGCAGTTGGTGGTGATGAGCGGCAGATACACGCCGAGCGCGCTGTACAGCGTGGGCGAATATTTTTTGACGATCATCTCCGTCATCTGCACCAGACTCGCGATGACGAGGATAAAAGCCATCGTATAGAGATAATCCAGTTCCAACGGCAACAAAATGTAGTGATAGATGAGCCAGGTGAACACCGAAGAGATCGCCATGACGAAGATGACGGCAAACCCCATGCCCGCCGCGCTGGACATTTTTTTGGATACGCCCAGAAACGGGCAGATGCCCTGATACTGGGAGAGTACGATGTTGTTGGAGATGACCGCGGCAAACATGACCGATATGATGGAAACCGTCATTTTTGCACCTCCGTCAGTTCAAGCGCGCTCTCTTTGAGAGGCAGCGTCTTGCGGTATTCTTCCTGCCGCTTGTTCTCTATTTTCTGATTGATAAAATTGAACAGCGCCATCAGGCACCCGAACACGATAAACCCGAAAGCACTCGCCGACGTGCCGTTCATGACGGGAAACCCGGGGATCGCGAAGCCCGCGAACGAGCCGCCCGCGAAAAATTCGCGCACGATGCCGATGAGGCACAGCGCCGCGGTAAAGCCCAAGCCCATGGAAACGCCGTCGAGCGCGCTGTACAGCGGTTTGTTGCACGACGCAAAACTTTCCGCGCGCGCCAGAATGATACAGTTGACCACGATGAGCGCGATAAACGCCTTCATGGTATCGTACAGTTCGGGCATATACTTGCGCATGACCATCTGCACGATGATGACGAAGGTGGAAATGATGATGATATAACAGGGAATGCGCACCTTGTCGGGTATAACGTTGCGGAGTAAACTCACGAACAGGTTGGAAAAGACGAGCACGAACATGGTCGCGACCCCCATGGCGAACGCCTGCGAGAGCGTGGAGGTCATGGCGATGGTGGGACACGTCCCCAAAACGAGCACGAACGTCGGGTTGTTGCGTATCAGCCCGCCGAAAAACGTCTCTTTTACTTTCGCTTTATTCATGCCTTGCCTCCTTTGGAAATTTCTTCGTTATAATAGCGGACGACCGCGTTCACGCCGTTTCTGACCGCCGTCGAAGAGAGCGTCGCGCCGCTGACCGTATCCACGTCGTTGAAATCGGACAGTTCGGTCAGATCTTTATCGTAGAAATTTTCATAATAATTCGCATCGTCCAGTTTACCCAAAAAAGTTTCGCTGTTTTCGCCGATCACGATCTTATAGATCTTATTGTCGCGCACGTACACGTAGATCTGCACCGTCCCCTGATAGCCGCCGCTGCCGCCCGCAAGGAATGCGTGTACGGGCACTTCGTCGTCGGAAACCGCGTAATAGACGATCTGCCCCGTGCCGTAATTTACCGGTTCGTCCGCGACCACCATGGTAAATTCCCCTTCCGCGCCGCTGTCCTTTTTAAAACCGTCCAGCGTGGACTGAAAGGGATCCACATAGGTCAGAAGGTTGAACGCGCCCAGCAAAAGCCCGCTGCACAGCGCGATGATCGCGAGCACCGCGACGCACTGTATCCTGTTTTTCGTCTTTGCCGTCATGCCCTTTCACCTCCCGCAGCCCCGAACGCTTCGAGGATCATTTCTTTGAGTTTGGTATTGGTAAAGGTCGCTCCCGTCATCTCGTCCGCGTCAAGCCCCTCGATCTCCGATTCGGTCTTGCCGATAAATATCTCCGTTTTTGCGGGATAGCCCCAGGTGCTCTGTTTGATTGCGCCGATATAGGTCACCTTTCCGCCCTCGATACAGATATTGTATTCGAGAGGCTGTTCATAACCGCCCTGGTCGGTAAGCACCGCCTTACCCTCGACCGTATAGATCGTACCGCCGAAGAACGCGGATGATTTCGCGCCCGTCACGTATTCGTAATCGCCCGTGATAGGCACGTCGGTCACACCGACGCCCGCGTCGGTGAGCGCGCGGTAACTCTCTTCGAGCATGGAAACGAATTCGTTGTGCGTATACGTCGCGCCCGTGAACGAATCGCCGCCCAGCGCCAGAATGCCCGCGAGATCTTTTCCGATGAACAGTTCGCGTTTGAGTTGATATTTTGCGTCCATCGTGCTCTGTTTGATCGGCGTGATGCCGCGCACGATAAAGTCCTTGCCGTCGATATGCACGTTGTATTCGAGCGCCTGTTCGTACACGCTGTCGCCGAAAGGAATTTTTGCGATGCCCGTGACGTTAACGACAAAGTTGCCCGAGATACCGTCTTTGACGATCGATTTCACGTGTTTATAGGCGAGCCCCGCGGCAACGCTCTCCGTCCGCACGCCGTTCTCCGCGAACGCGGAATAACACTCCAGAATCATATCGCGCACTTTGGTCGTCGTATAGGTCGCGCCCGTGGAAAGGTCGGATTCCGTCATATTTTCGATCTGTTCGTACCCTTTGCCGATAAAGAGTTCGGGTTTCAGAACATAGCCCATCGTGCTTTCGGCGATCGGGTCGATATCCGAAACGCGGTATTCTTTCCCCTCGAACACGATTAGATATTCGAGTTTTTGTTCGTAGCCCTGTATCATGACCGACCCCTTGACGCGGAAACGGTAATTTCCGTCGGGGCGCGTTTCGACCGACTGTATATAGTCGTAGTTGCCCGTCAACTCCAGCGGGGTATAGGCTTTCGCCTGGATCGACGCGACGACGGGCGCCGCTACGACGAGGGAAAGCGCGCCGACCGCGCACAAGATCCACATGGCGTACTTCATGACAGGTTTTACGGGCGCGCCCTTGGAGTCGAGTTGACCGAACCGCACGGGCAGAATGTATCTGTCCATCAGCGGCACGAAGAGGTTCATGATGAGGATCGCGAGGGAAACGCCCTCGGGGTAAATGCCGAATTTACGGATGAGCACGGTGACCACGCCCAGCCCCACCGCGTAGAGGATACGGTTGTATTCCCATTTGGGAGAAGTGGCGTAGTCGGTCGCCATGAACACGGCGCCGAACATGAGTCCGCCCGCAAACAGTTGCAGCAAAATTTCCGACGCGCTCTGATAACAGGCGAGCACCATGAGCGCGCTAGTCGCTATATAGACGACGGGGATGCGCCAGTCGATGATCTTGCGCACGCACAGATAGACGCCGCCCGCAAGGATCGCAGGGACGCACGTTTCCCCGATGCTGCCGCCCGTCACGCCGAAAAACAGTTGCAAGACGTAGCCCCAATATCCGCTCACGCCCCAGAAAGAATCTTGCAGCGCGTTCACGCCGCCGCTTAAGTAAGTGGCGGAAGTCGACACGTCGCCGAGGATCATATTGCCGACGTCCGCGCCGATAAACTGCGCGGTCATGGAACCGTAAGCGAGCAACAAAAAGACGCGCGCCGTCGCCGCGGGGTTGGCGAAATTTTTGCCGATGCCGCCGAACAGCATTTTTACGATGACGATCGCGAACACGCCGCCGATGACGGGAATATACCACGGCGCGCGCGGGGGAAGGTTCAGCCCCAGAATGATGCCCGTGACAACGGCGGAAAGATCGGTCGTAAAAGGTTTTTTGCGTATCTTCTGATAGATCTGTTCGCTTAAAAGACAGGTCGCCACGCAGATGACGACGAGCATGAGCGAATAGAGCCCGTAAAATATGACGCCGCAGAGGACGCAGGGCAAAAGCGCGATGATGACGTCGAGCATGATGCCGCGCACCGTCTGCTTTCCCACTTTGTGCGGGGATGAGGCGACTTTGTAATTGCTGATCTCTGCCATGCTCAGATCCCCCTTTCCTGTATGGTTTTTTTGGCGAGTTTGACGCTCTGCACGAGGTAACGCTTGGCAGGGCACACGTACGAACAGCAGCCGCAGCCGATACACGACTTGGCGCCGAACTTTTTGGCGCTCTCTAAATCTTTCGCAAACAGCGACGATTCGATATAGACGGGCATCAGTCCCATCGGGCACGCCTGCACACACTTTCCGCAGCCGATGCAGGGTTCCGCCTCGCGCACTTCGCTCTCCGTCTTATCCAGAAACAAAAGGGACGACGAGAATTTGCCCGTGCACGCTTTGAGGGAAAACACGTTTTCCCCCATCATCGGGCCGCCCGCCACGATGCTCTCCGCGGCGGTATCGTCCGCGCCGCAGAAATCCGCGACGTCGCGGAAAAGCGTTCCCGTTTTTACCCATATATTTTTCGGGTGCGCGACCGCCCTTCCGGAAACAGTCATCACGCGCTCGTAACTGGGCTTGTTTTCGAACACCGCCTCAAAGACCGAGAGCGCGGTATGCACGTTGACGACCACCGCGCCCGCGTCGATCGGGAGTTTCCCCTCGGGCACGACGCGCTTGCAACAGGCATATATGAGTTGTTTTTCCGCGCCCTGCGGATACTTGGTCTTCAACTTTTTCACAATGATCTTGACGGGCTCGCCGTCCAGCCCCTCCGCGCCGCCGGGAAGGCATAAGGGATGGGTGGACAGAATGTCGATCGCCTCGGGCTTGTTATCCTCTACCCCGACGATCGCTTTCTTCGCGCCGCAGGCGAGCATCGCGCAGCGTACGCCCTTCAAAAATTTATCGGTCATCTCCGTCATGATGCGGAAGTCGCAGGTAATATACGGCTCGCACTCCGCGCCGTTGACGATGAGATAATCGGCGTTTCTCTGCCCGATATTGAGTTTGGCAAAGGTGGGGAACGCCGCGCCGCCCATGCCGACGACGCCCGCTTCCGCAATGCGGCCGAGCACGCTTTCCCTGTCAAAGGAAGAAAGGGCGGGCAAACGCTCTTCCTCCTCGGAAAAATCGTTCTCGATAAGGATATGATCGCGTTTCTTGCCCGCGAGCGTGATATGGGAAACGACGCCCTTGACCGTGCCCGCGACGGACGAAAAGACGGGCGCGGACAATCCTTGCCCCGCCTTTGCGATGAGCGTGCCCTTTTTCACCTTTTGCCCCGCCTCCACGACGGGAACGGCGGGCGCGCCGATATGCTGGCTGAGCGGGATATATACCTTTTCGGGAATCGGCCCCTGCTCGATCGCCGCGCCTCGGGTCAGGTATTTGGAACCCGCGGGATGCACCCCGTTTTGAAACGTATTCACTAACTGGCTAACCTCCGATTCGTTGCTCTGTTTTTTGATAGGATGTCGCTTGATATTTTACCACTTTTCCCCACGCTTGTAAAGAGTTTCCGCTCAAAATAGCGCGCCGTCTTCCCGCTTCTTGGCGGCAATACTCTTTGACGCGGAAATGAACTGCCATACCGACAACAGGCATAAAAAGATGCCGAATCCCTTTTGCAGCGCCTCGCCGCCGATACGGTTGACCAACAGACCGCCCGCGACGGACAGAACGAGCGCGGGCAATATGATATAGCCGATGCCGCGCGTATCCAAAAGCCCGTGCTTGGCGTGCACCTGCAACGAAAAGATCGCCATCGGCAGAAAGGTGATGAGATTCGCCGACTGCGCGAGGTGCTGTTCCACCCCGCAGAAGATCGTTAAAATGGGAATGAGCACCGTGCCTCCGCCCATTCCCATACCGCCTAAGATCCCGCCCGCAAGCCCCGCGAACATATATACGATAAAGCGCATGTTTCTCTCCCTTAAAAAATCATTTTGATGCCCGCGGCGAACATGATGATCGCGAAGATCAGCGTGATGCTGCCCGCCGACAGTTTGCCTAAAAGTTCCGCGCCGAAAAAGCCGCCCGCGAGCACGCCCAAGCCCACCGCGATGAACAGTTCCGCGTCGAAATATCCGTTGAACAGATACATGATGCCGCTGGCGAAACTGATGGGCAGAATGACGAGAATCGCCGTCGCGTGCGACACGTTCGTAGGCTTTTGCAGCAGCGAATTTAAAAGCGGCACGGCGATCATGCCGCCGCCCCCGCCGAATACGCCGTTCACCGCGCCCGTGAAAATACCGCTCAAAATCAGCAATATATTTTGTTTTTTGATTTTACCGCTCACTTTTTTCCTTCCTTTTTTGTACGCGTATATTATCCATAATATATAGTTTGTGTATTATCGTCAAAAAATTATTCAATTTTCACTTTTTTTTAACCGCTTTTACTTGCTTTTCATGGTCTTTTATATTAAAATAGGGTAGTACGATTTTATTTGTTTTACGATACAATATCTACAATCAATATCTACAAAAAGGTGTTATTTTATGGCTAAATGCAAACTGACAAACCAAAAAAGATTCAAGGCTTTATTGTTGACGTTGATTTTGCTGCTGGTTTCCTGCGCATATATATTCAGCGCATGCGGCACGAATGATGACGACGATGACGACGAGAATACGACGAAGACGGATACGCAGACTTTTGCGAACGCCGATTTCGAGTATTTCGACAACAACAGCAAAAGTTACCTGATCCCGACCGCGAACAGCTGGTCGAAGTCTTCGGGCAGCAACGCGTTGGGCGAATCCGCCTCCTCTTCGCTCGCCAAATCGGGCATCATGGATACTTCCCTCGTTTGGAGCGATGTATTCCCGCAGGCAAAAAAGGATTACGACACGTACAAGGATACCGATAAAGACGATATCCCCAAAGACGTGAATTATTATACCGATATCGACAACGATTACGATATCCCCGGCTGGGATATCGCCAACGACGCGAAGAAAGACGGCGAAACGCTTACCGACGACGCCATCAAAAAAGCGGCGGACGACGCCAACCCCGGCACGCATTGGGGCAAAGACTCCGACGGCGAAAAGGAAAACGGCACGAACGTTTTAATGCTCCACAACTACCGTTCCGACCGCGAACAGAGAGGCACCGCCGCGAAGTATACGTCCACTTCCATCACTTTGCAGGCGAATACCGCCGCGAAAGTTTCCGTCTGGGTCAAGACCTACGGCATGACCGATTATCACGGAAACGAAGTGACGGCGGACAACGCGACGCGCGGCGCCTACATTTCCCTCACCAACTCCGTAGGCGGTTCCTCGCAGGACGCGTTGTTCGTGAACAACATCAATACCAAAGGCGTTTCCGATAACAACGGCTGGCAGCAGTATACTTTCTATATCAAGGCTTCCAACTATGCCAGCACTTCCTTCTCCCTCGTTCTCGGATTGGGACAAGGCGGCGGAAAATCCAAACTCGAATACGTGGACGGTTACGCGTTCTTCGACGACGTTGAGTACAGCGTTCTCGAAGCGGACGAATACGACGCCGCCACGGCAACTCTCGACAGCCAGTACACCTACAAACTCAACCTTGCCGCATCCAACGATCTGAACAAGAAAAACGCGGCGACCGATACCCGTACGGAAAAAGTTTACGCGCTCGATCTCTTTACGCCTTTCGAAGAACTGAAACTGCAAAACGTTACGAACGGCTGGACGATAGACGACAACGGCAACAGCGCGGAACAGATGTTCGACGGAAAACTGAAAGACACCAATGACAATAAGGGCTCGCTCGTCAGCCTCTCCTCTATCAAGAACGGCACGAATCACCTTCTCAAAGAAGCGTTTGAAAAATACCCCTTCGATGAAAACGACGAGATCCTGTTGATCTCCAGCAACCGCGGCGCCAACTATACCGCCAAGGCAGGCAATACCTTCGAAGTGGAATCCGAGAATTATCTCGCCATTTCTTTCTGGGTCAAAACGAGCGAAATGAACGGCGGCACGGGCGCGACTGTGACCTTGCGCGACGCCATGAACAAGACGACCATCGGAGCGGTAGACACCACGACTCTGACGGGCGTGACTCTGAAAGACGACGAAAGCAAGAAAGAAGATATCTTCGACGGATGGCAGCAGTGCTACCTGTTCGTGGAAAACCAGACCAAGAGCACTCTTTCCTTCACCCTCGAATTCTCTTACGGCCCTACGACCGTAACGGGCACCGACTACTCCGCATACCGCAGCGGGTTCGCAGCCTTCACGGGCTTTGAACAAAAGGAGATGACCGAGGAAGAATTCAATCTCAAAACCACGGGAACCTACGCTGTGAGCGCGTCGCTCCTCGGCGATTACAAATCCGCTACCGTCGGCGGCGGTTTCGACGACGTGGCGTACGCCCCTACCGATAAGATCGAAACGGGCTTTGCCGATACCCGCAACTATGACGGCGTGTACGGCGGCTCCAACTATGTGGGCGGAGATTCCGTCGGAACGGATTCCGAATACAATATCAAAAACGATTACGATCACGCAGGACTTTTGAACAAAGCGTATTCGAGCGCGTATTTCAACGGAAAAGCCATCACCGCGCTCGTGCAGTCCTATACGAGATCTGCGACCGCGGCCGTCGTCAATGCCGACTCCTGGTGGAAAACCATTCTCGGGAACGACGTAAACCAGCCCCTGTTCATCACCAATCCCGAAAACACCGACGCGAAGTTCTCTTACGGCTACGTAGCCAAGAGTTCCTCCTCTTTCTCCGCTTCCTCTTATACGACCATTTCTTATAAAGTGATGCTGAGCGAAGGCGCGAAAGCATATCTGTACCTCATCGACACCACCGAGCCCGACTCTCTGGACGACGCGAGATACAAAGATACTCTTAACTTTAACTCGGGCGTTTCCTACCGTTACGACGACAACGGAAACCTGGTCACGAAAGATCCCGACGACAAGGATTTCAGTTCCAAAAACGATACGCTCCTCTATAAGCAGTCCAACGGGCTGTGGGCGGAGAGCAAAAATTACAAGGGCAGCGACCTGTACGCCAACCTCTCGAATTATGAGAAGGACGAGGACGGCAACCTGACAGACGTTTCCGACAATATCGTTTACTACAATCACGACGGTAAATTCTATCGCTATTACGACGAGGACAAAGACAAGTACTCCGTCGTCGTCAAAGATTTCAAAGACGCCGTGACCGACAAAAAGATCACGCAGGATCAACTCGACCAGGCAACCGTGCAGGGCGCACAGGACGCGAAACTCATGCAGGTGATCGAAGGAACGGAAGAAAACGCCTTCAAATGGATCACCGTGACTTTCTACATTGCCAACGGCGATACGGCGAAAAATTACAGACTGGAAGTCTGGAACGGCAGCCGCGACGGAAGCGAGCCGATGAAAGCAAACTCTTTCGTCATCTTCGACAAAGTCAACGGCAACGCGCTGGATGCGGACAACTATACCAAGCATCTGGAAGAGAACCTGCGCAACGCATATCCCTCTTACGCGAATACCGATAAATTGGAAGAGGCGTACTCGAAAGATCCCTCCTCTTTCATCAACGGTGAAGACTCTTCTCTCGTGTACTACCGCTATTCCCTCTTTGACGATTCCGATTACAAGCCTTACGACAAAAACTACGACGAGGACGACAAGGGCGACCCTTACAGCGAATACGAGCAGAAATCTTACGAGAACACGGTCGCGTATTTCCGTTACAACACCGATTCCGTTTACAACACTTTTGTGAACTTCGGCGCGATGGATAAGACCATCGAATCCGGTTCGGACGATTCCGGCGATTCCGGCGACGAGAATACGACGGATGAAAACCAGAACGTATGGCTGCTCATCTCCTCTATCATTCTTGCAGTCATCCTGATCCTTACCTTGATCGCGATGTTGGTCAGAAAACTGGTTTCCAACGTGAAGAAAGGCAAGAAGAACGCCAAGAACACTTACTCCGCGAAGCGTACGCACTACATGAGAAAACTGAAACTCGAAGAATCCCAGTCAGACGATGACGATAACGACATCCTTCCCGATGAAGACGAGATCGACGAGGAAGATATTTATCAGGTAGACGAACCCGATGCGGACGACAAGTCCGACGACGAAGATAATAAATAATATCTTCGTACGAACCTAAAACAAGCCGCCGCAGGCAATGCCTGCGGCGGTGATTTTTTTATATCGATTTAAAATTTTCGAAGTCCTTTGGGCAGACGATTTTTGAGCGCGCCGCCGCTCGCCTTTCCGAGACCGAGCGGAAAACCCATATACGTACACAGACAATACCCTCTGCCTGCCGACTGCGCGGACAACTCCTCGCCCTTTAAATAGGCGTTTACGCGGTCGGAAAGTTCTTCTGCGCACAAGGCGTCGCTGGTTTTCACGCTCATGGCGAGCGCGTGGTCGGGCTCGAAACGCCCCTTGACGTGTTCGCCGAGGCAGACGCCCGCGCGCAGCACGCGCAGCGTTTCCAGCGAAAACAATTCTTCGGGCACGAGATACAGCGTTTCGCCGAAAGCGATGAAATCGCCCTCGAGCGGCGTTTTCAGAAAATCGCGCTCGAACGCGCGGTAAAGATTGACGAGCCTCTTGTCCGCCTTGCGCCAGTGCCTGCGCACCGCGCCGCGCCCTTCCCCTTCCTTGACGAGCACCGCGGCGAAATGCCCTTCGCCGCGCACGCGGTGGGGATACAGTTTTTCCTGCCGCTCTAAAATAAATTCGGGGTGCGACTTCAAAAAGCGCCCGACCGCCTCCTCGTCCTCTTCGGGCGAAAAGGTGCAGGTGGAATAGACCAGCCTGCCGCCGCCGCGCAGCATCGCCGCCGCGCAGCGCAAAATATTGTCCTGGCGCGCGGCGCACATCGCCACGTTTTCCTCGCTCCAGTTTTCGATCGCCGCGGGCTCTTTGCGGAACATTCCCTCGCCCGAACAGGGCGCGTCCACCAATATCTTATCGAAATATGCGGGGAACGCCGCCGCGAGCGTTTCGGGATCTTCGTTGGTCACGACCGCGTTGCGGATCCCAAGCCGCTCGACGTTGCGCGAAAGAATCTTCGCACGGTCGGGGATCTTTTCGTTCATCAGAACGACGCCCGTCCCCTGCAACAGTTCGGCGATCTGCGTCCCCTTGCCGCCGGGTGCGCTGCAAAGATCTAAAATCCTGTCGCCCTTTCCGATTTGCAGGAGCGGCACGGCGCACATGGCGCTCGGCTCCTGCACGTAAAAGACGCCCGCGTCGTGCAGCGGGCTGCGTCCCGGTCTTTCGTCGGAAATATAAAAGCCGTTTTCCGCCCACGGGACGCCCCCTTCGAGCGGAAAGGGCGCAACGCGCGAAAATTCGGACGGGCTGACTTTCAGCGTATTCGCGCGCACGGCTTTATAAGGTTCTTTTTCGAAAATCGCCGCGTACTCCGAATAATCGGAGAGCGCGGCTCTCATTCTCTGCATATATTTTTCGGGGAGATTCATTCGTTCAACTCCAAAAGAGAATACAGGTCGGACAGATGCAAGATCTGCAAAGGTTTGCCCTCGCCTACAAGCCGCGCGGCGGTCACGCTGCGCACGCTCTCGTCGTTTTCCTCCGTGACGAACACGTTCGCCGCGCCGAGTTTCAAAGAATAGCGGCCGCCCCTGCGGCAGATCTCCCGCACGAGGCGCTTGGAAAGGGAAAGATCTTCCTCGATCTTGCGGGAAAACGTAAAACGCTTGCCGTACAATTCGCGCGTCTGCGGGCGCATGCGCGTGCGGCTGACAAAGTTATTGAATTCCACGCGTACGTTTTCGCGCTCCGCTTTCTCGCGGGCGCGCTTTTCATAATATTCGTTTCCGCGTTTGGAAGAGCAGTTGGTAAACGTATAATCGCGGATACTGCCGTTGCGGATCTGATACTTTTCCAAAAGTCCGGGAAAGGTACACTGATTTTCGCGGCACATCGCCTCGGCGACTCTCATGGTCGCATAGGCGTCGTCTGCCGCGCAGTGCGCCTGAAACTCTATTTGAAACAGTTCGGTCAGTTTATCCAGCCCCGTCTGACGGTCGAACGTTTCGCTCATCGCCATATACAATATCTGCGTGTCGGCAAATTCAAAACAAAAGGAAGGCAATTTATATCGCCTTGTTTCCAGATTCAGATACTTGACGTCGTTGACGGCCGCGTGCCCCACGACGATCTTGTCGCCGCCCTCCAAAAGATCTTTAATCGTACGGTAGAATGCGGGAAAATCGGGATATTTTTTGAAATCTTCGTAATTGTACGGCAAGACGATCCCGTCGCCGCCGTGCGCGGTCAGATGAAATTTGCCGTTCGGATTGATCAATATATCTTCTTTTTTCAGTATATTGAATTTTTCGTCGCAGATACAGTACCCGAACACGCATATCTTGGCTACGTCTTTGTAGACGCATGCGCATTCAATGTCGAAAAAAACGTAGTTCATATTTCCCGCTCTTGATTTCAATGGTTTATACGGTAAGATTATAGCATAAGCGGAAAAATAAGTAAAGCAAAAACCCGACGCGTGTGCGTCGGGTCTTCCTGCGTGATCTCTATTTGCCCTGCACGCGGCCGATCTCGGTATTGTCGGTATCGCGGGCGGAAAGTTCGGGGATCGGATGCGCCTTGTCCTGAATGCGGTAATCCTCGCCCTTTTTGGTAATATGCTTCGCAATGACGGCGTGGCTCGCCATGCTCTCCGCGGAGCCGAGCACGCCGCGGTTGTAAGAGAAGAAACGGAACTTTTCGGGCACTTTGTCCACCTCTTCCCAGTCCTCCATCCTGCCCGTCAGGCGGACGCTCTTGAGCACTTTGCGGACGTATTCCTTCTGCGGCTTGAACAGAATGGGTTCGGGGAAATCGCCGCCCTCGGGGAAGAGTTGCTGCCAGACCTTGCCGCCGTATTTTGCCAAAAGTTCCACCGCGTAATGCAGGTGAGAAAGTTCTTCTTCATAGTGCATCAGCCAGATATCCTTGATGCGCGCGTCCGTTTCGTCGTTATAGCACGACCAGTAGAGGTAGCATTCGGTATATTCGTGCATGACCATACATTCATACATGGTCACGGTGGGATCCATCAGGCTGCCGTAGCCCGTGACGTGCTGTTCCTCGATCATCGCGATCTCGGCGTACAGTTTTCTGCCCAGTTCGCTCTCGTACAGGTTGGCGACGTTGAGATAATAGTTCATGGTCTGCTGTTCCGCCGCGGTGATGATGCCCGCGTTGAGGCGGGTGACGGGATCGCTCAGATAGTTATTGATATAGAAATCCACGTCGTCGTAAGGGTGGCGCGGTTCAGAAACGGTCGGACGGCCGGGCATCACTTCGGTGTATTTGCCGATGATCGCATCGGCGTGCGCGCCCTTTTCGAGATCCATCAGGTCGCTGTAACGGTATAAATGGTCGAAATCTTCGAGCAGAGCGAAATCCAACTGTTTCTTCACGTAGGCGTTCTTCTCGCGCTGCGCCATAATGGCGGTCAGATCGACGGCGAGTTGTTCGTAACCCAAAGTGTGTTCGAGAATGGATTCGTTGCGCGGTTTTAAATTGGCGATGCGCTTTTGCTGCTGCTGTTCGCCGCGGCGGATCATCGCCATGGCGCGGCGAACGTCGTTGTTCGGGCAATGGCGGTTAAAGCGGTGCGTGTTCCAGATCGCCTCGAATTCCGTGCCGTTCATTAAAATGATGCGGACGCGCGTGTACGGGTCCACTTCGTTTTTGTCGTAAGGTTTTACGTTGATGCTCTTCCAATTCTTATACGTCTTTTCAATGCTTTTGTAAGTTTCCTTAAATGGATTCATAACTACCTCCGCAAATTTTTGAAATTTGACTTGTATATTATGAACATTGCGCCCTTTTCCTATTCATATAATTGCAAAATTTTCTGTTTTTTGGTACAATAAAGAAAAACGAAAGAGGCATTCTATGTTAGCAGTCATTACCGCCATGCAGCGGGAGGCGGACGCGCTTTTATGCAGATGCGCCGCGCAAAGATCCTATCGGCTTTGCGGAAAGACCGTCGTTCTCGCATCCGCGTGCGGCAGGGAATTTCACGTTGTGGTGTGCGGCGTGGGAAAGGTGAACGCCGCTGCGGGCGCGCAGATGGCGATCGATAAACTGGAAGCCGACGCCCTTCTGAACATCGGCGTGGCGGGCGGCATTTCTCCCCGCACGGCGCTCGGGAAAGTTTTCGCGATCGAAAAGGCGGTGCAGTACGATTTCGATCTGAGTCAACTCAACCATACGAAGATCGGCACGCTGGACGAATACGATTCGCCCTATCTTCCCGTACTCGCAAAGAGCGCTTTCCCCCTTGCGACGCTCGCAACCGGGGATCGTTTCAATGACAGCACGCAGGATCTGGCACTCTTAAACGACGAACTTTACGCGGATATCCGCGACATGGAAGGCGCCGCGATCGCGCAGGTCGCGCTATCCGCAAAAGTGCCCCTCTATATGTACAAGGCGATTTCCGACGTCGTGGGCGGCGACTGCGTGCAGCAGTACAGGGATAATCTGGCGCGCGCGCTCGGCGCTTTGACGGCCGCCGTCCCGCAGATATTCAGCGAGGTGAAATGATGGAAAAAATCCCTTCCTTTTGTAAAGATCACGACAATTTGCAGACGGGGCTGTACCTTTCCACCGTACAGCAAGGCGTTTCCACTTTCGACCTGCGCATGAAAACGCCCAACGGCGGCGACTACGTTCCGCCCAAAGCGCTGCATACCATAGAGCATATCATTGCCACGCTCCTTCGGAACGGTCCGCATAAGGAGAATATCATCTATTTCGGGCCCATGGGCTGCCGCACGGGGTTTTATCTTCTGACGGTCGCTCTGTCTTTCAAACAGGTGCTCGGCGAACTGCGCCGCGCCTTTTCTCTGGGCGCGCAGGCGGAGGAAATCCCCGGTTCGTCGAAAAAAGAGTGCGGCAATTATCTTGAACACGATTTAGACGGCGCAAGAAAAGAATGCGCCGCGTACGCAGCCATACTATCCGAGGTGAAAGCCGATGATTAAACTGGGCGGAGGCTGGGACGAGGCGCTGGAAGAATTATTCCAAGACGAAAATTACGCAAAAATTCATGAATTTCTGAAACAGGAATACTCGCACCACGTCGTTTATCCCGACATGTACGACATTTACAACTGTTTCAAACTGACGCCCTTCGAGCGCGTGAAAGTCGTGCTTCTGGGGCAGGACCCCTATCACAACGTGAATCAGGCGCACGGATTGTGCTTTTCGGTGAAAGAAGGCGTACAGCCGCCCCCGTCGCTCGTGAATATTTTTCAGGAACTCAAAGAAGACGTCGGATGCGAGATCCCTTCCTCGGGCGATCTGACGAACTGGGCGAACGAGGGCGTTTTGCTCTTGAACACCGCGCTCACGGTGCGCGCGCATCAAGCCAATTCGCACAAAAACTGCGGCTGGACGTGGTTTACCGACAACGTGATCCGCATTTTAAGCGAAAATCGCGACCATCTCGTATTCATTCTCTGGGGCGGCAACGCGCGTTCTAAAAAGCCGCTCATAGACAGGAGAAAACATCTCATTCTGGAATGCGCGCATCCCTCCCCGCTCTCCGCGTACAACGGTTTTTTCGGATGCAGACATTTTTCCAAAACCAACGAATATCTCAAAGCCAACGGCATAGAGCCAATCGACTGGAATCTTTGTAAACAGCGAGGTTAAATCATGAAATACATAGTTGTGCTCGGCGACGGCATGGCGGACAGAAAACTGGAAAACCTGGGCAATAAAACGCCGCTCGAAAGCGCGCGTACGCCCAATCTCGACGCGCTTGCCGCCCGCAGCGAGATCGGTATGTGCAAGACCGTGCCCGACGGCATGAAGCCCGGCAGCGACGTGGCGAATCTTTCCGTGCTCGGTTACGATCCCAAACAGGGCTATACGGGGCGCTCGCCTTTGGAAGCGGTTTCCATCGGCATTCCCCTTCGCAGCACCGACGTTACCATGCGCTGCAATCTCGTGACCGTTTCCGACGAGGAAAATTACGAAGATAAACGCATGATCGATTACAGCGCGGGGGAAATTTCCACCCGCGAGGCGAATGAACTGATCGAATATCTGAAAACGTTTTTCGACGACGAAAAATTTACGCTGTACAGCGGCGTGAGTTATCGTCACTGCCTTGTCATCGACAAGGGCGAAACGGGAAACGATCTTACGCCGCCCCACGACATTACGGAGCGCCCCGTGCGCGGTCATCTTCCCCAAGGGAAATTGCAGAAAGAACTTTTGGGCATGATGCGCCGCTCCTACGAACTTTTGAAAGATCATCCCGTCAACCTTGCGCGGATCGCGGCGGGCAAGCGCCCCGCCAATTCCGTATGGTTCTGGGGGGAAGGAACGAAACCCGCGCTGGAAAATTACGAAAAAAAATTCGGCGTGAAAGGCGGCGTGATCTCCGCCGTCGATCTGGTAAAGGGCATCGGCATGCTCGCAGGCATGCAAATTCTCGACGTAGAGGGCGCGACGGGCAATTACGATACCAACTTTCAAGGCAAAGCCGACGCGGCTCTCAGCGCCCTTTTAAACGGTCTGGACCTCGTTTACATTCACATGGAGGCACCCGACGAGTGCGGGCATCAGGGCGACGTAAAGCACAAGATCTTTTCCATCGAAGAGATCGACCGCGCCGTTGTGGGAACGCTCGTAAAGGGACTGAACGATGCGAAAGAGCCATTTCGTATGCTCGTATGTCCCGACCACCCCACGCCAATCTGTATCCGCACGCATACCTCCGATCCCGTTCCCTATCTTTTATACGACAGCGAAAAAGATCTTTCCGCGGGCGCAGCGCGCTACGACGAGGAACACGCCGAGGCGACGGGCGTTTTCGTCGAGGACGGATACCTTCTCATGCAAAAACTTTTGAACAAATAGAAAAAAGGAAACCTGTCGGTTTCCTTTTTATTGTTTTTCAGCGGCCGCTCGCGCCGTAGTTGGAGAGTACGCGCGCGCTCGGATCGTTCACGTCGCAGCCCTCCCAACTCTTGTTCGGCATCCAAAAATCCGAAACCATCGCCGCCTGCCCGGGATAATATTTTTCGAAAATTTCCCGATATAAAAGGCTCTCCTTCGTAAACGGCTTTGCGTGATAAGCGTATTTTTCCGCGATTTTCCGCCATTCCGCTCCGTACTTCCGTTCGGCATATTCTTTCAGGTCGTCCACTAAGGAATGTCCCACCGCGTCGGAAAACGCCGCCTTTTCGCGGTAAAGTATGCCGTGCGGGAGCCAATCCCCCTCGAATGCGCGGCGCAACAAATATTTGCCCTGCCCATAGGTGTTCATTTTCAGCGGGGGATCGATGCCCATGACGTATTTTACGAAGGCAAGATCGCCGAAAGGCACGCGCGCTTCCATCGAGTTGACGGAAATACAGCGATCGGCTCGGAGAACGTCGTACATATGAAGTTCGCGCACGCGCTTTTGCGATTCCTTTTGAAATTCTTCCGCGCTCGGTGCAAAGTCGGTATATTTGTACCCGAACAACTCGTCGGAGATCTCGCCCGTCATCAGAACGCGCACATTCGTTGTGCGACGGATCTCCCTGCACAGCAGATACATTCCCATGGATGCGCGGATCGTGGTGATGTCAAAAGTGCCGAGCGCGGCGATGACCTCTTCCAGAGCGGCGAGCACATCCTCGCGCGTAATCATGACTTCGCGGTGATCAGAACCTATATAGGAGGCGGCTTCGCGGGCATATTTCAGATCGATGGCGTCCGTATCCATGCCGACGGCAAACGTGCGGATAGGTTTTTTGAGCACGCGCTGTCCGATGGCGCACACAAGGGAACTGTCCAGCCCGCCCGAGAGCAGAAACCCGAGCGGCGCATCGCTGTCCAGCCGTTTTTCAACGCCCGCAACGAGTTTTTCACGGATATTTCTGCAAATCTCATCGAGACTGCCGTTCGTATAGCCGCCGACGGCGGTCATATCGCAGTAAGAAATAAACTTTCCGCCGCGGTAATACTTTCCGGGCGGGAACGGATAAATCTGCCCGGCTACAAACCCGACAAGGTTTTTCGGCTCGCTCGCGAACACGATCTCCCCGCCCGAAAGATACCCGTAATAGAGCGGGCGTATGCCGATGGGATCGCGCGCAGCGATATACTCTCCCGTATTTCCGTCGTAAAGCACGAGCGCAAATTCCGCGTCGAGCATGGAAAACATATTTACGCCGTATTCCGCATACAGGGGCAGCAATATCTCGCAGTCGCTCTTCGAATGAAAGACGTACCCCTTTGCCTCCAGATCCCGCCGAAGGGCGCGGAAACCGTATATTTCTCCGTTGCATACGAGCATATTTTTGCCCATCCAGAAAGGCTGCATCCCCTCCGCATTCAGTCCCATAACGGCGAGTCTATGAAATCCCATATACCCGCTCGGCGTGCTGTCCAGCGCGGTCATGTCGGGCCCGCGCGAAACCGTTTTATCGAAACAGCGCTGCATTTGCGCCTTATCTATCTGTCTGCTCGTACAGCAAAATATAGAACACATACTCTTACTCCTTTATCAGCCGAACGCCGCCGAAAACGCCGCCATCGCCCCGCGCACCGTCGTTTCGTCGGCAAAAGAGGTCAGGCGGAAATATCCTTCGCCGTTTCTGCCGAATCCGCCGCCCGGCGTTCCGACCACGCCCGTCTTTTCCAGCAAATAATCAAAAAACGCAAAACTGTTTGTAAAACCCGGGCATTGCAGCCACACGTACGGCGAATTTCTGCCGCCCGTGTACCATATGCCAAGCGTATCCAACGCGTCGCAGATGATTTTTGCGTTGTTGCGGTAAACGGAAAGATTCGCACGGATCTGCCGAAGCCCCTCTTCGGAAAGCGCCGCAGCCGCGCCCCGCTGTACGGCGTATGCGACGCCGTTGAATTTGGTCGTCTGGCGGCGCAGCCACATCGCATGCAGCGACATACCGCACCTTTTCAATGCGAACGGAACGACCGTATAACCGCACCTCGTGCCCGTGAACCCCGCCGTTTTCGAAAAGGAGCAGAACTCGATCGCGCATTCCTTCGCGCCCTCGACCTCGTAGACGCTGCGCGCGAGCCCCTTTTCCGATACGAAGCTCTCATACGCCGCGTCGTACAGAATCACGGCGCCGCGTTCCCGCGCGTAATCCACCCATGCGCGGAGCCGTTCGATGCTGTATGCCGCTCCCGTCGGATTATCGGGCGAACAGATATAGATGATATCCGCCTTTACCGACGTATCGGGCATGGGCAGAAACGCGTTTTCCCGCGTTGCCGCACAATATATGATTTTGCGCCCCGCCATTTTATTGGTATCCACATAGACGGGATATACGGGATCGGGAATAAGCACGGTATTATCGGGATCGAAAAGATCGAGGATATTGCCCAGATCGCTCTTCGCGCCGTCGGAAACAAAGATCTCGTCCGCATCCACTGCCGCGCCGAAAGAACGGTAATATTCTCGTATCGATTCCCGCAGAAACGGATAGCCCTGCTCGGGCCCGTAGCCGCGGAAGGTCGCCCTTTCGCCCTGTTCGCGCACCGCTTCTTCCATTGCCGCAACGACGGCGGGCGCGAGCGGGAGAGTCACGTCTCCGATTCCCATTTTGTATATCCGCCGATCGGGGTGACTTTCGGAAAACGCCGCCACCTTATGCGCAATGTCCGAAAAGAGGTAACTATCCCGCAGACTGCGGTAATTTTCGTTGATCTTCATGGTTTTTCGATTCCTTTTCCGCCCGCGAAAGCGCGGTGCGGAGAGTATTGCGGCAGGATCGCCGCATTTCTTTACAGTTCTGTTTCGCCCGTAAATACCATGCGCGCCTCGCCCGTCATCAGAACGCGGTCGCCCACGTTGACGACCAGTTCCCCGCCCGGAAGCCGTACCGTTATATCTTCGCCCCGCGGAAACATACCGATCGCGACCGACGCGGCAGCAGCCGCGCACGCGCCCGTGCCGCAGGCGAGCGTTTCCCCGCTGCCGCGCTCCCATACCCGCATTTTCAGCGAGCGTTCGCCCGTCTTTTGAACGAATTCCGTATTGACGCGCTGCGGAAACACGGAGGCGTTTTCAAACAACGGTCCTACTGCGTCCAGTTCAATGCCGTCGGGATCTTCAAATACGACGCAATGCGGGTTGCCCATCGAAACGCACGTGATGCGCCGCTGCATGCCCGCGAGCCGTAAGGGATAATCGATGATTTGTGCCGAGGGAAGGTTTACGGGAATTTTTGCGGCGGCGAATTCTGCCTTTCCCATATCCACGCGCACCCGCCGCACCGTTCCGCCTTCGGGAAAAAGCCAAAGCCGCTTTATGCCGCTCAAAGTTTCTATCTCCATTTCGCTCTTTGGCACGGCGCCGCTCTCGAACAGATATTTTCCCACGCAGCGGATAGCGTTGCCGCACATTTTTCCCTCGCTCCCGTCCGCGTTGAACATACGCATTTTCGCATCGGCACGCCCGCTCGGGCAGATGAGTACGATCCCGTCGCCGCCGATGCCCCTGTGTCTGTCCGAAAGCCGCACCGCCAAATTCTCGGGTGAGGCGAGCGGTTCGCGCAGGCAGTCGAAATAAATATAATCGTTGCCCGCGCCCTCCATTTTTACGAATTTCCGCAACATAACGCCCTCCTATGTTTCGTAAGCCTTTAAAATTTCCAAAGCGACCTCACGGCGGGGCAGCCGTCTGTCCATCGCCTGCTTTTCGAGAAATCTGTGCGCGTCTTTCTCCGTCATGCCCAGATACCCGACGAGCGCACACTTCGCGCGGTCGATCAGTTTCAACTCGCCGATCGTCGCTTTCAGCCGCTCGTTTTCGTCGCCCAACGCACGCAAGCGGCAGCCTACGCGCGCGCATATACGCAACGCCTGCAACAGTTCCGAAGGCCGCACGGGGCGGCAAAGTACCGCGCCCCCGACGCCCGAAAGTTCGCGTTCGGCGCTTGCCGCCTCTTCGGGAGATACGATCGCGATAACCGCCGTACCGCCGTTTGCGAGTGCGCGCGCTTTTTCCTCCCAACTCCCCTTAGGAAGAGAAACGAACAGCGCAAGAATCGAGCCGTTTTCCTCTTCCGACGCCGAACGAGGCTGAAAGCCGTTCTCCCGCAAAAAACGGCAGACCTTTTTATTCACCGTGTCCGAACCGCAGTGCACCGTGATCTTCTGCATGGCAATATCCCTAATGAAACGCGTACATCTGTCTGTACGGATTTTCGCTGTCGGGCGTGAGCCGATAATACACCGCTTCCGTAAACGCGCTTTCCTGTTCTCCAAAGAGCGAACACCACCGCGAAACGAGCGCGCGCACCGTACCCTGCGGAATCTTTTCCAGCCTTTCCGCCCTGACCTGTGCGGGCAGTTTTGCGGGGACCTTTTCGCAGCGCAGATAGATCTCGCCTCCGTGCATACCCGTCCCGCAGAAATTGCCGATGATCGGTTTGCCGTCCTTGTGGTTGCCGAGCACGACGATAATGCCGCCCGCCTGGTATTCGCCCAAAAAACTGCCAGCCCTGCCGCCGATCACGAGAGCGGGTTTATTTTCCTTATACGCTTTCATATGGATTCCGCAGCGGTAACCCGCGTCGCCGCGGATAAAAATTTTCCCGCCGCGCATGGCGTAGCCCGACGCGTCGCCCGCACTGCCGAACACGTCTATTTCTCCGCCGTTCATCGTGTCGCCCGTGGCTTCCTGTACGTTGCCGAGCACACGGATCGCGCCGCCGTTCAAATACGCGCCGAGAGCGTTGCCGGGAGTACCCGAGATCTCGATCTCCCTGCCCGTAAGGCCTGCGGCTATGTAGCGCTGCCCGACGCAGTTTTTTATGGAAATATGCTTTTCCCCGCACGCCCGAACCGCTTCGTTGAGCGCGGAAAAATGCAGACTTTCAGCATCTATGATCATGATTTTCTCCTTTACAGCGATTCGCCTGCGTACCGAATGCCGAGTATTTTCAGTTCGGGCTCGTTCAGCCCCACGCCGCGCAGCATCAGGCGGTTGCCCCGCAGCGCTTCGACGGAATTGATGCCCATGCCGCCCATCATCTCCTGTATTTCGTGTTCCCACGCCGTTACGAGATTGACGAGCCGCTTATATCCGACTTCGGGATCCAGCCGCTTGACGAGGTCGGGTCTTTGGGTGGCGATGCCCCAGTTGCATTTGCCTTCATGGCAGGACCTGCAGAGATGACACCCCAAAGCAAGCAGCGCCGCCGTTCCGATATAGCAGGCGTCCGCCCCCAACGCGATCGCCTTTACCACGTCCGCGCTCGAACGGACGGAACCGCCCGCAATGACGGAAACCTCGTCGCGTATCCCTTCCTCGCGCAATCGTTCGTCCACCTGCGCGAGAGCGAGTTCGATGGGGATCCCTACGTTGTCGCGGATGCGCGTGGGCGCCGCGCCGGTGCCGCCGCGGAAACCGTCGACGGCGATGACGTCCGCACCGCTTCGGGCAATGCCGCTCGCGATCGCCGCGACGTTATGGACCGCCGCGATCTTTACGATGACGGGCTTTTTATATTCGGTCGCTTCCTTGACAGAATATACGAGTTGGCGCAGATCCTCGATGGAATAGATATCGTGATGCGGCGCGGGAGAGATGGCGTCCGCACCTTGCGGGATCATGCGCGTTTCGGAAACGTCCGCCGAAATTTTCGTACCCGGCAGATGTCCGCCGATCCCGGGTTTCGCGCCTTGCCCCATCTTGATTTCGATGGCGGCTGCGTTTTCCAGATAATCTTTGAATACGCCGAATCGGCCGCTCGCCACCTGCACGACGGTATTTTTCCCGTATTTGTAGAAATCCTTGTGCAGTCCGCCCTCGCCCGTATTATAATAGATACCCAGCGTCTCCGCCGCACGCGCGAGCGACTCGTGCGCATTGTAAGAAATGGAACCGTAACTCATCGCCGAAAACAGGACGGGCACCTTTAATTTCAGTTGCGGCGGCAGATTGTTTTTGATCCTGCCCTTTTCGTCCCGTTCGATCCTAACGGTGCGTTTGCCCAGATATACCTGCGTTTCCATCGGCTCGCGCAAAGGATCGATGGGCGGATTCGTGACCTGCGAGGCGTTGAGCAGCATTTTATCCCAATAGATCGGATACGTTTTGGGCGTGCCCATCGAGGAAAGGAGCACGCCGCCCGTGTCTGCCTGCTTATATACTTCGTCGATCGTCGGCTTATCCCAGTTGGCGTTCGGTTTATAGACATCGTCCGATCTCACGATTTTTAGCGCGTGCGTCGGGCACAGGCATACGCAGCGGTGACAGTTTACGCATTTGGAATCGTCCGCGAGCATTTTTCCTGTCCGCGCATCGAAAGAGTGCACCAGGTTGGCGCACTGCCGCTCGCAAACACGGCAAACAATACATTTTTTTTCGCTGCGGACGACTTCATAATCGGGCTGTATATACATATTCATTGCTCGCGCTCTCCTTTTTTATCGTACAGTTCGAAAACGACGGGTTCGCCGCCTGCCGGCGCCCAGATCTTATCGAGTGACGGCTCGATGCGCCTGATCGCGCTCTCCTCGCTGGAAATGTATGCCTTATCGCCCTTTTCCGCACAGATCATGGAACGTAGTTTCAAGCGGTCGTTCAGCGCCATCAGTCCGCCCGTATAGCCCAGAATAACGGAGAACGGTCCGGTTACGAGCAGCGAGGGAAACATACGGCGCAGGAGCGTTTCCTGTTCTCTTGCCCCCGCTTCCTTTTCGGCGATGGTGCTCCAAAAAGACGCCGCAATGACGTGCGCGGTTTCTTCAAGCGTGAGCCCTTGCTTGCGCATAAGGTAATCGATGATATACGTAATGACTTCCGTGTCCGTCTGCAACGTGCATTTGTAGCCGAACATTTCGATATAACGCCGGTTCGCGTCATAGGAGGAAATTTCGCCGTTGTGAACGACGGAAAGATCCAAAAGCCCGAACGGGTGCGCGCCGCCCCACCAGCCGGGCGTGTTGGTCGGGTAACGGCCGTGGCACGTCCAGGCGTATCCCTCGTATTCTTCCAGACGGTAAAATCTGCCGATATCTTCGGGATACCCGACGCCCTTGAAGATCCCCATGTTTTTGCCGCAGGAAAAGACATAGGCGCCGCTTATCTGCGCATTGACGCGGTTGACGCACCTTGCGACGTATTCGCGTTCGTCCAGATGGCTGCGCGCAAGTTTTTGCGGAAGAGGCGCGAAAAAATAGCGGTAAATGATCGGTTCGTCCCGAACGGAAGGGATCTTGCGCGTCTGCATTTCCGAGGAATAGACGATCTCAAAATGTCTGCCGAGAAAGGCTTCCGTTTCCTCCTGCGCCTCCTTTTTGCTGTAAAAGAGATGAAAGGCATAAAAATCTTTGTAATGCGGATAGATCCCGTAACCCGCAAACCCGCCGCCCAGACCGTTGGAACGATCGTGCATGACAGAGATCGCCTCGATCATTCCCTCGCCGCTCATGGGCCTGCCGCTCCTGTCTATAACGCCCGCGACCGCGCAGCCCGACGGGTTTCTGAATTGACCTTCATATAAAATCATTGTCGCTCTCCCTTGCACTTTTCAATACGCGTTTTATTATAGTTTCGCCCGTGCGTACCGTCAAGCAATGGAGAAAAATTCGTTTTTTCGCCATTTTTTATGGAAACCATAAGAAAAACTTGCGTTTTGTTATGCTGATACACCGTATAACGGGAGTTTATACGGAAGAGCCCCGCCTGAGAATTTTCAGGCGGGGCTCTCCCATTGCGCGAGCAACGTGCGGAACAAATCGCACCCGTTTATCCGTTCTCGTCCTGCAAGGCGTCGTAACCCGTTTCACCCGTGCGGATGCGGACTACGTCTTCCACGTCGTAGACGAATATTTTCCCGTCACCGATATGCCCTGTATACAGCGCGCTGCGCGCCGCCGCGACCACTTCGGCTACGGGTACTTTGCTGACGACCACTTCGACTTTGACCTTGGGCAGCAGATCCATATCCACCTTGACGCCTCTGTAATATTCGCCCGCGCCCTTCTGCACGCCGCAGCCGAGTACCTGCGTGACCGTGATACCCGTCACGCCGATAGCGCTCAATGACTGTTTGAGGTCTTCGAATTTGGACTGTTTGGTAAGGATGACTACCTTCGATAACTTTTCGTCTTTTTCGGAACTCTGCCGCAACGCGGGCGCCGAAGTATCGACCACCGGCACGCCCGCAGGCTCGGCAGGTATCCCTTCGGGATCGAGCATTTCAGCCGCGAGCGGCGCGGCCACGAAATCCGCATATGCGCTGGGCAGACCGTGTTCGTGCTTGTCGAGCCCTTCCACCTCTTCCGTTTTGGAAGCGCGGAGCCCGACCGTGCGTTTGAGAATGAGGAACAGAGCGACCATGCACACGATCGTCCACGCCGCAATGCTGACGACACCGATGAACTGTACCAGTAATTGCGCGAAGTTACCCGTATAGAACAAGCCCGTGCCGACCGAGAACAGTCCGCATGCAAGCGTGCCCCACAGACCGTTGCAGCCATGCACCGCGATCGCGCCGACGGGGTCGTCTATATGTAACTTTTTATCGATGAATTCAACGGCGACCACTACGAGGATCCCGGCAACTACGCCGATAAAAAACGCGCCGACCACGTCCACCGCCGCGCAGCCTGCCGTGATCGCGACCAGTCCCGCGAGCGAACCGTTGAGCGTCATGGAAACGTCCGGTTTTTTATTCTTGATCCAGGTAAATATCATCGTGGCGCAGGTGGCTGCGGCCGTCGCGACCGTCGTTACGACGAGGATCTGCGCCAACTGCGTCATATCGGACGCTGCCGCGCCGTTGAATCCGTACCAGCAGAACCAGAGAATGAATACGCCCAGCGCGCCGATGGTGAGGTTGTGCCCGGGAATCGCACGGACGTGCACTGCTTTTCTGCGGTCAAGCGTGGGCCTTTTATCCTTATCCAGATACTTGCCCCAGCGGGGACCGAGAATGAGCGCACCGATAAACGAGGAGATGCCGCCGACCATGTGGATCAGCGAGGATCCCGCAAAATCAATGTATGTCACGCCCAGAATTTCTTTGGAGAGCCATCCGCCGCCCCACGCCCAGTGCGCCTCGACGGGATAGACGATCGCGCTGATCACACAAGAATAGATGCAATAGGACAAAAATTTCGTACGCTCGGCCATCGCGCCCGAAACGATGGTCGCGGTCGTCGCGCAAAATACGAGGTTGAAGAAAAACGCCGACCAATCGTAATTTGCAAAATCGGTAAAAATGCCGAGATTGGGGAGCCCGACCAAGCCGAAAAGTACGTCCTCGCCCATCATCAGCCCCGCGCCGAGCAATACGAACACGATCGTGCCGAGGCAGAAATCCATAAGGTTTTTCATGATGATGTTGCCCGCGTTTTTCGCGCGCGTGAAACCCGTTTCCACCATCGCAAACCCTGCCTGCATAAACCAGACGAGTATGGCGCCTATCAAAAACCATATGCCCGTCGAACCGAATATACCCATTCGAAATACCTCCGAAAATTTATTGTTTGTTGCAGTTTTTTACGTCTTACATGCTGAAAAGTATATCGCCGTATGTCGGGAAAGGCCAGACCTTCGCGGCGGTATCCAACTCCATTCCGTCCGCGTACATGCGCAGTTCGCACATGACGGGTATGACTTTTTCCGCAAAAAATGCCGCGAGCAGCGCGGGCGTCCCGCACGCTTTGCCTTCCACGAGCAGCCCTTCCAGCGCCTCCGCCCTCTCGAACATCGCATCGTTGTCGGCGGACAGTTTTTGTATGAGCCGACGATCCGCAGCCGCTGCGGCGCCCGCCTCCTTTTTACTGCGAGCGGTGTTGCACAGCGTTTCGATGTATTCGTTGACGGCGGGCCAGATATCCCGCTTTGCCATCTCAATCATGGTAAGAGCCTCTATGTTGAGCACCTTGCAGTAATTTTCGAGCATGATATCCGTGCGGGTGACGACTTCGCGCGCGGTGAATACGCCGTTGCGCTCAAAAAGACCGATATTCTTTTTATCCGCAAAGAGAGGGAGCGCTTCCGCCGCATTTTTCAAGTTCAGCAAGCCGCGCCGCGCCGCTTCTTTCGCCCATTCCTCCGAATAGTTGTTGCCGTTGAACAGGATCCGCCCGTTCTCCTTCAACTCGCGTACCACCAGATCGTGCAATGCCGCATTGAAATCTTTTGCCCCTTCCAGTTCTTCGGCAAAGGTACGCAGCGCGTCCGCGACGATGGTGTTGATGATGATGTTCGGACCCGCAAGCGACAGAGAAGCGCCGACCATGCGGAATTCGAATTTATTGCCCGTAAAAGCAAAGGGAGAAGTGCGGTTGCGGTCGGTCGTATCCTTCGGCAACTCGGGCAGCGTATCTACGCCGAGTTTCATCGTTTTTCTTCCCTTGTCGCTGTACTTGACGCCCCTCTCCAACGAATCGATGACCGCTTCCAGTTCTTCGCCCAAAAACACCGATACGATGGCGGGCGGCGCTTCGTTCGCGCCAAGACGATGGTCGTTGCCGGCGCTCGCGACGGACAGGCGCAGAAGATCCTGATGCTCGTTGACAGCCTTGATGACCGCCGTCAGAAAGAGCATGAACTGCCCGTTTTCCGCAGGTGTGGAGCCGGGATCGAGCAGGTTCATTCCCGTATCCGTACTCATCGACCAGTTATTGTGCTTGCCGCTGCCGTTGATGCCCGCAAAAGGCTTTTCATGAAGCAAGCAATACAATCCGTGACGGCCTGCGACCTTTTTCATCGTTTCCATCACGAGTTGGTTCTGATCGGAGGCGACGTTCGTGCTCGTAAAGACGGGGGCGAGTTCGTGTTGGCTGGGCGCGACTTCGTTGTGTTTTGTCTTTGCCAAAATGCCCAGTTTCCACAATTCTTCGTCCAAGTCCTTCATGTATTCGGAAACGCGTGTCTTAATCGCTCCGAAATAATGGTCTTCCAACTCCTGCCCTTTCGGGGCTTTCGCACCGAACAGCGTGCGTCCCGTAAAAACAAGATCTTTGCGCGCGTCGTACATTTTACGATCGATGAGGAAATATTCCTGTTCCGCGCCGATGGTGGGATACACGCGCTTGACCGTTTCGTTGCCGAACAGGCGCAATATGCGCAGCGCCTGCTCGTTGAGCGCAGCCATACTTTTGAGAAGCGGCGTCTTTTTATCCAGTACTTCGCCGCTGTACGAAAAGAATGCCGTGGGGATATAAAGGGTGCCGTCCTTGACGAAGGCGAAGGAGGTCGGGTCCCACGCGGTATAGCCGCGCGCCTCGAAAGTCGCGCGCACGCCGCCGCTGGGGAAACTCGACGCATCGGGTTCGCCCACGACCAGTTCCTTGCCCGAAAATTCCATGATGACTTTGCCGTCTTTGGTGGGCGATATAAAAGAATCGTGCTTTTCGGCGGTGACGCCCGTCATGGGCTGGAACCAATGGGTAAAGTGCGTGGCGCCCTTTTCCACCGCCCAATCCTTCATCGCGTTGGCGACCACGTTTGCCACGCTCATATCCAGCGGCGCGCCCTCGTCGATGGTTTTTAAGAGCGATCTGTAAATTTCTTTCGGCAGTTTATCCTGCATGATCTGACGGTTGAATACGTTCGATGCGAACAATTCGGGGACTTTCATGGTTTACCTCCTGCAAAAGCAAAAGGCGCCGCGGAGAAGACCTCGCCTTTGAAGTCTCCGCCGCAACGCCTTTGTTGCCCGTTTGAATTTTATGCCCAAATTATAATTCTTTGCCCGCCGTTTTGTCAATGATTCAGAAGAAATTCGATTTATCACAAAAAATTATATGTGCCATTAGAAAAAAGTAAGCCATATTTATACGCGCTTGCGATAAATATGGCTTATTTCGCTCTTGGTTCATAACGGATATCTCTTTTCGATATCGAAATCTAATCCGTGCCGGTCCGCATTGGTCCACTGTTGTAAACATTCCAGGCATTCCGTGTATGCCACTCTCTCGCCGTATTGAAACTCTTCCCCTTCGATATTCTTATAATCGAACAACTCTTCTATCCCGACTATTAAATGCCGCATTAGAAGTTCTAATACCTCTTCCGCACTTTTCTTACGCATTGCCTCACCCGATATCTTCGTTCATTATGTCGTCATACGACACGTATCCTTTATAAATACAACATTCGTAAATTTTATTGATAAATCGTTCTTTTGTCAAATAAAACTTGCCTTTTTCAAAGGGGCTGTCAACTATAATGGTTATGCCTTTTCTCCCTTTCTTTACATCAGACAAACATTTTTGCAGCCATTTAGTCTTTTCGTTTTCTATGATTTCATCCATGATCGCCAAAACCTTTATCACATCGTCATCGATAACGATGTGTTCTTTTTTCTTGCCGATCCGAAAATCCGCTTCCACCTTATTCTCTTTCATCATTTTCTTAATATAAGAGAGGCGTTTTACGATCCACTTTATCTTTGCTTTCTTCAATGTCTTTTTCTCATCATTATCACTCCTTTTTATTATACAAAATTCAATTACAGTAAAAGTTCGGACTTTTACCAAATTATTCCATTTTTCTTTTTTAACGATCAAAAACCCAATGGAATCATCCCCTTTCTGAATGATATTCACATTTATTATAACACATTATTTATTTTATTAAAATAAAGACAGACGCATTAACGCGTCTGTCTTCTTATAAAAAATTCCTTTATATATAAAAAAGTTCGAATAGCTACATCGCTATTCGAACTTTTTTTATGGCGCCGATTGAGGGAATAAGTACGAACTCAAAGAGAAAGAAGAGGCAGACCGGGAAGCGTCCCCGATCTGCTTTTCAGCTTTTTCCACATAGTTTTTGGAAAATCTTTCCGTAAATATGTTCTCCTGGAAGTTATAGGTAATCACGATACGGTCGCCGTACCAGATAATATCGCGGATAAAGGTATTTACAATCGTCTTCCGGGTTTTCATATCGTCGGGATCCTCGAACACTTTGGAGAGGAGATATTTTTCTACTTCCTCGACTGTCAGATGCGCATAGGTTTTCTGCGTTTCCTTGTTAATCTCTATATCCAGGCAGTTCACCTCGTCTTGCAGAGCCGCTAACCTGTCTTTGGTAAAATCGGTGATGATACCTTTTTCTATCGCTTTTACGATATTATCAGCCGCTTTCTTCGCCTCGTCGCGCTTCTTAACGAGCGTCTGTAATCCCGAACTGTCTCGGATGATTTTCTCATGGACTTTGACAATGGTTTCCGC
>NZ_SDOZ01000003.1:171217-295657 GCF_004134775.1 Candidatus Borkfalkia ceftriaxoniphila
TGTAAAAAATTGAAATATGAAAGTTTTATGAAATCTTCAATTTGGGGGCTGAATTTTTACCGCTCACGTGGCTATTAAGTGAGAGGTAATTTGACTTTAAACTGAAACAGGAGGAAGATATGACGACGGAAGAAATCAAGAAAGACTTAAAAACTATACGCGGGTATTATGCGGAAAGACCGGTTTTGGAAAGCGAATTTCAAATCGTTCCGCATAAAACGACAACTCTGGTACAGGCATATGCGGAGGCAATCTATGACGCCCCGCTCGATTTGTACAGGGTGTATTTCGCCTTATACGTCAAAGGTCTGACGCAGGAGGCTGCGGCGGAAGAACTCAACTACTGTACCGAGTATATCCGCATGAAAAACAAAAAACTTTTGGAGTATCTCCGAGAGAATATAACGAGGAGGAACGCGGCATGAGCAAGACCGTTACGGTCGTTATGGATTGATGTTACAAAAAAATCTATATAAAGGAGGTGATAACATTGGAAGAAATCGAGGTCAAGGACAACCCTTTGGGCATAAAAGTCTATGCCGTGGGGAGACCGGACATAGAGCATATGCCCGAGGAAGAGTTCGACCTCTTTGTTTCTTCTCTGGAATTGCGGGTGAGCGAATATTTTGAAAAGTTAAAAGAAAGCAAATAAGAAGCATACGGACGGCGAAGAATCGCGACGTCAAGCGGCAGCCGTAAGGATTCCGTATGCAGGAAAGAAAAAACAAAACAACCTCATCCGCCGAAGAAGAGATAAAGAGCAAAATTTTTATTTCATTCAAAGGAGGATAAACGCTATGCCGTATAGCAAAGTAAAAGTCTATTCGGATGGGAGCCACCGTATCGGGATACCTTACGAGCCGAACCCTCACGCGGGGAAACGTCGTAAAGTTCCCGAAGAGGTGATCACCGTCACGGAACCCGCCGAAGATGTTTCGGCAATGCCCGATGTGAATACCGTCGGGAACGAACCTGCCCAAACGGAACGAGAGGAAATCGCAACGGTTTCCAAACAAAAGCGTATGACACGCAAAGAGTTATTCGAGGAACTGTATCAAAAGAGCGCGGATATGAAAAAGCGGGAAAGAAAATCGTACGTGCAAAAAGAAATGCTGCCCTATTTCAAGGACAGCATCTCCTGCCGTGCGTTCGTGGAACATAACTTTAACAGAAAGCACAGGAATATGGTCTGCCGCAAAATGCGGCTGTGGAGAAAGATTAACCAGCAGACATTTAACTATTTTGTAACTTTTACGTTCGACGATAAGAAACATACGGAAGAAAGTTTTCAAAAGAAACTTATGCAGTGTTTACAGCATTTCAGTTCGAGAAAGGACTGGCTGTACATAGGCGCGTGGGAACGCGGAAAAGATACAAACCGTTTGCATTTTCACGGGATATTCTATATCCCCGAAGGAGCAATGTCGGGAGAGATGGAAGAAGTACGGGATTTCGATACCCGAAAGAGAAAAAAGCAGACGATTCGGCAGAATACGTTTTTTGCTGAGAGATTCGGGCGGAACGAGTTCCGTCCTATAAGCCATTCCTCGGATCTGCCGCAGATGGTGAGGTATCTTATGAAGTATATCGAGAAGTCGGGCGGCAAACTCATTTATTCGAGAGGACTGTACCGGTATTTCGTGACGGATATAATGGACGAGGATATCATCTGTCCTTACGGGGAAGAAGGAAAAAAGTTTATCCTTTTCGACGATTTCGGATGCTGGATGGGCGGAGAATACATAGGACAGCCGAGCAGCAGAGAGGTGATAGCGCGGTTGCCGAAAGTGACGTAGCGGAGAGCCAAAGCGGAAAAAAATCAAAGTATGGCGCGGCGAAAAATGCGCGCGGCCATCGCCAAGCGGTTCAGCGGCGATGCCGCGCGTTCGCCGCCGCTTTGATTTCCGTTTGCCCGCGTTGTTTCGTTTCGGGCGTGCGCTTGGCTTCGGCGCCCGCGAGCGCAGCGAGCGGGTGACGAGGCGGCGTCAGCCGCCTCGTCAGCGTAGCCGCCGACTTGTTTATAGCCAAGCGCACGTATTACTGCCATTTGATTTTTCCACTTTTTTCAGTTTTAATTTGTAAATCAAAGCCACCCCTTTCAGGGTGGCTTCAAAAATCGATATTCAATTATTACTTTGTCAGCAATTAGTATTATGTATTAAATCATTCTCATGGAACGTTTCCGTGTATATACTTCTATCCCTTCAATTATCGTACCGGAGAATTAAGGGGCGTTCTTTTTTTATTTTGCTCTTTTTTTCATGCATACGGTGAGTACCGCAGCTATTACGCATGATAAGAGCGCTCCGCCTACAAAAGATACGGTTAAAACAGAGCCGCAACCCGTTTTTTCCGCGACCGTTACTTTTACAGTAAAATCCGTACCTTTGTAGGTGATTTTGACGCTTTGTTCGCCCGCTGTCTTGGCGTCGTATCCGCTGATCGTAAACTCGGTGGTCGCCGCAGTTACAGCCTCGTCGGCTTTGCCGCTCGCAAACTTTTTGACGACTTTGATACTCGAAAGATCAAATTCTTCGCCATAGGCATATTCTGTCTTTTCGACGCTCAAATCCAAAGTTTCTTTATCGAGTACTTCAACTTCAAAACTCGTTTGTATCTGCTGGTTCAAAACTGCTTTGGAAACAGTTACCGTCTGCTTTCCGACCGTGTTCTTATCAAAGCCGGATACGGTCAGATCCGCAAGCGTCAAAGTCTCGCTCGTGCCGTCCATATAATTGAGTTTGAAACTGCCGCCCGCCAATTCATTGCCGTATTCCACGTCTGTCGGCGCAGTTTCCATTGTTATGCCCGTCGCGTATTTGGCTAGCTGAGCCCCTTTAATATAATATTTCATTCCGCTGATAACCGTTTCGCCATTTGAACGATCCCCGAAAGAAAAGACAGGGGTGTAACTCTCAGGCAACAACTCTTGATCTGTACATTCCGCAGCAATTTCCCCGTTCACGAGTACTTGCATACTCACTTTTTTACCGGTATATTCGATTTTTACCGTATAGGAACCACCCGATTCAATCGTCTTGATCTCGCCATTGAAAGGAAACTCCCCCAGCACTGTTTCCGCGTAATTCCCGACTTCATCCGCACGTTGAAAAAAATACGTAGTCGTACTGCCGCCTACAAAGTTTGCGCGTACATGATATTCGTATGTATCGATTCCGTTTTTGGCAAATACCAAATAAGGAACCGTCCAAACTCCTAACACTGCCGGCGCTATGGTCGCTTCCATGACAAACGTCAGTTCGTTCATGTTCTTTTCCGTACCGTCCGCCAACTTGATCTTTCCGTCGGTAATATAATCCATAAAGGTAGATGCATACACTCGGGAATCATCGCCGTAAAGCATCACTTCTCCGGTATCAGCATCGTAAAAATTTTTACCGAAATCGGTTCCTGCAAAATCGAGCAGATTTTGCGGTGCGGCTTCGCTTTCTTCCGCTACAGCGGGAAACGCCGCAAAGCAGGCGGCGGACAAAGCCAAGGTCAACATAAGAATCAGTATTTTTTTCATCTTTTCTTCCTCCTATAAATTTAGATGAATTTATTCCAGATCGTAAGCGCTGCGAATGCCGCGAGACAGAGCACAAAAGTCAAAACCGCAGAGCGTTTGAAACGAAAAGTGCCTTTCGCGGGCTGAAAGCGCACCGATCGGAACAGCCAATAAAGTACCGCCGCGAAAATGAGCGCCGCGGCTGCGCTGAAAAGTCCGTACAGTACAGATGTTTCTATGGATACAGCCGCATACGTCGAAAGCGGCAGTATCCAATAGGATGGAACGATCGTCTGTAAGCCTTCGAAAACAAAGGCGAAGATAAAGCAAAATCGCATTCTTTTCGTGCCGCAAAAAATCGCAGCACTACCGACGCCGAGTATAAACAGGCGAATTGCAATAAGCAAATCGTAACTGACGAACGCAGACAAGAGCGATGCAAATGCAATTCCCCATATCGTGCGACCGTATGCCTTTCTTCCCAAATAGCGAAATGCGTATTCGCGAAGGCCGGCGGCAAACACAGCGTTTACAACGAGCGACAAAAACAACTGCCACAGTGAGGGACGCGGGGGTATATACAGCGAAAGTCCGCCCGTCGCCGCCGCTCGGAAACCTTCTGCCGCATAAATTGAATACGTATAAAACAGCCAGGCAGTAAGCGCTGTCAGCGCCACCAACACAATATCACGTTTTCGTGCCTTTGGAGGCGTATAGGCAGAACGGGCGAATGCTTGCGAATATTTCTTTTCATGTAGTTTCAGAAACAACACAGGTACGCCGAACACCAAAAACGGCTGAAACAAATAGAGCAAAACGATAGATACCATTGAGGATGCAAACCGTGAAATAAGCAATGAATCAAAAAATCCGACAAGAATCATGTAAAAGACCGCTATATTGAACGCAGGTCTGCGCACGCGCAAGTTTATGTCAAACAGTCGTTCCACTCGATAAGCCCCTCAAATAATTTTTAATTTCCGCACGTCCCAAAGCGGCAAAATAGGTCGCTTTATTATTTACGGAAACGCGCATCTCTTCTCTCCCCGTGCGAAAAACCACGAGCGGTTTAAATTCGCTGAACGGTATTGACCGAAAGGCATCGTTTCCCTCAAACGTACAGTGTAAAATTACGGAATCCCCTTTGGCAAGCCGCACGCCGTCTCCAATTTGGAAATAGCGATTTTCATTGTCATAATAACCGAATTCCGCACGAATGCCTTCCAACGAAAAATCAAGCCCGGTAACAGTCACACTGCCGTCTCCCGCATTCGTTACTTTTACATTGTAACTTTGCAGTTCCTCGGCGCTCGCCGTAGCACCCGCAAACGTCAAAGCACTATTACAATCTCCAATGGATACGGTAACTCTTCCTATCGGGAAAATATTGTTCTTCTCTGTTCCCCGCATAACGGCGTAAGTAAACACAGTCTCGTCTTTCGGCAAATTATTTCTGTCCAGCACGCACACGAGACGATAACTCGTAAAGTACACATCCGAAAAAATAACTTGAATACTTGCATCCTTTAATGAATAATCTTTACCGTTTTCGTCCCTCAAAAGAATATCCTCGTATTCAAGGAATCTTTCTCCCCCCTTGACTTCGTAGACCTGCAAAGTAAAATATGGATTATAAGCACTGTCCGTCCACGCAGTATAATGTTCATGCCGCGCAAAATACACGCCCGCAGGCGGAAAAGAGTTCTTTTCCGCCGCAAACACGCATATCCCGCTCGTCACGAATATGACTGCAGCCAAAATCAAAGCGCCCGTGACAAGAATGTTTTTTTTCATATCGCACTACCGCATTTTTAAAACGTTCTCCGCATTTTCTTCGGACTTTAGTCCGTATAGAAACACTTCGCTCAATTTCGTACGCGCGTTGACCGACTCAAAGGTAAACGCCCCGCCTCGCACGACGCTATCGGTATATTCGAGTGCAGCCGTACCGGAAACTGTCGCTTCATTTCCCGCAAATACTCGTATATCTTTATCCTGCACGACAATCGTAAGCACCATGCTTCCGATTTCAAGAGAATCCGTCAGTTTCCGTGTAACGACTTTTTCACCTCCGATCGAAACGAACAGTTCTTTTGCGAGTGTCATTCCGAGCACTAAAGCATTGTCGCTGTCTTCTCCTTTTCCGACCGTACCTCCCAGTATAAATGCAAAATAGACATCATCCGCAGGTTTACTGCGCTGGAATTGCGTTAATTTGAAAGAAAGTATAAAGTCGGTAATCCCTTCGGAAACCAGGCTCATGGCTGCGTTAGGATTGTATATTTCACCATTGCCGGCGCTTATGTTTCCGAAGATAGGATAATTATCTGAATATGCCTGACATTGATAACTGCCGATCTGGAACGCCGCTTTACTGCCTATCCATTTCAAATTTCCGCCCGACGCCGCAAAATCTGTCACGGAAAATTCAACTTTCGCTTGAACACCGCTCATCACGGTGAGCACGTTCGCGTCGGAATAGACAATGAACAACCTGGTTGCCGCTGTCTTATCGAAATTTTGCAGCATCACTTCTCTGACGGCTATCCCGCCTTGCTGGAGAGCGAGTTTTCCGTTCGGATACAGCCTGACGGAACAGTTTTCCGAAGCGGCGCCGAACAGGAACTCTACGTATGCCGCGTCTGAATTGACTAATTGGAATTTTACCGTAAAATCGGCACGGAAATATTGCAACGACTGATTGGTAGAATATTCTGCCTTTTCGATATCTGCGTTCTTCTGCGTGACTCCGCCGTTTCCGATCTCCCAAGTGCCGCTTACCGCCTTATAGGAAACCAGCCCGTAATTACCGAAATTTACAGCATCGAAAGCAAGTTCGCCGTATCCTGCATGAGCGGACAAACTCTGTCCATCGTTGACAGCATCACCGAAACAAAAATATTCAAAGGATGCTTCCGACGTTCCGTCATTGACTACACCCGCGTACATATCCGAATAATTCGCAATCAAATGCGTGCCGATAGGGATAAATTCTTCCCCGCCGATCGCCTTGTAGCGAGCCGCCCAATTCACACCCGTGCGTTCAAGCTGAAAAATAAGTTCGCCGGCAACGTCATCTTTACTGCCCTGTACTTGAATGGTTCCCTCGTGGACATGCCCGAATACGATCTTTACAGTTCCTCCGAGATTGGCTCTGCCGGCAAACAGATAATCCGTTGCGTTTTGCCAGACAACAACGCCCATATGATCACCGTCTTTTTTCGGTGAGCCGCTCATCTGCGTCTTGACTGTAATATCGCGCATCGGTGCATGCGTCAAACGGTATACTCCGCTTTCCGCACTCTTTAACGTCAACTTTCCGTCCGCGACAACGGCTTTGGCCGTTTCGCCCGCCGTGAACATCATCGAGTCGCTCCCTTTTTCAAACTGCGTGCTCTTCTGGCTTTCCGCCGTTTTTGCCGTTACGTTCCGTACCGTACCCTCTCCGTAAAATCCGCATTGCCCCTCATAGGACATTTCTACATAGCATTCGCTCGACGCTTGTTTCCCGTTGCTCGTTTCCACGTAGAAGGTATTATCGTCGCTTCGGACTACGGATAGCGTTTCTCCTTTCGCCACCGTCAGCGTTGCGACCGTCTTCTCTGTCCCGCCCTTCGACTCTCGCGCTTTGACGGTTACCTTTGTTCCCTTGATCTCGGCTCCGTAATAAGCCCCGCCGCTCTCGTTGTCCGCCCGCATGAATGCGGTTATTTTTCCTTCGCTTTGCAAACTCAGTATTGCGTTACCGTAAATCGGCAGCGCCGCGCTGCGGTTTCCGCTCACCTGAAAACTGTTTTCGCCGATTTGTTTTACTTCTCCCTCACCGCCGCTCAACTGCCACTTTCCTGCCCAATTTTGCGATTTCTTGTTGCTCAGCAGTGCGCCGTACGGCATGATTTCAATTTTTACTTTGCCATCCTGTACGACGTAACTGTTTCCCGACAGAACGTCATGCAATTTTTCTCCGTTTTTCACTTCCAGCGAATGGACGTCGACCTCTACGCCGCTGCGCACTTTGCCTGCGGGATTTAAGACGGTCATTATAAACGTATCCTGATAGTTCCTCTGAAATTTCCATAAAAGGTTGTCAGAATCTACGCCTAAATCTCGTAAAACGCCATACTTGAACAAGCCTTCGTTTTCTGCCCGGAATTGTCCGAGCGCTTTATACAGATGAAAAATATCGTAGTTCCATGTACTGCGATCCCAGTTCATCGCATCGAAAAACGAATGATCGAATTGGCTGACCATGCCGATTTCTTCGCCGTAGTAAAGGGAAGGCGCACCCATATAGGTCATTAACAGGAGATGAACAGCCATAGCCTTTTCGACATTGCCCGACGTTTCATCTAAAAGGCGCATGGTATCGTGATCGGCCGATATCGTATAGAGTGAAAGGCCCGTCGCACGGGGCAGACGAACGACCGTTTCGTAACATTTCGCGCTCAGTGCCGCGAGCGATTCAGCCGTAATTTCCTTTGCCGAAAAACTTCTCACGCCCGCCAAAAACTCCTGGCTCCAATACGTATCCGCCGCATAGTCGGTATACATCGTTGATGCGGAAGCGTTTTCAATACACAGTAGCGAATCGGGCGCGACCTCTTTCATATACTTCCGCATATCTTGAATGATCTTCGTGCCGTTGGTATTCATGCCGCCGAACAGCACCGAAGAATCGAGCCTCCAACCGTCTATACCGAGCCGCAAATAATATTGCATGACCGAATCGGGAGAAGAATAAATGAGCTTTTGCGCCGCAACTTTGCCGAAATCAACGATGGGACCGAATTGGTTGGATTTAATATTTCCGTTCTCGTCCCGCATGAATACCGAATAATAAGGTGATGACTGTTCGGTCGCCGGCTTCGTATTCCACAAGTTTTCGCCGTTTACATACACCGATGCCTGCGTCAGGAAAGCAAACACGCCGTCGAGCATAAACCTCATATTATTTTCATGCAGTTTTTCCGTCAATAAAGTCAGCATCGGTTCACTGCCGAAAGTCGAGTCGAGATTTGCAAGATCCATCGCGCCGTAACCCGCGTTATGATTGGCGAGCCATATGGGGTTTATGTATAGTCCGTTTACATTGAGTTCCTTAAAATAATCGGTTTTTTGCAAAAGGCCGTTGAGATCGCCGCCGAAATAGTCCAATCCTCCGCTGTGTGTCAAACCCCAAATATTCTGATTGATCGATCCGCCGTACTTATCGGAAAAAGTTTCACCGTTGTAAAAACTGTCGGGCATGGCGGAATACCACAGCATGCCTTTGGACCAATCGGGCGTTGAAAAATTGATTTGCGCCAGAAAATCCGACGATAGCGAATCGGGAACGGAATCCCCTTTGTAGGTGTTCTCCGCATTATAGACAATGCTTTCCACATTGTTTTTTACGATAAAATGATAGCGGTAAGCACTCTTTTGCGGCGGAATCTCGCCTATATAATAGTCGTAATACCCGTTCACGTCCGCCCGTTCGTATTGCATGGAAACGTTCGTCCAGCGGCAATCGGCCGCGGGTTTATCGAGATCGCAAGTATACCGCAAAATCACTTCGGCGGCATTTCCTCGCAACAACCGCAGTCGCATAGTTACCGTGTCCGTGTCGGTCGGCTCGATATGCGATACGTACGGCGCGCCGATATCATGATATAACTCCGCCGTGGCGATAGGTTCATCGACACGTGAAGCATCTTTCCCCGAATCTCCTCCCTTCTGACAACTACCCAGTAACAGGCAACTGCAAAGGATTAAAAGAACAGAGAGGATCATAAGAAAAATATTTTTAGTTTTCGCTTGCATGATTATTCCCCCATCTGGTATCAAGAGAACGTACGATCGGTGAAGACCGCAGTATCCTTATAATTTTCTCCGAGACGGAGTCCGTATACCTTGAAATTCCGATATTCAAACTTTCCGTTTGCGGAAAACAGAGATACAAGTCCGCCGTGCGCGAAATCGCTCTCATATTCGAGCACAGGTTGACTTGCGAATGTATCGGAGTCACCGCCCGTATAATGGTCTGCAAACAGAAGGATCTTTCCTCCGGACACCACAAGTGTCAAAAAGACATTACTTTTGAAAGAACTGCCCAAATCGACAGACGCCAATTTTTCCCCGCCGTATTCGACAAATGCTTCCTGTTTGGAATTGATGCCGACAAAGAACGCACCGTTTTTGCCGCAGCCGACCGAACCGCCGAACACGAAACCGATCTCCGCTTTATTGAGAATATTCGTTTGCTGAATACTCTTGATATCCAATGTCGCTACGAATTCCGTCACCGCTGCCGTATCATGAGCGACCGTATATGCCTGAAACTGCATGGAAGCGATCTCGTATGCAACCCGAATTCCTTCGATAAAGATTGGTCCGCTCGTATATCCTTCCACTCTTTCAGAAAGCAGTAATTTCATTTCCGTACCGAAATAAACAGACAAAATACCACGATCGGTCATTATCGCCATAATACGGACGGGTTCATCGGGCAGGGTTCCTGCCTGTAACGTTCTTAATACAGCAGAACCTTTCAACAATTCGACCTTACCGCTCGGGAAAAGCCTAAGAGCGTGATCTGCACCGAAACGCAATGCGACATTTCCGTCTCCCTTATGAATCCTTACGGAATAATCTGCGCGGAATCCCTTGAAATTGCCTTGATTATTTTTTAACGCCGTGACTTCCGCAGTCTCATCGTTCTGTAAAAATCCGCCGTTGACCATTTGCCACGAGCCGCCTTCTATCTTATACTGAACGAGCGAGTACGATGCGGACTGTGAGGATGTTTGATTACAATCTCCGTACGAGGCGTGCGCGGAAACGCTTTGACCGTCTTCAACGGCATTACCGAAACAGAAATATTCAAAGACGGCCTCGGAAGAACCGTAATTGACAATTCCTGCGTTCATATCAGAGAAATTACAATATAAGCCTTCGGCCAACAAATTGAAATCTGTTTCTTCCGGCGTTTTATAGCGTGCGGTCCAATACGTACCCAAACGTTCAAGCTGTATAACGAGTTCTCCCTCGACGTCGTCTATCGATGCGAAAATCGTCGCCTGTCCGTTGATAGATTGCCCTAAAACCAACTTCACACTACCCGAAACATATGCACGCCCGGCAAAAATAAAATTGTTTTCGCTCTGCCCAACGGTCACCCCCATATAATCGCCGTCTTTTTTCGGAGAGCCGCTCATCTGCGTCTTGACTGTAATATCGCACATCGGTGCATGCGTCAAACGGTATACTCCGCTTTCCGCACTCTTTAACGTCAACTTTCCATCCGCGATAACGGCTTTGGCCGTTTCGCCCGCCGTGAACATCATCGAGTCGCTCCCTTTTTCAAACTGCGTGCTCTTCTGGCTTTCCGCCGTTTTTGCCGTTACGTTCCGTACCGTGCCCTCTCCGTAAAATCCGCATTGTCCCTCATAGGACATTTCTACGTAGCATTCGCTCGACGCTTGTTTCCCGTTACTCGTTTCCACGTAGAAGGTATTGACGTCGCTTCGGACTACGGATAGCGTTTCTCCTTTCGCCACCGTCAGCGTTGCGACCGTCTTCTCCGCTCCGCCTTTCGTCTCCCGCGCTTTGACGGTTACCTTTGTTCCCTCGATCTCGGCTCCGTAATAAGCCCCGCCGCTCTCGTTGTCCGCCCGCATGAATGCGGTTATTTTTCCTTCGCTTTGCAAACTCAGTATTGCGTTACCGTAAATCGGCAGCGCCGCGCTGCGGTTTCCGCTCACCTGAAAACTGTTTTCGCCGATTTGTTTTACTTCTCCCTCACCGCCGCTCAACTGCCACTTTCCTGCCCAATTTTGCGATTTCTTGTTGCTCAGCAGTGCGCCGTACGGCATGATTTCAATTTTTACTTTGCCATCCTGTACGACGTAACTGTTTCCCGACAGAACGTCATACAATTTTTCTCCGTTTTTCACTTCCAGCGAATGGACGTCGACCTCTACGCCGCTGCGCACTTTACCTGCGGGATTTAAGAGGACAAGAATATTCATACCTTGATAGCTTCTTTGATATTTCATCAGAAGATTGTTTTCATCCACGCCGAAACTGCGCAAGGTACCATACTTAAATAAGCCTTCGTTTTCCGCCCGGAATTGTCCGAGCGCCTTAATTTGATTAAAAATATCGTAGTTCCATGTACTGCGATCCCAGTTCATCCCTACGAAAAAACGATCGGCGTCGAGCGTACCCGTTTCCTCGCCGTAGAAAATCGTGGGCGACCCCATATACGTCATGACCATAAGATAAAGCGACTGCGCCTTGGCAACATCGCCGTCCATCAAGTACAGAATGCGATCCATATCGTGATTGGTAAGCATATTATAACTGGAATGCGCAACGGCACGAGGCAGCCCGAGCACCGCTTCATATAGATTGGACGAAAGCAAATTGATTGTGGATTTGTTCACCTTTCCGTCCATGAATGCCTCTATCGCTTTCAAAAAACGCTGATTCCAATATGTATCTGCCGCGTAATCCGTGTACATACCCGCTTCGTTGGCATTTTCCAAGCACAACAGTGAATCGGGCGCGACTTCCTTCATATATTTTCGCATATCCTGGATGATCTGCGTTCCGGAACGCCCGTCGGAAGCGACAAACAGTATCGCCGAATCCAACCTCCAACCGTCCACACCGCAGGCCGTTACATAGTACTGCATTATAGAATCGGGCGAGGAATAAATGAGTTTTTGCGCATCTTCGCTGGCAAAATCAACAACATAACCGAATTGGTTGGTAATGAGGTTTCCGCTGCCGTCACGCATGAATACGTTATAATAATCCGAATTCTTATCGCTCGCCGCCTTGCCTTCTGTGGGCCAAAGGGAAGAAGAATTGACGTATTTGGAATTTCCGACAAAGTAATTAAATACACCGTCAAACATCAGTCTGAGATTATTTTCGTGCAGAGAAGAAGACAGTTTTTTCAGCATCTGCTCATTTCCGAACGTGGAATCAATCAATGTACCGTCAAAAAATCCGTATCCCGCATTATGGTTGGCGAGCCAAACGGGATTGATAAAGAGAGCCGTACAGTTGAGTTCTTTAAAATAGTCTATTTTTTCATACAGACCTTGAAAATCGCCGCCGAAATAACCGAGCCCGCCCGAATGTACAGCGCCCCAAGGGGTGCCTGAAATCGCGCCGCCATACTTATCGTTGGTCGGATCGCCGTTATAGAAACTGTCGGGCATCGCAGAATACCAAAGCGCACCTTTTGACCAGTCCGGCGTGGAAAAATTCACCTGCAATAAAAAATCCTTGCTGAATCCATTAAAAGGATTTTGATATTCGCCGTTTGCATTTTTCTGCGCAACTTCCGCCTCGCGGCCCGCGTAATAAACAGTCTGCTTATTATTCCGAACGACAAAATGATAGCGGTAGGCCGATTTCTGTGCAGGGATCGTGCCGATAAAATAATCGTAATAGTCGTTGACGTCCGCTTTTTCGAAATCCATTTCCACGCGCTGCCACTCGGCAGTTTCGCCTGACGCAGACAAATCGGTCGTCCATTCCACCGCCACACTGACAGCGTTGCCGCGGCGAAGCCGCAGACGCACAGTCACGCTCTCGCTGTCCGTCGGTTCGAAATCGGACAAATAGATATCCCCTTGGTCGTGAAAAATGTCCTCTTTCACGATATCCTCGTTGATCAATGCGTCCGAACGGCCGTCATCCTTATTGCCCTTATCGCAACCGACAACGAGAAACACCGCGCAAACGAAAAGTACGCAAGAGAGAAGACAAAGCCAAAAGCTTTTTCCCGAAATCGAATGATTCAATAATGTTTCCTCCTTTAACCTTTTACCGCTCCCGCCGCTACGCCGTTCAAAAAATATTTTGAAAAGAACGAGTAAATCAGCAGGATAGGAATACTCATGATGACCAGCCCTGCACACAGTACGCCGTACATAGAATTATTCTGCGCCTGGAAATTGATGAGCGCAATGGGCAGAGTTTGCGCGGCCGCATTCGTAGGCAAAACGATGAACGGCCAAAAAAAGTCATTCCAGGTCGCCGTAAACGTAGTAATCGCGATATACGCTAAAACGGGTCTGATCAAATTCAAATCGATATAAAAAAACGTTTGCAGTATGCTCGCCCCGTCCAGGCTCGCCGCCTCGTGGAGATCGTTTGGAATATTCTTGATATATGTCACCCCTAAAAAGATACCCGTTCCGCCGACCGCAATCATCACGGGAAGCAGCAACGCCCACAGAGAGTCGATCAATCCGAATTCACGAATAAGTAAAAACAAGGGAATAGTCGTTACCTCACCGCTGATAAACATGGAAAACAGAGTAAGGTAAAAAAGTATATTCGAGCCCTTATATTTAAGTACTCCGATCGCAAAAATAGTGAGGGACGCCGTTGCGATCTGAAATACGACCGCAACGACCGCGACAATCAGACTGTTCACGGCATTGACGGAAAACCCGCCTTTCGTCCAAGCCTCCGAATAGTTTTCCGGATGTGCAAAAGAGATGGAAAAGGGAGATTTTATGAATTCCCCTCTCGTTTTGAACGAAGTGCTCACAACAAAGAGCATGGGGTACAGAATCGCGATCGTAATCAGCGTAATCGTGATTCCTAAAATTATGTTGACGATAAAGTTGATGCGCTTTTGGCGTTTTAAACTCGTCTCTTTTTCACTCATAACTTTTTTCTACCTTTGCCATCAGTTTATTTGTAATCACTGTGAATGCCCCTAAAATCACCGAAAGCATGAAAGACATCACGATCGCCCACCCCATACGGCTCTGTTTAAATGCGTATGTAAATATGATCAGCCCTACCGGTCGCGTCTGCGGCATAGAACCTCCTTCCAACATAAAAAACATATCAAAAGATTTCATACCGCCAACGAACGAAAGTACGAGATTCATTTTCGTCGATGAGATGGTAAGAGGAAAGATAAATCGCCATAAAATCATCCAACGGTTCGCACCGTCCAGCGTGGCCCCTTCCAAAACATCCTTAGAAACCGCATTCATATTGACGAAATACAAAACCATTGTAATGCCTACAAAGCGCCATGTATTGGCTATGATGATCGAAAAAAGCACCACGTCGGGATCGTTGAGCCAAAGTACCTGTTCCCACCCGAAGAGTTCCCAAAGTTTAAAAAGAAGCCCCACATCGTAGGAGTAAATAAAATTCCACATGACCGCTACGACTGCACTGGGCAGGACGCAGGGAATATACAAAAGCACTCTGTACACCGACTGCATCCCGCGCCCCATCGAGTAGAGAAGATAGGCGAGAAAAAATCCCAGTACCGTCTGTAATATGGTGGACAAAACGGAAAATTCAAAAGCTACCCATAGCCCGTTCCAGAAATCGCCGGAACTTTCCGAAAAAAGCCAGATATAGTTTCCAAAATCGTTCCACCGTACGTTTACGACGCTTGCACGGATACCTGTAAAACTTAAAATAAAGGAAAATACGATAGGATAAACGATGAGTACTCCTACACCGATCAATGCAGGAATGGACATCAAATATCCGCAAACATTGCGCTGTCTGCGAAAAGCCTTTGTGTTCAGCATAAAAGCGTCACCTTGCTTCGGGCATCGCAGCTTTACACCAATCCGAATAGCTTTCGATATTTGCGCTGCTGCGGGCATATGTACTGGGAATGATTTCTTTCGCAGGATTATTGTACATGAGGTTTTTCAGAGCTTTTTTCAACTGTTCATAGCGCTCCTCCATGATTTCCGCGCCCGTACCGTGTGAGTTGCTGCCGCTGGAATAATAGGAAATCTTATCTCCGATCGAATTGTAAGAGGAGGTCGTATTGTAATCGGGCACATAGTCGTACAGGGCGGTAAAGGTCATCGTTTCCACCATTTCTTGCTGTACCTCGTTTGCATACGTCACGTTTTTGTTCGCCATAATAGACAGGGTGGAATCGCTGAATATTTGCTGCGCTTCATCGCTCAAAAGATACTCAACGAACTTCTTGGCCGCAGATTTTTTTGTGGAGGAACTGGAAATGCAGAATCCGTCGTAACCGCCGTACGAATAGCCGTAGGTGCTGTCGTAGCCATCCAAAGAATTGAAAATTTCAGGAGCGGGCAACGTCATGACGCCGACTTCGAATTCCGCCTGCTCGGTAATTTCGTTGAGAAGATTGTTATTGAGCATCGCCATCAGACACTCCCCGTCGATAAACAACTTTTCGCTCGCGTCTTCTCCGCCTGCCAGCACCGCATCGCCGAACACGCCCTTCGAATTCCACAGGCGCAATTTATCCATGGCCGCTGCATAGGCATTCCAATCTGTTTCATCTTGGGAAATGCGCCCCGTCAGATAATTCTCGTCGGAACTCATGCCGGATAAAACATCGTAGTAGGCAAACAGCGCCTTCCACATGAACATGAACGTGCCGTTGGTGCCGTACGTTTTTAACGGCGTGACGCCGAGATCTGCCGCAAGGATATCCGATAAAAGCTGTTCAAACTCTTCGAGCGACTCGGGTTGTGCCCAGCCATATTCATTGAAAACCGTTTTATTGTAATAAATAACGAATCCCGTTGCACGGAACGGTACATTGTAATGCCCTTCCCCGATCTTTCCAAGTTCCCACGCCCGCTCGTTTTTAAAACGGGACATAAATGCTTCGTCGTTCATGAACTGCTCCGTCAGATCCGCCGCCATAAAATCCTCTCCTTCAATGAGTATTTCACGCATCTGATGTGACCAATAGGAAAATACATCCGGCATAGTACCGCCGAGCCACGCAGTATTGAGCGCGCTCATCATATTGTTATAATCGCTCGTAGAATATTCCACCTTGATGCTTGGATTTTCTTTCGTAAAGTTTTCTGCGATCTCGTCGAATGCCTCCGCACATTCGGGCCAATAGTGCATGACGCGAATAGTCACGGGTTCCGTCGGAGTAGGCGGATCGTCTTCTCCCCAGTCATCGTTAGGCGTGGAGCCGCCCTTGCACCCGACGAATGCAAAACAGGCGAAGCACATAGAAACCGCAATTGCGCAAGCAACAAGTTTCAGCCAGATTTTAGTTTGTTTCATCTTTTCTTCTCCTTTTCATTTTATTTATAAAAATGTATGACTACATTTCCGCCGCCAAAAGGGGTAAAGAAATACTTTTCGGTATAAGTATTTTCCCGAAGAGTGAAATCTATGACCTCGTCCTCAAACCCGCGTTTACCCATAAACGTACTCTGTCCCGTAAAATTCACTTCTCCCGAAACATGATGATGCGGACCTAAAAGATTGCGCAGTCCACTATAAAACATGACGGAAACTTTGTTTTGTCCTTCTATAACGAATTTCCGAATATCCAGTTCATCATGTACGGAAAACAAACATCCGACAACTCTGTCGTTGATTGCAACCTCGGCACATACCGCGTTCATGCAATCGACACTGAGTCCCGCAATCGAGGCATCGCCCGAGAAATAAAACGATTTTTGAAAATTTCCACTGTAAAAAAACAAACCTTGCTGTGTAAGTTCACGGGAAAAATCCACTTGAGGCAAAGCGTCCACGGTAAACTTGCCCTCGCATTGCAAAACGCCGCCCCGCGATGACGTCACAGAATCGGGATATACACCGAAACGACCGCACAAATAAACAGCCTCGATTTCCAGCTCATAGGAAAAGCGGTTGCGCTCGCTCTCGAACACTTTATCCGGATCGATTTTCGTACGGTTGGGTTCGAGTATATATTCCAATGTAAGTTCATTCATACCCTTTCTGAGTTCGCAATCAAACCCACGGATATCTCTGTCGAGAAAAGAAATATCGTCCAAACGGTACTTTTTGCCGTTCCATTCGATTGTTTGAACCTTTCCCTGTTCCAAAAACACGCGGATTTTTTGATCGATCTTTGAACAGACAGAGTAGCGTACCCGCAACGATTTGTTTGCTTGAAGCGTTTTACTGATTTCATAAATTTCGTTTTGTACGAAAAGCACGTATTTCGGTAAGGTAAACGCATTTCCGTCAATGCTGTACGCGCATTTGTCCAAAGCAAGTCGGTTTTCCTCGTCCCATTCAGCTGAAAAAGTATGCAGGACTTCGCTCTGGAACCTTATCGGTACATTTTCCCGTGCGCAGTTTCCGAATACAAAACCTCTGCTCTGCATGGGCTGTAAAAGCACGCGCGTTTCGCAAAAATCCTCGCCCGAACAGGCAACGGCGCAATCCCCCTGTAAAAATCTGCGCTCCCGAAAAGTGCCCGCACGGTCGGAAACCAATGTAAATTCTTTTGTGTCGGAAGCACTCTTGTTCGCCAAAAATACATGCGTCTCGCCGTCCTTTTCGCACACACGCATACGTACGTCTTTCAACAATCGTCCGTCATCGGACACGCAGTAGAAGTTTCTGCGATATCCGATAAATTGCAGAGCCTTACCCCAAAGTTCAGCACGGTTTTGAACGACGCCGCCGAAAGGAAGTTCGTTTTGTCGGCTGATAAGCTCCTCGAGCGTTTTACTTTTTTCATATTCGGCAAACCGAGGCGGCGCGGTGGTAAACAATATTCTTCCGCCATTTTTTTTGTATTCCAACAACAATTTAGCCGTAGAACCAAGTATGCTTTCCACGTGCGGCACGATGATCAACCCGAATTCGGAATTTCCGAAACACAGTCTCGTGCCCTTGATCCGAACGCGTCCCGAAAGCGCAAATTCGTCCGCCGTTTCAAAGTCTGTTTGCAAATCGCTGAGCGCTTCTATCAAGAGCCGATAAGCATTGCTGACGACGCGCGCGTTCTCCTCCGGTTCGCAAGCGGCATTTTCCAGAGCGCTGATCACCAGTATCTTATCGCGAAATTCTTTGCCCGAATTAAATTCATTCACTGCATGCATCCAATCGTTCAGATAATGCCATTGCGCAAACCATGGCTCCTGCCCGGAAAAGAATGCCGGATAATCTCTTTTGCGGTTACCGACGACCGAATAAGCAGAAAAGTGCAGACATGCGCTGTTGATCCCCGCCGCAGCCTGATAACCCCAAATCCAGGCAAATTGCGCGAAATTTGTATTCCAGCCGCTGCATCCGAACGTTTCGCTGATGACTCTCTCCAATCCCTCTTGGCTTTTAACGCTTCCCAACGTCTTTACCAATACATCGGAGCACAATCTCCTTCCGAGAAAATCGATACCGGGATAACGCATCGAGCGATATGCGAGATCGCAGGATCCCGCAATCTCGCCCTGGTACAGAAGTCCGTCCTCGGCGGGAAGGTGTCCCGTCAAAATCAAATGATTGCGGCGGCACCATTCGTCGAGTTGTTTTATGTATGATTCGATAAATAAGGGAAATAAAATTTTGATATAGCGAAGGCGGAACTTCTTATATTTTTTTCCTCCGCAAAGCACGCAAACCAAATCGTCTTCAAATTTTCTGCCGTAAGCGTTTTCGTATTTTTCCGAGAGCACGGGACTATAGGAGATATACCCGTCCATTTGCGGTTCATCCGTGAAAATGCCTTTGATGACCGTACCGAACAAATGTCCGAGTTTGTCCCTGTATTTTTCGTGCGTACAACGGATAAACGCGCGGCAGGCTTCCGGATTCAAAAGATCGACATAATGAAGATCGCTCTGCGCTGCAAAAAAGCAGTCTGCTCGCTCGGGGGTACAACTTTCCCATCCGTTATTCGTCCGGCGAAAACATGCCGCTATCCGCATACCCCTGCACGCCGCCAAAGACCGCTCAAGGCGGAGACGTTGAATACACAGCGAGGCATCGCTCGCCACCACCAAGCCGCCGGCAAACCCGCTCGGCCAACCGTCCTCATCGTACAGCCATACCTCCAAGCCCTGTTTCCCCGCTTCGTCGGCGGCGATCTCCACAGCAGAAAACCATTGTTCCGAAAGATACGGGGTTTTCAACCCACAGCGCGAGTGAATAAAAAAACCCGCTATTTTCTGCTGCGCAAAGCCCTGTATCTGGCGGCGAATCTCCCTTTCGTTGAGGACATTGTTCCATGCCCAAAAAACTTTATTCCCGTATATGTCCATCACATCCTCTCACCCTTTCATCCATTCGTTTATTTAAGCAAACGGAATATTTTGCCTTCTCCCGCATCAAACGAGAGCGTGAAACTACCGTCATTTAAGGATACCTTTTCATATTCTTTTCTCTCGGGGTTGAAATACTCCAATCCGCTGACACCCTTTTCGGAGTCAAGTATGAAATCGGCCCTTACGCTATTCGTATAATCGTTATTGAACAGCATGACGTGTGAATTTTGCGAAGCGTCTTTATTTTCCATATACGAAACGATAAAGTCGCCGTCCGTTTTCGGGCGCAGGAAATAATCGGAAGGCAGCATTTTCACCCCTTCGTACCCTTCGGCGGTGTGATACGCCGCCGAAACGTCAGAGTTCATAACAATAGGAGAAAGCGCGCGGACCTGCCAATTCAAAGCTGAAACGCCATTGAACAAATCTTGATCGCGTATCGTTCCGTCTCGGTAAATCAAGCTATCATAAAAACCTTCGCCCTCGGTATCCGATTCGCCCGGACATACGTAATTAAAGTATGAAAATGCCTTAAAGCCGTAAGCCAGATAGGAATAAATGTTCCAGCGAATTTCATTGAGGTCGGTCATTCTCTTTTCCGTAAAGCCAGTGGACTGTAAAAAACTATGCGTTTTAATCTTGCCGCTCGTATAGGCAACGTCGCGAATAACTTCCATATCCGAAAATATTTTGCTGTCGTACGATTTTCCGCCCGCTAAAAACGGGTAAAAATCGGTGCTGATATACTCGCTGTCCGGACAGGCATCCACATACGCCTGAATATACTCGCGGTATGTAGGCGAAAACGCCCCTGTTCCGTAGCTCGGCAACAGATTGGTAAAGGGAACGAGATTGGGCAGAGCTTCTCTGTATTGGTCGAAATAGCGTTTGATCGTTCCCTGAATGACAGCCGTCGTCGGTTCATCCTTTAAATTGACAAAGCGGCAATAAGGACTGTCAAGCTCAGCATAGTACTCTTTTATTTGGTTTAAAGAAAAGCGGTTAGCCCCGTTTAAGTCCTCATTCGCGCAAATACCATAGACAATGCGGTATTTGCAGCACAGTTCGTCTATCTGTTTCCAATCCTCTATGCTGTCCCAATTTTCCGTATCCCATTGAAACGGAAAGAGATTGAAGTTGATTCCCGCCTGTGCGAGCCGGCGCATTTGTGTATCGTGCGAGGCGATATTATAACGATAATATGTCACCCAAGAACCGATTAAAATCTGCTCGTTCAAATCAACGGGTTCCGTTGCCTCGGGTATATCTTCCCAAGGTTTAAATTCTTCGTCCGGGTCTAAAGGATCTACAACGGGCGGATCAGGTTTCGGCCTTTCCGTTTCTTTTTCCGCTTCGCCGCAAGCGACAAGTGTAAACAGTAAACAAAAACACAGCAATATGCTGAAAATCTTATTTTTCATAACGGTTTCTTTTTCCCCTTTTCCATTACCATCAGGCATAAGATTCCCGCAACGAGGAACGTAGAGGCTAAGACAGATACACCCGTAACTGCACTGCCGCATCCCCGTGCTTTTCCGGAAGCATGAACGGTAATCTGTAATGAGTATTCGGTTCCCCGAAACATAACTTTGACCGTCTGTTTGCCGGCTTTATCCTTATCGTATCCGCTTACGGTAAAATCGGACGCACTTGTTTGCACGGATTTCACCGCCCCGCTTTCATAAACTTCTTCCGCTACCAAGGAGGAAACGTCGAATTCCTCGCCCTGTTCATATTCTGCTTTGCTCGTACTCACCCGATAGGAAACGACCTCGTCAACATATTCCTCGACTCCGATCTCAAAAGTCGCGCTTATTACACCGTTTAAGTTTTGTTTCGAAACAGTCACCGTCTGCTTGCCGACGGCATTCTTATCGAAGCCGGAAATCGTAAAGTCATCAAGCGTGAGAGTCTGTGTAGTGCCGTCAAGCATGGTCAGCAAGAAACTGCCCCCCGCCAATTCTTCTCCCTGCATCACGTCCGCAGGCGCGGTCTGTACCGTAAGACTCTTTGCGTAATTATCGAGTTCCACGCCCTTGACGTAAAACTGCATGTCGCTGATAACGGAATCCGCGTTGGTTCTGTCACCGAATGCGATGCAGGGAATGCCCGTCCACGCCTCGTCCTTAAATTTCACATCAAATTCGCTGACGTATGTCTGTCCGCCGATTTCGAGAATGTATTTCAAATGCGAACCAGTCATTTCGGACGTCACCGTATAACTGATTCCTTCGGATTGATTTGGCGCGCCGATTTCAGTTTTGACATCCTCATGCCAACCTGTTTCGTCGTTATAACGGCACATTACGTAGGCAGGCGTACCGCCCCCGTTCATATTTACACGTACATGCGAGTCGAGCTGTGCATCTTTGCCTTGAGAAAAAACCATAAAAGGTACTGTCCAGCCCCCTGTCGCCGCAGGTGTAACCGTCATTCTCGTAACGAAAGTCAATTCGGAAATATTTTTTTCCGTTCCGTCCTTTAATTTTAGTTTCCCGTCTGTAATACCGTCAAGAACGGTAGGAATATAAACAGTCGAATCGTCGCCATACAAAATCACTTCACCCGTAGCGGGGTCGTATTCGTTTTTACCATAATCGGCCGCCGCGAAATCAGCGAGATCGGTGCGGGTTTCCACCGTAACCTCGGCACGGGCGGATGCCGTCTGATTGAGCGTTTCGGCGGACACAACGATCTCTTTTTTTCCCGATACCGCCGATGAAAAACCCGATATCGTAAGTTCATCCTGTGAAAGCGTAGCCGTACTTCCGTCCGCATATTTCACGTCTGCCGTTACGCCCGTCAACGCCGCACCCTTTTCTACGTAGGCGGGGGCGTTTACTTTCATGTCCACGATATAATTGGCGATTTCGACATCCTTTATGTACATTTTCATGTCTGAAAACACTGAACCTGCCACCGCGCGCGCACCGATGCCGAAACAAGGCGTGAGATCCTCTGTCCACGCATTTTCTTTTTCGGCGGTGTTTGAGAATTCTCCCGAATCCGTCCGCACGGAATAATCATTTCCCTTTACTTGGATAATAGCTTTATAAGGAGTACCGTCCGCCACGTAGCCGATTCCCGTTTCGGAAATGACGGTTTCAGTGTTTTTAAACACGTACATATTGTTCAGCGTATTGCGGAAATGATATTCCATCGTCGTATCGTCATTTTTCGCGAAAACGATAAAAGGAACCTGCCACACTTGGCTTTTGGCGGAAATCGTAGCTTCCAGAACGAAAGTCAGTTCGGAAAAATTTTTTTCGGTTCCGTTTTTCAATTTAATCTTTCCGTCGCTGATACCGTCCAAAACCGTCGTAAAATAGTCTTTCGTATCATTGCCCGTCAATGTGAGCGTACCTGTTTCCGAATCGTAGGTATGATCGCCCCAATCGGTTGCAGAAAAATCAATCAGGTTCACAAACTCCTGCGCAGCAGGAGTTGTTGCGGCTGCCGCAACCGAAACAACCGCAAACAACATAAAGAGCATAGCCAATGAGAAACACCATAAAATTGCTTTTTTCATTTATTTTCCTCCCTGAATATTATTTGAATTTCCAAACGGATTCCCGTTCCACAATTTCGGCATCGAAAGTTTCCGACTGTGACAACTCATCTGCACCCTCTATCATATTTTTTAAAAGACAAAACACCTTGCGCCCGTACGCTTTTTTATCAAACCCCACTGTAGTGAGAGCGGGGGTACTGTACCTCGCGATATCTATATTGTCGATTCCCATCACAGATATGTCTTCAGGTACTCTCATCCCTGCCTTAAGAAAGGTGTGAATCGCGCCGATAGCCATCAAATCATTCGTAGTAATCACCGCGCTTGCGCGAATACACGTTTGTAAAAAATGTTTAGCAATATTCTGCCCGCTCTCCATATCAGTCGTATACGGCGGAGCATTTTCTAAAATAATACCCTCTTTATGAAATCTTTCGCGATATGCTTTCTGAAATCCCATGCAACGTTCATCGCTCGTAGAACGGATATCTAAACCCGAGAAATATACAATGTTTTCATGCCCACAGTCCGCGAGGTATTGGACCGCATCGTGCATGATACGTCGTTTATCTGTTTCTACGAACACATATTGCCGACCATTATTCTCGATTTTATTGCCAAAAACAACTTTGATATCGTTATTTTCCAATTCGGCAAGAAGTTTAACACAGGTTTCCATCATTCCGAGAGTAATGTAAATTCCCGCTACACGCATAGATACAAGGTCGGCAATAATATTTTCTCCCCGATTTTTTAAATCCGCCACGACAACAACGTAGCCGCTTTTATAAGCCTCCTGCTGAAATCCGTCCATGATTTCGCTGTACACGGGATTGGAAAAATTGTCGATAAGAATCGCAACGATATTAAGATGTTTTTTTGCCAATCCCTTAGCGATAGCGTCAGGTTTATAACCAGTTTTCTGCACCGCATCCATCACTTTTTCTACTGTTTCTTGCGAAAAATTGCGCGAACCGTTTAACACATAAGAAACGGTTTGAGCAGATACTCCTGCGATTTTTGCTATGTCTTTCCGATATAATTTCATAAATTACCTCCCCATTCTCCCGTTTTAAAAAAACTATGCCTTTCCTGATTTTATTTGCTATCCGTGTAGCAGATTTTGCGATTTAAATATAACACAAAATTTTCACATTGTCAATACATTTTGAAAAAATAATTATTGATTTATTAGAGTGCCTTTAAATGGATATGAAGTTAATGGCATCGCGGATATATATACCCGCTATAGGTAGACAAATATCTTTGCCGCATTTTGATGAAATACTCATATACGGTACTCGTCGCCCTCGACAGCATTTTTGCTATATCGGGATAACTCATTCCCGACATTCTGTAATCCAATGCAAGATTCATGTTTTCCGTTAGGTTCAACGATGCTATAACTGCGTCAACGATCGAATAGTCTTCTTCCTCCGTTTCTTCCGCCATGGCTTCAATCTTCATATTTGCTTTTTCAAGGCTTATATATTTCTGCATGTAGCAGTATTTCCTGCATAACATTCTGGTTACGATCAGGCAGCATTCTATTTTTATCGTGATCCTTTTCCCTCGTTTCGAGATATACAGGAAATCGTCTAAATATTCTCCGTAATGTTCGCAGAGAAAAACCGCCACGCTCTGTACTATATCGTAGCAGTCTGACAGTACGTATCCCTGCGTATCTTTGCAGAACACGTCTTTGCAAAGTTTCGCATGCGCGATTACCGCATGACGGCTCATAAACCTTATGAGGGTTTTCGTTTCCTTAATCGCCAACAATTCCGACATGATCAATACGTTATCGGGAGATATTTTCTCAGCCAACACCTTAAAATCCCTTTTCTTTTCCGTTTGTTCCATTTTTACACCTCCGAAATTTGATTTTGCCTTTTTCGGGCAAAAGGCGAAGGTGCATAGGACGGTCAAGGGAAAGCATCTTGCGTATCGGTCTGCGGAAGTCAACGGGAAAAGAAAAATCGTTGCGTGGATGAAAAGCACAACTATATAAATACAGCAAAAGAGCCGAGCAAGGAATTTTTCCTTGCTCGGCTCTCAATTCATTTTTATAAAAGTTTTAAGCGACGATTTTGCGGACGTTGACTTACGCGAGGACCTATGCTACCATAGCCGACCGAAAAAAGCAAAATTCGAGGTGCTACTTCAATCGAATTATGATACCGAAGAAATCTCGTGCAAAAAATAATACGAACTCCGAATTTCCTTCGGGGTTCGTATTATTCTCGTATGGCGCAGAGAGAGGGATTCGAACCCCCGGAGGCTTTCACCTCAACGGTTTTCAAGACCGCCGCGATCGACCGCTCCGCCATCTCTGCATGGATATCATTTTAGCAAAACAGCGGGCGTTTGTCAATAAAAAAAGGGCGGGAACGACCGCCCTTTTTTATTACGGAAGTATATGCCCCGCCGCAAGATACAGGCGGTACCATTCTTCGCGCGTAAGGCGAACCGATGCGCCGCGGCTGAGCGCGCGGAGGCGGCCGACGTTCATCGTGCCCGTGACCGTCTGCATGTCCGCGGGATGGCGGCACAGCCATGCGACGATGATCGCGGTGTCCTCTACCCCGTATTTTTCGCACAACTGCGCAACGGTTTTATTAAATTCGGGAAACTTTTCGTTTTTCAGGTAGACGCCCTCAAAAAATCCGTATTGGAAGGGCGACCAGGGCTGAACCGTGATATCGTGCAGCCTGCAATAATTCAAAATGCCGCCGTCGCGGTCTACGGCGCCGTCGGTACCCATATTGACTTCCAGCCCGACGCTCACCATTTCCGCGTGCATGGGCGAAAATTGCAACTGATTTGCGACGATTTTCTGACGCACGCACTTTTTCAGCAGGCGTATCTGATCGGGACGCATATTGGATACGCCGAAATACCGGACCTTGCCCTGCGATTCGAGCAGATCGAACGCTTCCGCCACTTCCTCCGGCTCCATCAACGCATCGGGACGGTGCAGAAGCAGTACGTCCAAATAATCGGTATCCAGCCGTTTCAATATCCCGTCTACAGAAGAAAGAATATGCTCTTTGGAAAAATCGTACATTTTGCCGGGAACAATGCCGCATTTCGATTGAAGAAACAGTTTGTCCCGAGGAATTTTCAGCGCGGAAACCGCCTTCGCAAAAACCGTTTCACATTCGCCTCCGCCGTAAATATCGGCATGGTCGAAGAAATTCAATTCCTCTTCCATCGCCGCGTATACGAAAGCCTGCGCCCCCTTTTCATCCAACGAAGTAATGCGCATACAGCCCACCGCCAGTGCGGGCACGTCGAGCACGCCTCCCAATTTTATCTGTTTCATAAGCGCCTCCGCTTTTTCTTTCATTATAACATGGATTTTTACAAAATACAAGTCCGCAACTGTATTTATTGTTCAAAGCGTTGACAAATATTTTAATTTCATGATATAATTATGATATCATATCGATATCTTACAGGAGGCAATATGGAAAAGAAAATTTTAGAGATCAAAAACTTTTCGAAAACGTATGCGGGCAACAAGCGGGCGGTGGATCATCTTTCCCTCGACGTCTGCGCGGGCGATATTTACGGCTTTATCGGACAGAACGGCGCGGGCAAGACCACGACGCTGCGCGCCGCGATGGGCATACTGCAATTCGAGGAGGGAGATATCCTGATAGACGGGCATTCCGTTTTAAAGGACCCCGTTCTCTGCAAATCCATCTCCGCGTATATTCCCGATAATCCCGATCTGTACGATTTTTTAACGGGCGTGCAGTATCTCAATTACATTTCCGACGTATTCCGCGTTGGACAGGAACAGCGCACCGAACGCATCGTCAAATACGCCGATATGTTCCGCATCCGCGACGAACTCGGAAAACTGATTTCCTCCTATTCTCACGGCATGAAGCAAAAACTCGCCATCATCGGCGCGCTCGTGCACGCGCCCAGGCTTTTGATCCTGGACGAACCCTTTGTAGGCCTCGACCCCGAAGCGGCGTTCAAACTCAAAAACGTGTTCAAGGAAATGTGCGAAAACGGCTCCGCGATCTTCTTTTCGACGCACGTTCTGGACGTTGCCGAAAAACTGTGCAACAAGATCGCCATCATCAAACAGGGAAAACTGGTCGCCTGCGGACCGACCGAACAGGTACGCGGCGACGAGAGTCTGGAAACGGTGTTCATGGAGGTTCTGGAAAGCAATGACAAGTAATTTTCTTACCCTGACCAAAGTGCACTTGTTGGGCATGACGGGCATCAACCGCGTGCGCTATTCCGAGGACGGAAAGGAAAAACGCAAGGCGGGTCTGTTCATCGGACTGTACGCTTTCGTCATGATCCTGATGATCGCGTTTGTCTGCTTTTACGCGGTCATGTTCGCGGAAAACGGTATGAACGACGTGATCCCCGCCCTTTCCTTTGCGCTTGCTTCGGCGATCACGCTCATCTTTTCCCTCATCCGCGGGCCGCATATGCTGTTCGCCATGAAGGACTACGATATGCTTATGTCTATGCCCGTGAAAAAATCCGATATCGTCGCTTCGAGGCTGATCACTTCGTACCTCGTAAACCTCGTGTTTTGCGCGGTCGTCATGATCCCTTGCGCGATCGTATATTTCATTTACGGCGGATTTAACGTTGCGGCGCTCGTCTATATCCTCATCGCTTTTCTTTTGAGTCCCGTCATTCCCTTGGTCGTTTCCAATATCATCGGCACATTGATCACCGCGGCGACGATGAATCTGCGGCATAAGGCGATTTTCCAGACGGCGCTGGCGATGGTCGCGCTCGTGGGCGTGATGGCGCTTTCCTTTCTCGTGTCCTATACGAGCGGCGCGGGCAGCGTGGAGATCAGCGATGCGACGCTCGATATGCTGCTCAAAATTTATCCGCCCGCCTGGCTGTTGCAGCAAAGCATTGCGGGGAAAGGCTTTTGGTACTTACTCGTTCTGATCGCTGCGAGCGCCGTTTTCTCGGCTGCGTTTATCGCGGTGCTTGCCAGATATTATCTCAAGATCAACAGCGCGTTGCTTTCGAGAAAATCTTCGGGCAGGTTCGAGGCGAAACAACTGCGCGCGGGCAGCGCTTTTAAAGCCATGTATAAAAACGAGTTCGCAAGGCTCTTGTCCTCGCCCTCTTACATGCTCAACTCCACGAGCGGCTTGCTGCTTCTGGTCATTTTAAGCGTCGTTTCCATCTTTTTCAATCCGTTCGAGTATCTGTCGGGCATTCCCGAATTCGATACGGCGACGGCGGAACAAATGAAATTTCTCATCGTTCCCATTGTTATGTTCACGGTCGGAATCACGACCTCTTCGGCGGCGTCGCTTTCGTTGGAAGGCAACCGACGCTGGATCCCCTTTTCCATGCCCGTTTCTTCCTTTCAGATCCTCATGGCGAAGGCGATGATGAGTCTGACCCTGTCGGGCGGCGCGGGGATCGTCTGCTCCTTCATTCTGACTTTTTCTCTGCAACTGAGCGCGGTTCAGGCTGTTCTGCTCTTCGTTTCGGTCATCGTTTACGCCTCGTTTTCCGCGCTGTTCGGAACGTATATCAATACGAAATTTCCCAAATACGACTGGACAAACGAAACGATGGTCGTCAAAAACAGCGCCTCGGTCACGATCAGCGTATTTGCAGGCATGATCCCGCCCATGCTCCTCTTGTTTTTGGGCTTTTCCCTTTTCGAAACTTTGGTTATCCCTGTGCTCGTTCTCGACGGATTGGCGCTCGCGGTCGCAATTTTCAGTTTTATTATGTTGAAAAAAGCCAAACTTTGCGACCGATAACGGGATATCGTTCAAGTACAAAATAAAAAAGCACGGCAGACTTGCCGTGCTTTTTTCTGATTTTATTCCAACTCGAAGGCGCCCGTGTACAACTGATAGTAAGTACCTTTCTGCGCGATCAGCTGATCGTGCGAGCCGCGCTCGATGATCCTGCCGTGGTCCAATACCATGATAGCGTCGGAATTCTGTATGGTGGAAAGCCTGTGGGCGATGACGAACACCGTCCTGCCCTCCATCAGGCGGTCCATGCCGCGCTGTACGAGCGCTTCCGTTCTCGTATCAATGGAAGAAGTCGCTTCGTCGAGGATCATGACGGGCGGATCGGCGACAGCGGCGCGCGCGATAGAGATGAGTTGGCGCTGTCCCTGCGAGAGGTTCGCCGCCTCGTGCCGCAAGACCGTGTTATAGCCTTCGGGCAGACGGGTGATAAAGTCGTGCGCGTTGGCGAGTTTCGCCGCCGCGATGCACTCTTCGTCCGTCGCATCCAGTTTGCCGTAGCGGATATTTTCCATGATCGTGCCCGTAAAGAGGTTGGTATCCTGCAATACGATGCCGAGAGAACGGCGCAGATCCGACTTTTTGATCTTGTTGATATTGATGCCGTCGTAACGGATCTTGCCGTCGGCGATATCGTAAAAACGGTTCAAGAGGTTGGTGATCGTCGTCTTGCCCGCACCCGTCGCGCCGACAAAAGCAATCTTCTGCCCGGGTTTGGCGTAAATGCTCACGTCGTGCAGCACGATTTTTTCGGGAACGTACCCGAAATCCACGTCAAAGAGTTGAATATCGCCCGTAAGTTCGGTATAAGTGACGGTGCCGTCCGCCTTGTGCGGGTGACGCCACGCCCATTTGCCCGTGCGTTCGGCGCATTCGGTGATATTGCCGTTCTCGTCGATATGCGCGTTGACAAGTTGAACGTAGCCGTCGTCCGTTTCGGGCTGTTCGTCCAGAAGTTCGAATATGCGCTCCGCGCCCGCAAGCCCCATGACGACCGCGTTGATCTGCATGGAAACCTGCCCGATGTTCAGTGTGAACTGGCGGGACATATTGAGGAACGCCACGATGACGCTGACGCTCACCACGCCCTCGGTAAAGCCGACGATGGACAGGTTGCGCGCGCCGACCATGACGAGAATGCCCGCCACGATGGCGACGACGACGAACACGAAATGCCCTATATTCATGATGGCGGGCATGAGAATGTTACCGTATTTGTTCGCCTGGTCGGAAGCGTCGCACAGTTCGTCGTTGATTTTATCGAAATCGCGCTTTGCCTGCTCTTCGTGGCAGAACACCTTGATGACTTTCTGTCCGCCCATCATTTCTTCGATAAAACCTTCCGTTTTGCCGATGACGACCTGTTGGCGGATAAAGTGTTTGGCGCTGTTGCCTCCCACGTATTTTGCGACTACGACCATGAGCGCCACGCCCGCGAGCACCACGATCATCAGCCAGATGCTGTAAACGAGCATGATGACGAACAGCGTGACCGCAGCGACGATGGAATAGAAGGTCTGCGGAATGCTTTGCGAAACGAGTTGCCGCAAAGCGTCGGTATCGTTGGTATAGGTACTCATGATATCGCCGTGCGTGTGCGTATCGAAATAGCGGATCGGCAGTGTCTGCATGCGGTTGAACATATCGTTTCGGATATACATCAAAAAGCCTTGCGTGACGATCGCCATGCGCTGGTTATAGAAAATGGACGCCGCGAGCGCGACGAGATACATTGCGCCCATGCCGCCGATGATAAAGAACAGCGGTTCGCGCACGGCTTCCCACGTTGCGCCGTTTGTTACGGGTTCGATGACCTGATCGATGACGAGGCTTAAAAAGATGGAAGAACTGATGCCCGCGACCGCGGTGAGCAGGATACTGATAAATACCAGGATCATACTGATCTTGTAATAGTGAAACAGATACGAAAGGAGCCTTCCCAACAGTTTGAAGGAGTGCATCTTGGGAGGCTGAGGACGGGCGTTTTCTTTACGCTTGCTCATTTGCCGCACCTCCTATTTTGTTTTGGGAATAATATACTTCCTGATAGATCTCGTTGTTTTTCAACAGTTCCTCGTGGGTACCCACCGCGTCGATGCGGCCGTTGTTTAAAATGACGATCTGGTCGGCGTCCTGCACGGAGGAAACGCGCTGCGCGATGATGATCTTCGTCACGTCGGGTATCTCGTCGCGGAAAGATTTGCGGATCATCGCGTCGGTCTTGGTATCCACGGCGCTGGTCGAATCGTCCAGAATGAGCACCTTGGGATCCTTGAGAAGGGCGCGCGCGATGCAGAGCCGCTGTTTCTGTCCGCCCGACACGTTGCTGCCCCCCTGTTCGATATATGTATCGTATTTGTCGGGGAAAGCCTGGATAAAGTCGTCCGCGCAGGCGAGTTTGCACGCGTGCTCGATCTCTTCGTCCGTCGCGTCCGCCTTGCCCCAGCGCAGATTTTCTTTGATGGTCCCCGAAAACAGGACGTTCTTCTGCAAGACCATGGCGACTTTGTTGCGCAGCGCCTCGATATCGTAATCTTTGACGTTGACGCCGCCCACGTAGACAGCGCCCTCCGTCGTGTCGTAAAGGCGCGGGATCAGATTGACGAGCGTGGATTTGGAAGCACCCGTGCCGCCTAAGATCCCCACGGTCTGCCCTGCCTTGATCTTCAGATCCACGCCCGAAAGCGCGAATTTTTCCGCCTGCGCCGCGTACTTGAAGTTGACGTTTTCAAACACGATGTCGCCGCTCTCGACTTCTTTGACCGCTTGCTCGGGAGAAACGATGTTGCTCTTTTCCTGCAATACGTCCACGATACGCTTGACCGACGTGCGCGCGATGATGATCATGACGAGAACCATGGAAAGTTGCATTATACTGGAAAGTATCTGCGAAGCGTACATGATTAGAACGGTCAGATCGCCCTCGCCCACGGGCTTGCCGCCCACCGTCAGAAGCGCCGCCAAAAGGAAGATCATGAGAAAGGAAAACCATATGCAGAACTGCATGACGGGCGTATTGATCGCCATCAGGCGTTCGCCGAGCGTAAAGTCCTTCGCCACGTCCGCGGAAGTCTTTTCGAATTTCTGTTTTTCGAAATCTTCGCGGACGAAGGATTTGACGACGCGGATCCCCTTGATATCCTCGCGGATCGAGCGGTTCATGTTGTCGTATTTTTTGAACACGCGCTCGAAAATGGGGAAACATTTCAAGATCACGGCCGTGAGCACGCCCGCCAGAATGGGAATGAGTGCCACGAACACCCATGAAATGGTCACGTTGACCGTGAACGCCATCGCGAGGGAAAAGGCCAGCATGAGCGGGCAGCGGATGGCGACGCGAATGATCATCATATACGCCATCTGCACGTTCGTGACGTCTGTCGTAAGGCGCGTCACCAGGCTCGAAGTCGAAAACTTATCGATATTGGAGAAAGAATAATCCTGTATCGCATAATACATATCCTTTCTCAGGTTCTTGGCAAATCCCGCGCTCGCACGCGCCGCAAATCTGCCTGACAGCATCCCGAAAGTCAAAGACAGCAGAGCCATCCCGACCAAAATTCCGCCGTAATACAAGATGATTTCCATAGGAAGCGAATTGCTGTCCTTGCCGTTTGAAATTTCTTCGATGAACCGCATGATGAACAGCGGCATGATACATTCGACAATCACTTCCAAAGATACGAAAATCGGAGAAAGTATAGACGGAGTTTTATATTCCCGGATACTTTTGGCCAAAGTTTTTACCATCTGAATTCTCCTTATAAAAATTTTTACCTACATTGCATTCGCGCGCCTTTCACGCGCCGACCCTTTCAAAATGCCCTATTCGCATTTTGCGAGATTTTGCTTGAACCGTTCCACATAATCGAAAAACGCCTCGATCTCCGCGGGCGTAAAGCCCTCGGTCATCGTTTTTTCGGTCTTGTCGATCTGCGTCTGGATCTGTTTGCGGATCTCCTCGGCATGATCCGTAACGACGATCTTTTTCAGACGCGCGTCGTAATCCACGCAAACGCGCCGGATCAGACCGTTCTTTTCCATCTGTTTCAAAAGTTCGGTGGCTGTCGAGCGGCGGGTGTTGAATTCCGCTTCGATGTCCTTCTGAAACACGTCGCGCCCCTCGTTTCGAAATAAAAAATTGAGTATCCATATCTGGACACTCGTCAGATTTTTATTCTCTTTGATCGCGGGGATACGGCCGATGACCTGATTGATCCTGCGGTGCAGCGATTTGACCGCGTAACCGATATGCTTATTGTCCATTGCAACCTCAATATTGTTAGGTTAACTAACATTATATCGGGATTTAAAATGTTTGTCAAGCGATAGAAAGTGAAAAAACATGAAAATGTATTTGACTTTTTTCGATCGTTTATTGTATAGTGGATTCATGAAAAACAAGATCTTTTTGTGGGAGCAATCGCTCGTGACCTTTGCGGTCTTCGGGCTCATCGGCGGGTTTCTTGAATCCTATACTTTCGTATTGCACGGCAACGTTTTCTGCAACGCGCAGACGGGCAACCTCGTGCTGCTCGTGATCAATCTGATCGACGGAAAAGCCGCCGTTTCGCTGAAATACTTATTTTCCATTCTCGCCTACGCCGCGGGTATCCTGCTCTCGGTCGTCATCCCCCGAAAGATCAAAGCGATCAGCCGCTCGACGTTTATGACCTTTTTGGAGATCTTAGTGCTCGTCGGGCTCGCGTTCATCCCCTCTTCCGCATCGAATTATTATGCCCGCACCATCGTGGCGTTTCTGTGCGCCGTACAGTACAACACCTTCACGCATTGCCACGGCGCGGCGATCAGCACCACGTTTTGCACCAACAATTTAAGGCAGATGACGCTGCATCTCTATGACGGGATCAAACTCAAAAGCAAAGAAAGCGCCAAAAAAGCGGGCATTTACGCATATCTCATCGCCTTTTTCGTACTCGGCGCGGCGGTGGGCGTGTTCGCGTCCGAAAATCTGGGCAATTACAGCGTGCTCGTGTGCGCGGCGCCCCTCCTCCCCCTCTTCGCGTTCATGGTCGCGGAAGATTTCAAAAAAACCAAACAGGAAACCGAATAACGGTTTCCTGTTTTTTACATGAGCGGAATATTGTTTTCCGCGCAGTAGCGCACGGTCTTTTCGTCCCACAACGAAACCTGCACTTCGCCGATGTGCATTTTGTTCAAAAGGAACAAACACAGGCGCGACTGTCCGATGCCCCCGCCCATGGTGAGCGGCAACTCGCCCGAAACGAGCGCTTTGTGGAAAGGATATTGCAGACGGTCGAGGCAGTTTTCCGCCGCCAACTGTCTGTGCAGCGATTCCGCGTCCACGCGGATCCCCATGGAAGAGATCTCGAACGCGCAGTCGAGCACGGGATAATAGAGAAGGATATCGCCGTTCAACGCCCAGTCGTCGTAGTCGGGCGCCCTGCCGTCGTGCTTTGCGCCCGATCTGAGCGGCGCGCCGATCTGCATCAGAAACGTGGAGCCGTGTTCCCGCACGAATGTATTTTCGCGCTCCTTCGGCGTGAGATCGGGGTACAGATCTTCCAGTTCCTGCGTGGTGACGAACGTGATCTCTTGGGTCAGAAAATTATCGAGGGCGGGAAATTCGCGGCAGATCTCCTCTGCGGTATTCTGCATGGCGGCGTAAATTTTGCGAACGGTTTTTTTAAGGTATTCGACGTCGCGCACCTCGCGGGTGATGACCGTTTCCCAGTCCCACTGGTCTACGTACAGAGAATGAAGATTATCCAGATCCTCGTCGCGGCGTATGGCGTTCATATCCGTGTAAAGCCCGAAAAAGGGACCGAATTTATATTTTGCGAGCGCAAAACGCTTCCATTTTGCGAGGCTGTGCACCACTTCCGCGGTTTCGCCCGTCGCTTTGATATCGAAGGACACGGGGCGCTCCACGCCGTTGAGATTATCGTTGAGACCGCTCTCTCTCGTCACGAACAGCGGCGCGGAAATGCGCGTTAAGTTAAGCGCGGAGGAAAGTTCGCGCTCGAAAATCGTCTTGATGTCTTTGAGCGCCTTTTCCGTTTCCATAAGATTGAGTTTGGAATGATATACAGACATAAATTTCTCCTGTTGCGGAATATTATACCAAAATACGCGATTTTTCGCAAACCATTTTATAACAGATCGGCAAAACTGTATATAAATTCGTCGGAAATCCGCTTTAATTCTTCCACCATTCCCGCGGCGCTCTCGTCGTACACGGCTACCGTGCGCATATTCGCGCTTTTTGCCGAGCAGAGGGCGACGAAACTGTCCTCGTACACCACGCAGTCCGCGGGCGCAAGGCCGAGTTTTTCGGCGCTTTTCAAAAAGATATCGGGAAAGGATTTGTTTTTACGCACTTCGTCCACGGTGGTAAAACCGTCGAACAGCGAAAACAGGCCGTTGTTGCGCAGGATAGGTTCGTACAATTCGGGATGGGAGGCTGTGGCTACGCACAGACGCACGCCGCACGCTTTCAGCGATCTCAGATATTCCGCCGCGTAGGGTTTCATGTAGCGGGCGCTGTCCTTCGCCGCGTATCTTTCCAGCGACATTTCGCGCCATTCCGCGATCACGTCCTCCTCTTTCTCGTTCGGCAGGTATTGCCCGACGGTGAACGCCGCGCACTCCTTAAAACCGAGATGGGCGATGGATCTCTGGTAATCGGCGGGGACCGACATATTGCGTTTGGCGAAAAACTCCCTGTCGATATCCAGCCAAAGCCCCATGCTGTCGATGAGCGTTCCGTCAAGATCGAAAATTGCACCTTTCATCGTATGTACTCACAAAAAAATAAGATAAGGATATTCTATCATATCCGCGCGGTTTTGGCAAGCGGGCGGCAGGCAAACAAATCCTTGTCTATTTTCGGAAAGTGTGATAGAATATATAAGGAAATATAATATCGGAGAAACTCATTTGCAAAGCGAACCTCTTCTTTCCGTCATTCTGAATATCGAAAATTCACAGGAAAATCTCAACCGCTCGCTCGGCGCGCTGTTCGCGTGCAAGAACGAGCGGCCCGTCGAGGTTCGCGCGGCCGTCCGCGCGGGCAAATTTGCCGCGCCGCAGATCCTATCCGTCTACCAGCGTTCGAGCGCGCTTTTTTCCTTCACCCTCTGCGGCGAAGAATCCCCCGAACAGTCCGTCGCAAAGGAAATCGAAAAGGCTTCGGGAAAATACGTGCTCGTGGCCGACGGCGGCGACGTTTTTTCCGCCGACGGACTTTCCGAACTCATCGATTATCTCGGGACGCTCTCCTCGGACGCCGTGTTTTTCGATACCCTCGAAAACGGCAGACGGACGCCCGCCGCGCGGGCGAAAAACTTTACCGCGGAGGGGCGCATCGAAACCTTTTTGTCCCAGAACGCGCGCGCCGTTTTTCCCGTATCGGGCGCGGCAATACGCAAGGAATTTTTTTTGCAGAGCCTTCCGCGCAGCCGCGCGCTCGGGTTCGAAGAAACTTTTGCGATCGCGCCGCTCATGTTCGCGGAAACCGCCTATTACGCGCGCACCACCGTGCTTCAGATCGGCGAAGCGCGCGCCGAGCGGGACTCGGTCGAACTTTTGCGGAAATCGATCCAAAAGGCGCTGGGACTTGCGGACTTTTTCGGAGAAATGCGCCCCTTATTGAGCGATGAAAAGTATGCCTTTCTGTTCCGCTATACGAGAAAGAAAATATTGAACGCGTACGACGCTTACGTGCGTGCGGGCGGAGGGCAGGACGAAATCTCCGCCTTCGACGAAAAACTGCGGGATAAAAATATGCCGCTCTATCTCTCCGCGGGCGAGCGGTCGCTCCTTTCGTATGTGGAAAAACTGCGCAAAAGCGGATTCGCGCTCACGAAATTGCAGGCTTTCGCGGTAAAACTTTGCCTGGAGGTGCAGGATGACTTTTCCTGAACTTTACCGTCTGGGGAAAAAACTGTTCAAGGCGGACCGCATCTTTTACGCGCTGGCATTCTTTCTGCTCTTTTCGGCGTTCCTTCTGGAAACCTATCCGGAGGCAGCCGCGGCGATCAGATTTTCCCAAGAAGGAGAGCGTATCCCCGTGTACGCTTCCTACTTCTCCCCTCTCTTGCAGCAATACGGAAACAGTTACCCGCTCGCCTGCGGCGTGATGACCGTACTCATCACCGCTTCCGCCGCGCTGTGTCTCGGCGCAGGGCTCCGTTCGTTGAACGTCATGTATGCGACGCTCGCGGGCAATATTCTCACCATGATATTCGCACTGATGCCGCTCGTCGCCATCGGAAAGGACTGCGTCACCGCCGTCGGCGTGGGCGTGCTATCCTGTCTGTTCGCCGCGATTTTGTTGCAGACCGCCGTGATCATTTATGAAAACTTGTCCAAACGAAAAAAATAACCCGCCGCAAACGAGTTGCGGCGGGATTTTTCTGCTTTTTCGAAGCAATTACTTCAATTCGGCAAAATATTTGATGGTTCTGACCATCTGGCTGGTATAGGAATTTTCGTTGTCGTACCAGGAAACGACTTTCACGAGCGTCGTGCCGTCGCCCATGGGCATACATTTGGTCTGCGTGCCGTCGAACAGCGAGCCGTAGGTGATGCCGATCACGTCGGAAGAAACGATCTCGTCTTCGGTATAACCGAAAGAGTCGCTCGCCGCCGCTTTCATCGCCGCGTTGACGCCCTTCGCGTCCACGTCGCCGTCGACGATCGCGATGAGTTGCGTCAAAGAACCCGTAGGTACGGGAACGCGCTGCGCGCATCCGTCCAGAACGCCGTTGAGTTCGGGGATCACGAGGCCGATGGCTTTCGCCGCGCCCGTGCTGTTGGGTACGATATTGACCGCAGCGGCTCTCGCGCGGCGCAAATCGTCCTTGCGGTGCGGGCCGTCGAGCGTCATCTGGTCGCCCGTGTAGGCGTGGATGGTGGTCATGTAGCCTTTTTTGATCTTCGCGAATTTATTGAGCGTGTTCGCCATGGGCGCGAGGCAGTTGGTCGTGCACGAAGCCGCGGAAATGATGGTGTCGGCAGCGGTCAAAGTCTTTTCGTTGACGCTGTAAACGATGGTGGGCAGGTCGTTGCCCGCGGGAGCGGAGATAACGACTTTCTTCGCGCCAGCGTCGATGTGCGCCTGACTCTTCGCTTTGGAGCAATAGAATCCCGTGCATTCGAGAACGACGTCTACGCCGATCTCGCCCCAAGGCAGGTCGGCGGCGTTCTTTTCCGCATAGATCTTGATCTCTTTTCCGTCGACGATGATGGAGTTGTCCGTCGCGGTGACCTTGTCCGCCAAAGCGTATCTGCCCTGCGCGGAATCGTATTTGAGAAGGTGTGCGAGCATTCTGGGATTGGTCAGGTCGTTGATCGCGACAACGTCGTAACCCTTGGCGCCGAACATCTGTCTGAAAGCCAGACGGCCGATGCGGCCGAATCCGTTGATTGCAACTTTTACATTTGCCATTTGAGAAATTCCTCCAAATAATTTTATACAATACTTAATCTGTGCCGTTTGTTTCGAGCAGTATTATTATAGCAAAAATAACGCCGCCCGTCAATGAAATATCCCCACTACTTTAAATTTTCGGGGTTCAGACACTTAAGTTCGTCGAGGACGAACAGCCCGTCTTTGCGGATGAGAACGTCGTCGAAATAAATTTCGCCGCCGCCCCATTCGGGCGTCATGATGGAAACGAGATCCCAGTGCACGCTGCTCTTGTTGCCGTTGTACGCGTCGTCATAGCAGCAGCCGGGCGTGAAATGGATAGAGCCCGAGATCTTTTCGTCGAACAGGATATCCAGCATGGGTTTGGTGACGAAGGGATTGACGCCGATGGCGAATTCGCCCACATAGCGCGCGCCCGAGTCGGTGTCGAGCACCTTGTTGAGAGCCTCCGTATTGGAGGAAGTCGCCTCCACGATCTTGCCCTCGATAAAGCGCAGGCAGATGTTTTCGTGCTTGATGCCGCCGTGCAGGGATGGCGCGTTATACGTGATCACGCCGTTGACGCTGTTTTTAACGGGCGCGGTGTAGATCTCGCCGTCGGGAATGTTCATGTTGCCCGCGCATTTGATGGCGGGAATGCCCTTGATGGAGAACGTCAGATCGGTGCCGGGAGATACGAGGCGCACCTTGTCCGTTTTTTCCATGAGCGCTTTCAAAGCGTCCATCGCCTTGTCCATCCTGGAATAATCGAGGGTGCACACGTCGAAATAATAGTCTTCGAATTTTTCCGTGGAAACGCCCGCGTTCTGCGCCATGGAAGGATTGGGATAGCGCAGCACAACCCATTTTGTCTTTAATACGCGGATCTCGTGATGCACGGGATAACTGTACGTCCGATCGTACACCTGCATGTTTTCGGCGGGTACGTCGGAAAGTTCGAACGTGTTGGAGCCGCCGCGCACGCCGATATAGCAATCCATGTCCTCCATGCGGTATTTATCGTATTTGGCGCGCAGTTCGCAGTGTTTTTTGCTCGTTCCGAGCAAAAGAGCGCGTTCCACCGCCAGATCCACCACTTCCACAAAGGGAAAGCCGCCCGCCTCGTAAACCTTTTCCACGAGCGCTTTTATGAGTTCCGCGTCGATGCCGCGCCCTTCGATCAGCACCTTTTCGCCCTTTTGGCATCGTACCGAATAATTGACGAGAACGTCCGCCAGTTTGTCTATTCTTTGATCTCTCATGCGTTTGCCTCCGCTTTTTTCTTACCTATCTATTATACTACCGTTGAAAAAAATTATAAAGCGAATTCAAGTATTTTCCCGAATTAAATTGCTTTTTTTCCCCTTTTGTTGTACAATAGACTGCGGAAATAAAATTTCGGAGGAACTCTTATGGCATTAGTGACTTCAAAAGAAATGTTCGCGAAAGCGTATGCGGGCGGCTATGCGATCGGCGCTTTCAACGTGAACAACATGGAGACCATTCAGGGAATCGTAGAGGCGGGCAAGGAATGTAATTCTCCCCTGATTTTACAGGTTTCCGCGGGTGCGAGAAAGTACGCCAACCCCGTTTACCTGAAACATCTCGTGGAGGCTGCCGTCGAAGATACGGGCCTGCCCATCGTCATGCACCTCGACCACGGCGCGTCGTACGAAATGTGTAAGGACGCCATCGACGGCGGATTCACTTCCGTCATGATCGACGCTTCGCACCATTCTTTCGCCGAGAATATCGAGATCACCAAAAAGGTCGTGGAATACGCCCACGCGCGCGGCGTTGTCGTCGAGGCGGAACTCGGACAACTCGCGGGCATCGAGGACGCGGTCAACGTCAAGGCGGAGGACGCCAGTTTTACCCAGCCCGACGAAGTGTGCGAATTTACCGAAAAGACGGGCATCGATTCGTTGGCGATCGCCATCGGAACGAGCCACGGCGCCTATAAATTCAAACCCGGCCAAAAGCCGCAGTTGCGTTTCGATATCCTGGAAGAAGTGGGCAAGCGCCTTCCCGGATTCCCCATCGTTCTGCACGGCGCGTCCAGCGTGCCGCAGGACAGAGTCGCCGTCATCAACCAATTCGGCGGCGCCATGCCCGACGCGATCGGCATTCCCGAAGAGATGCTGAGAAAAGCCGCGTCGATGGCGGTATGCAAGATCAACATCGACTCCGACCTCCGCGTGGCGTTTACCGCCGCGATCCGTAAACATTTTGCGGAGAACCCCTCCCACTTCGATCCCAGACAGTACCTGGGCGATGCGAGAGCGGCGGTCAAAGAGATCGTCAAACATAAAATCTGCGACGTGCTCGGCTCCAACGGCAAAGCATAAGGAAAACTTGCGGCTGATAAAACGGCGGCGGATCGTTTCGATCCGCCGCCGCGTTTTTTATTATACTTTATTTGCGCCCCTTGACAAAGGCGAATTCGCACTGATCGTGCCCCTCTGTCAGGGTTTTCCCCCGCTCGCTGACAATGTGCGGGCCCAAACCCGCAAAGGCGATGCGTCCGTATTCGCAGAAGACCGTGCAAAGTTCGGGACATCCGAATTTTATGGAAATACCGTAATAAATGCACTGTTTGATCTGAAAGGAGATCTTTTTGCCGCGCACGCAAAGATCGGCATATTTGCAGGCGGGCGCGGGAAACTTGGAAGCCATGAATTTTTTGATGTTCCGCTTGAACGCGTGAAAGGGAAAGAGTTTGCGTTTCTGATCGGCCAGAACGTCCGCACAGTTTCTCGCCGCTTTTTCCGTTTCGAGGCGGACGTAGCCCAAAGCCGAATCTTCCGTATAGCCGAACGCGCGCAGAGTTTTGTAATAGGCGATGACGGGAAAAATCAGCATTTTCAATTGTCTTTCCGCTTCCGCGCTGTTCTGATAATCGGTCGTGACTACCAACTCCGCATAGAGTTTGGATGCACGGAAATAGATCTTCTCCCCTTCCTCTTCGCCAAACCTCTTGATACAGTGCCTGTGTAAAAAATGCAGATCTGTATTATCGTAATTCATTCCTTCCTCCGGCAAATAGTATGCCCTGTTCCGCCATAGATATCTGCGATATCATTATAAGGCACAAACGGCGTTTTTGTCAATATTTTCAAAAATATTTCGAAAAAGTTCTTGACAAATATTTAAAAAGGTATATAATATTAAATAAGAATAATTCCTAATAAGAAAAAGGTTATGAGAAACACGATTCAAAAACAAATCATTCTGGATACCGTGCGCTCGATGCGCGACCATCCGAACGCCGACGAAATTTTCGCGAAAATTTCCGCCGAACATCCGAATATCAGCAAGGCGACGGTGTACAGAAATTTAAATCTTATGGCGGATCAGGGCATGATACGGCGCGTGAAACTGAGCGAAGGGCCCGACCGTTACGATTTCAACACGCCCAAGCACTATCATATGCGCTGCAGAGCCTGCGGCCGCATTTTCGACGCGCCCATGGCAACTTTGGATCACCTCGAAGAAACGCTCGGCGACACGCACGGATTCGAGGCGCAGGATCACATCATCGAGTTTATCGGGATTTGTCCCGATTGCAAAAATAAAAAATAAAAATCGGAGGTAATTTCACTATGGCTAAAAATCTGAAAGGCACAAAGACGGAAGCAAACTTGCAGGCGGCGTTCGCAGGCGAATCACAGGCGAGAAACAAGTATACCTACTACGCAAGCAAGGCGAAAAAGGAAGGCTACGTGCAGATAGCGAATCTTTTCGAAGAGACGGCGAACAACGAGAAAGAACATGCGAAGATCTGGTTCAAACTACTGCACGGCGGCATGCCCGACACCGCCGCCAACCTTGCGGACGCAGCCGCGGGCGAAAATTACGAATGGACGGATATGTACGCGACTTTCGCAAAAGAAGCGAAGGAAGAAGGCTTTGACGATATCGCGTTCCTCTTCGAACAGGTCGCCAAGATCGAAAAAGAGCACGAGGAAAGATATCTGAAACTTTTATCCAACGTGAAAAACGACCTGGTATTCAGCAAGGACGGCGACGCCGTCTGGCAGTGCTCCAACTGCGGGCATATCGTCATCGGCAAAAAAGCGCCCGACGTGTGCCCCGTATGCGCGCATCCGCAGGCATATTTTCAGTTGAGAGCGGAAAACTATTAAAAAGAACATTCGTCATCGGGAGATCATATGAACGAAAAAGCATTCCACGCCATGTCTTACGGCGTGTACATCGTTACCTCTTGGGATAACGGCAGACCCGTCGGCTGCACCGCCAACTGCGCGGCGCAGATCACGGCGTCGCCCGCGACCGTAATGGTCAGCGTCAATAAGGACAATTATACGAACAAATGTATAGCCGACTGCGGCCATTTCGCCCTCTCTATCCTCTCCGAAAACAGCAGTCCCGAAATCATCGGACGTTTCGGCTTTCAATCTTCGCGCGATCGCGATAAATTCGCGGAAACCGCATATGCGGTGAAAAATTCGCTGCCCGTCGTTTCCGACAGTTGCGCGTATATCTGCTGCAAAGTCGTCGATACGATGGATTCTCCCACGCATACGGTCTTTCTGGGCGAGGTGATCGGCGCGGACGTGACTTCGGAGAACACCCCCATGACGTATGCTTATTACCATAAAGTACTCAAAGGCAAAACGGGCAAAAACGCTCCTACCTATATCAAAGAATCGCCCGACGAGGGAAAATACGTCTGCTCCGTATGCGGCCACGTGTACGAAGGCAACATTCCCTTCGAGGATCTGCCCGACGACTGGCGCTGCCCCATCTGCTCGCAGCCCAAATCGGCGTTTCGAAAAATGTAATGAAAAAAAGGCTCCCGAAAGGACGTTTGTCTAAGGGATCATGAAATCACTTAGCAAGGTGGCATAGCGAAAAGCTATGCCACCTTGCCTTTATACCGAAATCATGCTGACAGCATTATTCGATATTATATATGTTTCTATCAAAAAAGTATTCGTATGCGAGTTCTTTGCCGCCCTGTTTTTTAATAACGCCGTCCGCAATGAGTACCGCCCTGTCGCACAAAGCTTCCGCGCACCGCATATCGTGGGTAATCGTGATCATTGTATTGCCGCTCCTGTCGTGCAATTCGTCCAAGATCTTTACGAGTTCGCATAAGCCTTTATAGTCCTGTCCTACTGTCGGTTCGTCCAACAAAAGAACTTTCGGATCGCCCGCCGCAACCGCCGCTATCGAAACTCTGCGTTTCTGCCCTTCGGAAAGCGATTGCGGATGCCGTTTTCTTAAGTGCTCCAGGTTAAACAGAGCAATCATTTCGTCCGCATACTCTTTATTTACGGCGTTAAACGAGATTTCTTTTTCTACTGTCGGCATAAACAGTTGATAGTTTGGGTTTTGATAGACCACGCCTATACTGTTAAACCATTTCTTGCTTGCCCTGCTTTTGCCGAATTTGGGATCGAGCGATTGTTCTATGTATCCTTTGGTCGGTTTATACAGCCTTGCGATAAGCCGCAAAAGCGTAGTTTTTCCGCAACCGTTCTCGCCGAGAAGCAACAATCTTTCGTCCTCGTAAATATTCAAGTCTATGTCTTTGAGTATTTCTTTTTTCTTTACCGAAAACGCGACGTGATCGAGTTTGAAAATCTCGCGCCCTCTTTCGTGTTCAGCCGCGTTATCTTCGATTTTTACCGTCTGCGAAAGCAGATATTCCTGTTTATTCTCTATTTTCGTAACATTGCCCGCGCAGATATTCCATACGGAATCGACAAACGGCAACACCATATCGAGCCTGTGTTCCGCCACCACAACGGCATACCCCGCGCCCGCAAGCCTGCGCAATGTATCCATTAAAAGTTTTGCGCTCTCAACGTCGAGATTTGCAAGCGGCTCGTCGAGTAAAAGGATTTTCTGGCCGGACGCAAATGCGGAAGCCGTGATCAGCCGCTGTTTCTGTCCGCCCGACAACGTGCGCGTGGGCAAGGTTTTATCTATTTCCATGATCGTGCAAACCCTGTCTATCTGCGCGCCTATTTTTTCCTGCGCAAGAGCGAAGTTTTCACACCCGAACGCGATTTCGTCCTCTACGATTTTATGGATGATCTGATTATCGGCGTTCTGCAATACCACACCTACTTTACGGCAGACAGCCGCTAATTTCTGTCCTTCTATCGGATAGCCGTCGATCAGAACTTCGCCTGTGATTTTGCCCTTGACGATATTGGGAATAATACTCGTTGCAATCGATATGAGCGTGCTTTTCCCTTCGCCAGACAAACCGGAAAGTAACGCGACTTCGCCGTAACAGGCGTAAAAGTCCACGTCCGATAAAACTTTATCGTCAAAACCTTCATACGAAAAATTGACTTTCTTAAATTCGATTGCTTTTATAGCATACATACAAGCACCACCCCCGCGATCAGTCCGAGCAGATACAGAACATCGAACACGTTGACAACTTCTTTCTTATAAACGGTATATTTGCACTTGCCGAGCGTAAAGCCGCGCGTTTCTATCGAAAGCGCAAGCGTATCGGATATATCGACGAGCCTCGTTACAAGCGGAATGAGGAACGCGCGGTAAAAGATTTTCGGATTTAAGATACTGCCCGCGCCCCTCGTTTTCATTGCTTCGCGCACGCGCTTTATCTCGCCGCGAAGCACTGGAATGAACGACATCGTTATGAGCATACCGAGCGTTATGCCGCGCGGCATATGTAACTGCGACAAATTCCTCGTCATTGCCACCGCCTGAATACTCATTCCCGGAACGAGAGCAAGAAACACCGCGCCGAAACGGTTAGCCATCGCAAGCGCGGAACCGGGATTTTGCCCCGACGAATAATACGCGATCAACGCGAACGCGCCGCCGATGATCACAAACAACGGCAATGTTTTTATCGCCTGCCTGCAGCATCCGAATAATAGCAGCCATACGAATGCGCCGATCAGAAAATACGAACACGCAACTGTTTTCGCCATAATGAGTCCGAATATCATAATGAGAAGCGCGGACGCTATCGCGAATAACGGATATAAATTGCTTTTGTATTTAAAAAACGCCATTACTTCAACTTCCCCGCTTTCTTCAACTCACGCGCGATCACCATTCCGATCACCGAACCTACAAAACAAACCGCAAGCACGGCAAAAGATATACCCACGATAAGACCGACGTTGCCGCCGCCTATAAATATAGATACGGCGGCTTTTTCATCGCCGCTTACAGTATAGAATACATTGTAGTACATATACATTAACGGCAATGTCAACGGCATATACAACGTTCCCGCAAACACACACGCCCAATCGTTTTTATAGCCGCGAAAAACTAAAAGCGTGAATAGTTCCGCCACGAACGCACAGGCAATCAATAGTACCATGGGCGGGAACATAAATACAAGAAATATCGAGATGAACGCCGATTGCAATAAAAGAGCGAACGGCTTTTTAACTTTCATCATTCCTATAACGGGAAACAGCGAAAACTGTAATCCGAGTCCCAACTGTATTATACCGAACAGCGGCACATTGACCAAAAGCGGCATAATCGCGCCCGTAACGAGCGTGCAACACGTTATGATCGCAAGGAATACGACGTCCTTTATCATATATTTTTGAAAAATTTTGTTTTTCGGTTTTCCCGTTGCCGCTTCTTCCTGTGCGATAAAGTCAGCGCCGCGCTGTTCTTCTTCCGACAGCCGCACGAGTTCGATGATTGCTTTTTCTCTCGGTGTCATACTTTTACCTCTTGCATTTGTCCGTTATCGGCACGGTAAATCCTGTCGGCAATCGCCATAGTGCTTTCACGGTGAGAAACGAGTATAATGCTTTTTTTACTCTTTTGCTCTTTGAGCGCTTTTAAAATAATACCCTCGTTGATGCTGTCCACGTTGCTCGTCGGTTCGTCCAAAAGTATCAGATCGCTTCCTTTCAGAAACGCTCTCGCAAGCCCTATGCGCTGTTTTTCGCCCGCCGAAAGATTATCGCCGAGCGCACCTACTTGCGTTTTGTAGCCGTTTGGCAACGTCATAATAAAGTCGTGTATTGATGCCAGACGGCAAGCCGATTCGAGTTCTTCCCGGCTTGCGTCAGGCTTTGCAATCCGTAAGTTTTCTTCTATCGTTTCGTCGAATAAATAGGTCGTCTGACTTACCATTGTTACGTTGTCTAAAAGGTTATCCGAGTCGATACGGTCAATGTCGATCCCGTTATACGCGATCTCGCCTTTTTCCTTTTGCCAAAATCTCAAAAGCAATTTTAAGAACGTAGATTTTCCGCATCCGCTCTCGCCTACGATCCCGATAATCTCGCCCTTTTCGGCGTGCATTTTAATATCTTTCAATACTTGCGTTTGCCCGTCGTAAGAGAACGACAAGCCGGTTACGTTCAATTTTTCGTATTCGATATTTTCACCGTTTTTGACTTCCGTTACGGCAGGTTCTTCGGCAAGCAAATTCAATATTCTGTCGCCGCTTGCAAAAGTTTGGGTAAGATTTCCGGGCAACGCCGATATTGCGATGACGGGGCCGAAACTGCCGAACACCGCAACCACGGCGATAATCATTTTCCCTATCGTCAGCATATCGAACCGAACGAGAACGATACCCGCGATAAGCGTTGCAATAATAAACAGCGATACCGTAAGTTCGGTTGCCGCCGATGCACGCGTGCTGTTATGCTTCATCTTTTTTGTTTCTTTCAGCAATAGTTCGCTACGGCGGTTTACCTCTTGTTCGCGCTCCTTGCCTGCGTTATTCAGCACGATGTCTTTAATACCTTTGACACTGTCAAGGAAGTAAGCATTGAACGAAGCGAACTCCGCACGGTATTTTACGCCGCTCTCTTTCAGTCTGCCCGAAGAAATTATCGGAACGGCAATCCCTATCATTAAGTAACCTGCAACCGCCAGGAACGCGAGATACCACGATAAAACGAAACCGACGAACAGGAAAACCGCCGTTGAAACAAGTATCGCTATACAAATGGGCGATATCGTATGCGCGTAAAACACTTCGATAGTTTCGATGTCAGACGTTATCATCGCTATGATACTGCCCTTCTGTTTGCTTTCGAGTTTCGCGGGACACAGCGTGCGCAATGCGCCGAATATTTTATCACGCAAAACCGCCAGCAGTTTGAACGCGATAAAATGATTGCTGTACTGCTCAAAGTACCGCAACAGTCCGCGCAACAGTCCGCAACCTACGGCAAGTCCTATTATCCAACCGTATGACAGCGCAATCGTTTCTCCGAGCGCTTTCGCCACGCCTACCGCGCCGAACACCGTAACGCCCATAGCGCAGATAAATCCGATACTGCCGTTTATGACTGCCAAAATCATTATATACGCAAGGCTTCCGAGCAAGAGTATCAGGCTTGCCATTATTTTCGCGCCGCTTCTGCGTAACTTTTGCTTCCGCCCTTTCATAATGCGTAGCCCTCCTCCAACTGTTTCTGTGCGTTAAACAGTTTCTCATAACCATGCTTATCTCTGATAAGCGCGGTATGTTCCCCGCTCTCTTTAATTTCGCCGTTTTCCATAAAGTAAATATTATCGGCAGGCATGACGTTTGCAAGACGGTGGGATATAACGATAACGTTCTTATCATCCGACAACGCTTTTATGTTCCGCATAATGATTGCTTCGCTTTCCACGTCGATATTGCTCGTCGCTTCGTCGAAAATATAGATATCTTTGTCTGCGACAAGATTGACCGCAAGCGCAAGCCGTTGTTTTTGTCCGCCCGATATATTGTTTGCGTCCTCCGTAATAACTTTATCGAGTCCGCCGTTCTCGCGTATAAACTCCGCAAGATTGACCGAGCGGAGCGCGGCGTAAATCTCATCGTCGGTTGCCGATTTTTTCGCAAGTAAAAAATTTTCGCGCACGGTCTGATTAAATATATAGGTGTTATAACTTACCGATGCAAGGCGCGAATAGTAACTTTCGCGCGACAGGTTCTCGAGCGGAACGCCGCCTATGGTTATATTCCCGCTTTTCGGTCTGAACGCTCCGACAAGCATATTGACCACCGTACTTTTTCCGCAACCGCTCTCGCCGACGATAGCGGTCATTCCCTTTTCGGGGAATGTCATAGACACGTTTTTAAGCACGTCGCGCGTGCCGTCGTATGAAAACGTAACGCCATTGAGTTCGATCGATGTACTGTTCACTTCTTGCGTTCCCCATACGGGATCGGGCGTGTTAAGTAACGATATGATTTTTTTGCCCGCACTTACTCCGTTCATCGCAACGTGGAACGCCGAACCGAACGCGCGAAGCGGTAAAAAAAACTCTACCGCGACAAGGCATAAGAACAGTGCGTAAACGGGGGCGAGTCCCCAAAACGCCGTACCGCAGATCGCAAGCGCGATTCCCGCACCCGCACCGCCGTATGCGACCAAGTCCATTATGGTTGTACTGGCAAGTTGCATTACGAGAACTTTCATCGTGATTTTGCGAAACTCCTCCGCGCTCTCGTTCATCTTCTCGTGCTGCTTCGCGTCCGCTTTGAATATCTTTAATTCCTTTAAGCCCTGCACGCTGTCAAGAAACTTGTCGCCCATCGACGTGTACTTGCCCCAATACTTTGCAAATATTTTTTTGGCGTATTTGCTTACGGCTACGATCGAAACGGGAATGAGCGGAACGCAAACCAAGAGAACAAGAGCGGTTCGCCAATCTATCCACACACAAATCAGAAACAAAATAACGGGCGCAAGCATAGCGAAAAAGAATTGCGGCAAGTAACTCGAATAGTACAAATCGAGTTGCTCCACGCCCTCCATACTCACTTGCGTCAGTCCTGCCATACTCATTCTGTCCGTAGAACGAACGCCGAGTTTTACTATCTTATTGTAAGTACGTTCGCGCAAATCCTTTTTGACTTTACGCCCGAGAACGTCTTTCATATCTCCCGTCAACCTTGTCATTATATAACGGACGATAATTCCTATCAATGCACAAATTGCCGGATACGAATACATAACGGACTCGGATCTCGTAAATGCAAGATATATCGCCCAACAGATGCTTGCCGTAATTCCTACGTTGGCGATCAAACCTATAACCTGCAGCAAAACGGCAATGAATATGTATTTTTTATTCTTACCTATGAGTTTGAATAATTCCTTGTCTATCATTTCTTTCTCCCCAAAACCCGCATTTTTCATGAGGGTTGCAGTCCATTCATCCGACGATATAATCCTTCGCGGAAATTGCCTGTACGATTTCTTCGCGTTTTACGTTATCTTCCGCACTTCATCCCTTCTACCTCGATAGGCCCGTTCAAACATTACTTTTACTCTCCTTTTTCAGTTGCTTTTTGTACTTTATCATCTGCGCGGCGTGAGAGAAAGCAAATACGGGGTGAGAAAACAGCATACGCGGTCCCGAATATTTCATTACCGCTTTTATTTTTTCGCGCATATCGGGTTTATAACAATGTATCTTGCAAAACGAGCAAAATTTTTTGTTTGCCTTAAACGGACACTTTTCCAATCGGAATAACGCATAGTCGTTCAGTTCTCTGCATTCGGCGCAAACTTCATCGCGTTTTACGCCTTGCGCCTTACGCTCTTGCTTATGCTTGCCTTTACAATATTTCTTTATCATCACGGGAATAAGTTTTTTTTCTTTTTCCATCGCTTTCAGTTCTTTATCCATATCACTCCGCCGTTTTCGATTTTACATACGCCAATACTCCGCTTCTGCTCTCGCCGCCGAGCGAACAAGCCGCGCCTATTGCTTCGTCGAACGCTAATTCTTTCGGCGTATTGCAGTACTTTATTAACTTCTCGCCTATAAATTCAACCACCGACAAATAATCGGTAACTTCCTTTCTTCCCTTATCGGTAAGTAAAACCCGTTTGCCGTTCTGCCCGACATATCCGCTTGCGATCAGTCTTTCTATCGCCCTATATACGCTTACTTTGGATACGTTGAGTTTTTGTGACATAGCCGCCATCCTCGCTCCTTTTCCTTGATCGTCCAAATCGTTTATCGCCGCTAAATATCTTAATTCGGATGCCGTCATCTTTTTTCTTACTCCTCGCATTTTAGTTAGAATATGCTAACTTCAACTCAAAAAATAATGCCTTTCAAGGCGAATGCTCGTAAGTCGTTGCTAACCGACTGACAAAAAATTGCGGAGCAATTTCTTACTCCGCAATATATATTATACCAAACGTAATTTTTTGTCAAGCAAAAGTTAGCAGCCGCTAACCATTTTTAACGAATTTTTTGATCGCTTCAAACAATTCGGGAGATATGACGTGTTCTATACGGCACGCGTTTTCTTCCGCGAGTTCCTTTTCGACGCCGATCTTTTCGAGCAATTTCGTAATCACGCAATGACGGTCGTAGATATTCTCCGCTTTCGCTTTTCCCGCTGCGGTAAATTGCAGTTCGCCGCCTTGTCCTACAACAATATACCCTTTCTTGACAAGCAGATTTACGCCGCGCGAAACGGACGGACGGGAATATCCAAGTTCGTCGGCGACATTTATCGCGTGGACGTTCGCGCTTTTTTGTTTTAATATCAGTATCGTTTCGAGATACATTTCTTCCGATTCTCGATATTTAATCATTTTTACCCCCATCGTTAGCGTAGGCTTACTTTTATTATATACGATTTGCCCGCATTTGTAAAGCAAGCGCGCGGGGATATAGAAAAGTTTTTCGTTTTTTTATTCTTCGGGTTTCGTTATACAAGAAAAAGGATTTGATTAAATATCAAATCCTTTTTTAATTCCCTATGAAATACACCGTTCGGGAGCCTTTTACCTTTGCTGCGCCTGTCCGCGGCGGGAAGGCCGCGGCTGCGGTACTTTCGGCGGCGAGTTGACGAATACGGTCATGGGAAATTCGTTTTCTTCGACGACTTTCAATTTTTTGCCGATGAGTTTTTCGATATCGGCAAGGTATTCCTTCTCGTCGAAATCGCAAAGCGACACCGCGGTGCCGCGCTTACCCGCGCGCCCCGTACGGCCGATCCTGTGCACGTAGGTCTCGGGAATGTTCGGAAGTTCGAAATTGACGACGGAGGGCAGATCCTCGATGTCGATGCCTCGCGCCGCGATATCGGTGGCGACGAGCACGCGGATCTTTCCCCTTTTGAAACTGTCGAGCGCGTTCTGCCGCGCGCCCTGCGATTTGTCGCCGTGAATGGCGAGCGCCTCGATCTTTGCGGCTTTGAGTTTGCGGCATAGTTTGTCCGCACCGTATTTCGTGCGCGTAAAGACGAGCGTGGAGCCCGCGATCGCGCCGTTTTGCAGAAGAGAAACGAGAAGATCTATCTTGCTCGCCTTATCTGTAAAATAGACCAGTTGTTCCGTCAGTTCCACCGTGGAAGAAACGGGCGTGACTGCCACATCGACGGGATTGACGAGCAACGATTTTGCAAGTTTTACGATTTCGGGCGGCAGCGTGGCGGTAAAAAACATGGTCTGACGACGGCGCGGGAGAAGCGCGATCACTTTTTTCACGTCGTGAATAAAGCCCATATCCAGCATTCTGTCCGCCTCGTCGAGCACGAAAAATTCCAGTCCGCTTAAGTCGGCGAGCCCCTGCGCATGCAGATCCAGAAGCCGCCCGGGGGTGGCGACGAGCACGTCTACGCCCCTTTTCAAAAGTTCTATCTGTTTTTGCTGGGAAACGCCGCCCATCACCACGCCGCAGCGGTACGGCAGATATTTTCCGTAAGTCTGAAAAGACTCCTCGATCTGCAATGCCAGTTCGCGCGTGGGCGTGAGAACGAGCGCGCGGATACGGTTTTGCGGTTTCCCGTTTAAGTTATTGAGAATGGGCAAAGCGAACGCCGCCGTCTTTCCCGTCCCCGTCTGGGCGCAGCCCAATACGTCGCGGCCGTCGAGCGCGGGCGGTATCGCCTTTTCCTGTATGGGCGAAGGCGTTTCGTACCCCGCCGCTTTGACGGCTTTCAAGATCCTGCCGTCGAGTTTCAGTTCGTTAAAATTCAATGTTTTTCTTCCTTATAAGCAACTTTTTCTATTATACCACATCCGGCGGAATTTTACAATCAATGCGCCGTGTTTTTTTATAGTTTATAGTCCCTTTACATTTGCAAAAATCCGTGTTATAATGGATTTCGCTGAAAGGAGATAATATGATCGACAGACAGAAAATTATCAAAGGCGTCGTGCGTTACGTCGCCATCACGATCGGATGCCTATGCCTGGCGGCGGGCATCGCACTCTTTCTCAACCCGAACAACATTTCCACGGGCGGCATTTCGGGTATCGCCATCATCCTCAATAAATTTATTCCCGTGAGCACGGGTCTTCTGATTTTGATCCTGAATATTCCGCTTTTGATCATCGGTCTCATCGTGTTCGGAAAAGATTTTCTGTTTTCTACGGTCTACGCGACCGTCGTCTTATCACTCGCGACCGATCTGATCACCTTTCTCGGCACGAAGTTCGGCATCGTGCCCCTCACAAACGATCTGTTTTTGGCAGCGATCTTCGGCGGCATTCTGTCCGCGCTCGGCATCGGAACCGTGTTCCGTTTCAAGGGCACGACGGGCGGACTGGATATCGTCGTCATGCTCATTCATAAAAAATATCGCTATCTGGGCGTCGGTTCGATCTTCCTCATCGCGGATTTTCTCATCGCGGGCATTACCGCCATCGTATTCAAGAACCTTGAATTCGGCCTGTACGCCTGCGTCAGCGTCATCGTGTACAGCGTATTGATGGATCGCATCGTCTACGGCGGCAACGGCGCAAAGTTTATCTATATCGTCAGCGACAATCCCGAAAAGATCACTGCGCGCATTTTATCCGAATTGGAGATAGGCGTGACCTACGTCGAAGGAGTGGGCGCCTATACGAGCAAGAACAAACAGATCATCATGTGCGTCGTCAAAAAGCATCTCTACCCTAACCTGCGCGACATCGTGCGCGACGAAGATCCCGAAGCCTTTATGATCGTGAGCGCCGCGCAGGACGTTTACGGTTTGGGATATCGCAGTCATCACGAAGAACTGTAAAATCAAGGAGGAAAATGCAGTACACACATAAGTATTCGTCGCCCCTGGGCGCGATCACGACGGCAAGCGACGGGCAAAATCTCACGGGGCTCTGGTTCGACGGACAAAAGTATTTCGGCCGCACGCTGGAAAAAGAACACGAAGAAAAATTTTTGTCCGTATTCGAATGTACGGACGCATGGCTTGATATGTATTTTTCGGGAAAAAAACCCGATTTTACGCCGCCCCTCTCTCTTTCGGGTTCCCCCTTCCGTCAAAGGGTTTGGGAAATTTTGCTTGCGATCCCCTACGGGAAAACGACGACCTACGGCGCGATCGCCGCGCAGATCGCCGCGGAAACGGGACTTTCGCATATGTCCGCACAAGCGGTAGGCGGCGCCGTGGGGCACAATCCGATATCCGTCATCGTACCCTGCCACCGCGTGCTCGGCAGCGACGGAAGCCTGACGGGATACGCAGGCGGGACCGATAAAAAAATACGCCTTCTGCAATTGGAAGGCGTTCGGATTTAAAAAGGCTTCCTGCAATGCAGGAAGCCTTTTTTTATTTACGCTTCGATTTTTTCCAGAAGTTTCAGATCGATGCCCTTTTCGCCGATCTTGATGATCTCGACTTTCACCATATCGCCGATATTCAGAACGTCTTCCACCTGGTTGATGCGCTTGTCGCTCATCTTGGAAATGTGGACCATACCGTCCTTTCCGGGAGCGAGTTCGACGAACGCGCCCACTTTGGAAAGCACGCGGACGACCGAACCGATGAACATATCGCCCACTTCGGGATCTCGCGCGATGGAAAGAATGATCGCTTTGGCGCGCTCCGCGTTGTCGGTATTTTCGCCGTAGGTCGCGATACAGACTTTGCCGTCGTCGTCGATATCGATCTTGACGTTGGTCTCCTCGATGATCTTGTTGATGACTTTGCCGCCGCTGCCGATGACTTCGCGTATCTTTTCGGGATCGATGTTAAAGGAAATGATCTTGGGCGCGTACTTGGAAAGTTCCTTTTTGGGTTCGGGCAGAACTTCGAGCATTTTGCCGAGAATGAACTTTCTGCCCTCGTTCGCCTGTTTGATCGCCGTGCGCAAAATATTTTCGTCGATGCCTTTGATCTTGATATCCATCTGAATGGCGGTGATGCCCTTTTCCGTACCCGCAACCTTGAAATCCATGTCGCCGAGGAAATCTTCCAGTCCCTGGATATCGGTCATGATGGCGACTTTGCCGCTTTCGGGGTCTTTGATCAGCCCCATGGCGCAGCCCGCGACGGGCGCTTTGATGGGAACGCCCGCATCCATCAGCGCCAGCGTGGAACCGCAGACGCTCGCCTGCGAGGTGGAGCCGTTGGAACTCATGACCTCGGACACCATGCGGATGGCGTACGGGAATTCGACTTCGTTCGGAATGACGGGTTCGAGCGCGCGCTCGGCAAGAGCGCCGTGGCCGATCTCTCTGCGGCCGGGGCTTCTCAGGCCTTTCGCTTCGCCCGTGGAATATCCGGGGAAATTATACTGGTGCATATAGCGCTTGGAAACTTCGTCGTCCAGGCCGTCGAGTTTCTGCACCTCGCTCAGCGTGCCGAGCGTGCAGGTGGTCAAAACCTGCGTCTGACCTCTGGTAAACACGCCCGTGCCGTGCACTCTGGGAAGAACGCCGTGCTCGCACCAGATCTTGCGGATCTCTTTGAGCGAGCGCCCGTCGGGACGGATGCCCTTTTCCAGGATCTTGGCGCGCACTTTTTCTTTGGTCAGATAATAGAGGCTGTCCTTGATCTCGCGGGTCTTGTCGCCGTACACGTCGGCAAAATGCGCCAGCACGTCGGCCTCCACTTCGTTCTGTTTTTCTTCGCGCGCCTGACGGTCGTACTCCTCCAGAGCCTTGTCCAATTTAGCGGAAGCGTATTCGCGCACCGCCGCGTCCAGATCTTCGGGAACGTGGTACAGGTTCATTTCACGCTTGGGTTTGCCGATCTCTTTCTGAATTTTTTCAATGAACGCGCACTGTTTTTTGATCTCTTCGTGACCGAACAGGATCGCGCCGACCATCTCTTCGTCGGAGATCTCTTTCGCGCCCGCTTCGACCATCATGATGGCGTCCTTGGTGCCCGAAAGCCCGAGGGAAAGGGTGCTCTTCTCGCGCTGCGCGTTGTCGGGATTGATGACGAATTCGCCGTCTACGAGCCCTACCTGCACGGAACCCGTAGGGCCCGCCCAGGGAATATCCGAAATGCTCAGAGCGATGGAACTTCCGAGCATAGCGAACGGCTCGGGAGGAACGTTCGTATCGACGGAAAGCGCGGTGGCGATGACCACCACGTCGTTATACAGCCCCTTGGGGAACAGAGGGCGGATGGGACGGTCGATCAGGCGGGAAATCAGGATGCCTTTATCGCTCGCTCTGCCTTCGCGTTTTTTGAAACCGCCGGGAATTTTGCCTACCGCATACATTTTCTCTTCGAAATCGACCTGCAAAGGGAAGAAGTCCATGCCCTCTCTGGGCGTTTCGGACATCGTCACGTTGACCATCACGACCGTATCGCCGCAGCGGACCACGCACGAACCGTTAGCCTGTTCCGCGTATTTGCCCGTTTCGACGAGTACTTTTCTTCCGCCGATCTCGGTTTCGAATACTTTGAAATTCTGTGTCATTTTACTCTCCTTGATTGTTCTTTGCGAGGACACCGAAACATCCCCATTACTTGATAAAAGGGCCGAGCACCTGCCCCGCCCTTATTATTACTTATTTTCTCAGATCCAAACGGGCAACGATCTCTCTGTATCTTTCGATGTCCTTGGATTTGATGTAGTCCAAAAGTCCGCGTCTCTGTCCGACCATTTTCAAAAGGCCGCGGCGGGAATGGTTATCCTGCGGATTCGCCTTCAAATGCCCGTTGAGGTGGTTGATACGCTCCGTCAGAAGCGCGATCTGCACTTCGGAAGACCCCGTGTCGCCGTCGTGTCTCTTGTACTCGTTGATGATGCTTGTCTTTTTTTCCTTATCCATTCTTGTTTATCCTCCATGGATTTTTATTCACGCGATACAAAGTCCGGCGAGGAGAACCGCACGGCTTTGTATGCGCATCGTGATAATTTTACCATATTCCGCTCGGAATGTAAACTGTTTAAAGGTATAATTTACGCTTTTCTTCGAGAATCGCGTCCGTCTTGCCGATATACGTTTTCAGATCTTTGGGCGCGCCGTACCGTTCGATGCGGCCTTCGCCGAATATCACCTTTTTACTCACGGCGTTTGCGCCGCACGCAACGTTATCGGTGATCTCTTCCATGATATCCACGTTGTAGACGCATTCCGTCCCCTTTCTGCACCAGCCCGTATTTTCGCAGTTTCCCGCCATATATTTCTGTCGGTACAGATAGTAAGGAAGATATCCCGCCCCGTACAACTTTTCGCGGGAATATGCGATCATGTTGCCGATGTCCTCCACTTCCAGCCGCGACTCGCTCTCTTTGAGTTTGGCGCCCTTTTTCAGGCACAGCGTGTGCACGGTGATATTTTCGGGGGAAAGGCGCACGGCCTCGTCGATGCTGTACGAAAATTCCGCGAGCGTTTCGCCCGTAAGTCCCGCAATGAGATCGAAGTTGACGAGAAACCCGAATTTCGTACTCATCTCATAGGCGCGGTAAATGTCCGCCGCGGTGTGCCTGCGGCCGATGGCGGCGAGCGTCCTGTCGTTGAAACTCTGCGGATTGACGCAGATGCGCGTGACGCCGTAATCTTTTAAAAGGGAAAGTTTTTCTTCGCCGAAAACGTCGGGGCGCCCCGCTTCCACGGTAAATTCGACGTCCGAAGGAACGAGCGCGCGGACGGCTTTCAAAATCGGTTCCAGTTCCTTTACAGAAAGCACGAGAGGCGTTCCCCCGCCCACGTAAGCGCTCTTATAGCGCAGCGGAAATTCTCTGCACGCAGCGATCTCTCTTTCGAGCGCGCGCAGATAATCGGGCAGAAATTTTTCGGTGGCGCGGATATCGGCGGTGATGAAAGAACAGTACGTGCACTTGGATGGGCAGAACGGGATGCCCACGTACAGATCCGCGTCGCCCTCGCGTTTTTGATAGATGCCCTCCTGTTCGCAGAGGATATCCTCGACGATCGAAATATTTTCCTCGGAAACGCCGAACTTTTCAAAGAGCGCGCGAAAATCGCGCCCCGCCTCCCGTTCGGCGTAGGCGAGTTTCGTGGGACGGATCCCCGTCAGAGAGCCCCACGGCATCTTTTTCCCGTAAACAGCGGAGAGCACCTCGTAGAGCGCGAGTTTTGCGAAACGCTTTGCGTAACGTTTGAATTCAAGTTCGTTCGCGGGCGCGTACGTTTCGGTAAAATCGTATTCTTTGCCGTCTATGATCACGGTGTTGATAAAGTGGTTTTCGGCGTAGAGAAAGTTATGAAAAATATCCGCCTGCAAGCCCCCATCGAAAAGGCGCGCAACGTCCGTCAGTTCGTTTTTCAAAAATTCCGCATTGGTGTTCAGCATGGCTTTATCGGATAAGAGAATTGTATTGTTTTTCGTGCGCAAGCGTGGTTTCTTCCTCGTGACCGGGGAATACGCGGCGATCGCCCGAAAGGGTGAAAAGTTTTTCTTTTATGCTGCGGATCAGTTGCGCCGCGTTGCCCGTGGGAAAGTCCGTACGGCCGACGCTCTCGAAAAACAGGGTGTCGCCCGTAAAGAGATTTTCGCCCGACAGAAAGCAGACGCCGCCCGCTGTATGCCCCGGCGTTGCGATGACGGAAATTTCCATGCCGCAAAGGGAGAGCGCGTCGCCGTCCTCAAAGGTAAAGGAAACGGGAAATTCGGGCGAAGCCGCGCCGAATTCAAAAGCGAGATTTGCTTTCGATTGCAAGAGCGGAAGTTCGCTTTTCGCCGCGCCGATCTTCACGCCCTTTGCGGCGAGCGCGGGACAGCCCGCGATGTGATCGAAATGCCCGTGCGTCAACAGCACGTATTCGATTTTCAGCCCCTTGGAAAGGGCGTAGTCCCACACCTCTTCGCCGCCGCAGTCGATCGCGACCGCGGTCTTGTCGTCTTCGGTCAAAAGATACGTGTTTGCGCCCATCGGGCCTGCGGGTTTGGTATAGATCTTCATATTCAAAACCTCAAAAAACGCGAATTATGTCACGCATAGTACTTGATTTAATGCGATTATCCCTTGGATGCGGTGCGATAAACGCTGATTATGCGCTCATCAGCGCCGATTTTGCGGATAAGCGCGTCGATGTCCTCTTTGCCGTTCAGGCGCACGCTCGCTTCAATGATCGCCTCTTTATTCTTATCGAAACGCGAATTTACGTTGGTGATGACGAGGTGCAGATCGCTGACGACGGCGGTGAGAACGGAGAGCGCCACGCCCTGATCCTTTGCCGTAATGACGATACTGGCGACGAACCTTCCGGAACTTCCCGCAGTCCATTCGGCGGGCAGAATGCGCCCCCCTTCCGTTTCCAGGCTTTTCAGGTTGGGGCAGTCCGCGCGGTGCACCACGACGCCGCGGCCGCGCGATACGAAGCCCACGATCTCGTCGCCCGGCACGGGCGTGCAGCAGCCCGCAAAGCGCGTCAAAAGCCCGCTCATGCCCTTGACGATCACGCCGCTCGAATCGGGTTTTTCCGAACTCTTGCTGACAATGGGTTTGGGCACTTCCTTTTTATAAAAGTCGATGAGTTTGTAAAGGATCTGATTGACGGTGATCGCGCCGTAGCCGACGGAGGCGAACATCTCGTCCTGCGAGAAAAAGGAAAAACGCTCGGAAAGTTTTGCGAAACTCTCTTCGGTCAGAATTTCGCTCAAAACGTAGCCGCGGTGTTTCGCCTCGGCTTCGAGCATGGACTTGCCGAGTTTGATATTTTCGTCCTTCATTTCCCGCTTGAAGAACTGCTTTATTTTTGCGCGCGCGCTGCTGGATCTGACGATTTTGAGCCAGTCCCACGACGGGCCTTTGGAATTGGCGGAAGTGAGTATTTCCACCACGTCCCCCGTTTCCAGCGTGGAGTTCAAAGGCACCATTTTCGCGTTGACGCGCGCGCCCACGCAATGGTTGCCGATCTCGCTGTGAATGGCGTACGCGAAGTCGATGGGCGTCGCGTCGCGCGGCAGGGAAATGACTTTGCCCTTGGGCGTAAATACCAGTAGTTCGGTGCTGTATAATTCCGTTTTCAGCGACTTCATAAAGTCGGTGGAATCTTTCAGTCCCCCTTCCCAATCGAGCACTTCCCTGATCCAGGAAAGGCGCTCGGTAAAGGCCGTATCCTCGCCCTTTTTCTCCTTGTATTTCCAATGCGCCGCGATACCGAACTCGGCCGTACGGTGCATTTCGAAGGTGCGGATCTGAATTTCAAAGGGCTGTCCGAAGTTCGTGACGACGGTCGTGTGCAGCGACTGATACATATTCGGCTTAGGCGTCGCGATATAGTCCTTGATGCGCCCCGGAATGGGTTTCCAGCACTTGTGTATCTTTCCGAACACTTCGTAACACTCGTCGATGGTGTTGACGATGACGCGCACCGCGGTCAGATCGTAGATCTGGTCGAGCGTCTTGTTCTGCTGTTTCATCTTTTTATAGATGGAATAAAAATGTTTGGGGCGTCCGAACACTTCGCCCTCTATTTTGCTCTCGTCCAAAATCTTTTTGATCTCTTTGACGACGAAATCGACGAAATTGTGGCGCTCATACAGTTTTTGGTGGATATTTTCCACCAGATATTCGTACGCCTCGGGGTCGAGGTATTTCAGGCACAGATCTTCCAACTCGCACTTGATCTGCGAAATACCCAGCCTGCCCGCGAGCGGCGTATACACGTCCAGCGTTTCCTGCGCCATTTTCTTCTGCCGCTCGATGGAAAGGAAATTCAGCGAGCGCATATTGTGCAGGCGGTCGGCGAGTTTGATGATGATGACGCGGATATCCTTCGCCATCGCCACGAAAATTTTGCGGAAGTTTTCCGCTTCCTCTTCCTCCCTCGACTTAAAGACGATCTTATCCAGTTTGGTGACGCCGCTGACCAGCCCTAAGATCTCGTCGCCGAAATTGGAGCGGATGTCCGCTTCGGTCACGGGCGTATCCTCGATCACGTCGTGCAGAAACGCCGCCGCGACGGTCGCGCTGTCCAGCCCCAGTTCGATGAGGATCTTCGCCACCGCGCAGGGATGAATGAAATACGCCTCGCCCGAGGCGCGCTTCTGCCCGCTGTGCGCTTCTTCCGCATAGTGATAGGCGCGCACGAGCACCTCTCTGTCTTCGCCTTTGTAGTTTTCGTAAATGACTTGCAGTACGGTGTCCATATCATTCTCCTTTCAGGCGGCAAACGGCTTGATAGAGCGTCGAATCGGCAAGTTCCGCGCGCACGCCACGCGCGACGCAGACTTTATTGTTTTCGAACCGAATAAAGCCGAGTTCGGCGAATACTTCCAGCGCGAATACCGTCTGTTTCTCGTCGTACCCTTCCCCGAACGCGAGCGCCGCCTCCACGCTGCTCTCGCCGCGCAGGTTTTTCGAGCGGACCGCGGAGTATAATTCCGCGAGAAACGAACGCGACGTTTCCAGCGCGGCGATATCGTCATAGCCGCATTTTTCCCCGTTGACGAGCACGCGTTTTCCCGCCAGTTCGCGGATATTGCAGTCCGCGGGCGTATCCAGCCACACCACGTCGCGATACCCCGAAACGGAGGCGTCGGCCGCGGGCGCGATGAGATACGCGTTGCCCACGTTTTGCGAGGAGAGATTGAAGATGTCCGTTTCCATTCCGCGAAGGCTCTCGGCAAATTCGTCCGCGGCGCCGTCGGAGGAAATCACCAACAGCCCGTATCGGCAGGACTTGCGCTTTTCTTCGATGAAAACGCGAAGTTCGTCCGCCGTCTTTTTTTCGATCCCGACGCCGACTTTCGGCTCTTTGAGCCGCAAAAGGTTGCTGCGGAACACGTACAGCCCGCACGAGCCGCCGCGCTCGCCTGCGATCAGTTCGCGCACGGTGCCGCGCACGTACTCCGCGCCGCGGAATTTCGAAACCGAACATTCCACGACGATCTTTTTGCCGATATCCGCGCCGAGCACGGGCATCGCCCGCTCGCCGCCGAACCATACGAGGTCGAGATATTCGCAGCGGATGCCGAGGTGCGGCGAGCCCGCTTTCAGGCGGCGCACTTCCAGTTTGTTCCCCTCGATATAGAAGAGAGGTTTTTTATTGCCCACGCCGAACGGTTCCAGACGCTCGAATTCCTTGGCGAGCCGCAGGCTCACGGGCGCCTCGATTTTCTCCGCAACGCTGACGGCGGGAATATACGTTTCCTCGCCGTAATTTTCTTCCAGATACGCGCCGAGCGCGTCTTTGAGTTTTTCGAAATTTTCGGCGCGCACGTTGACGCCCGCCGCCTGCGAATGTCCGCCGAATTCTTCGATATACTGCGAACAGGCGCGCAGAGCCTCGTAAATGTTGATGCCCTCGACGGTACGGGCAGAGCCCTTCAATAAATCGCCTTTTCGCACGAAGAGAATGGCGGGACGGTTGAACTCTTCGCAAATTTTTGCGGCGACGATGCCGACCAGCCCCGTGTTCCACTCCTCGTCGAACAGCATGATGACGTTGCCGAACGCACCCTCGCGGGCGATCTTTTCCTTGGCGCTCTTGTAGACCTCGTCACAGGCCTGCTGACGCTCGATATTGTATTCGTTGAGTTTGCACGCGAGTTCGTACGTTTCCGCCGAGGAACGCGCCGTAAAAAGCCTCAAAGCGCAGCCGGCGTCGCCCATGCGTCCCGCGGCGTTGATGCGCGGCGCGATGACGAAAGCGAGCGACTGGGCGCTGAGAGTTTCGCCCTTGGAACCGACAAGGAGCGAGATCGCCTCCCGCGGTTTTTTGTTGATGAGTTTGAGCCCCTCGCTGACGATGTCGCGGTTTTCGCCCAAAAGGGGCACGCTGTCCGCGACCGTCGCGATGGCGGCGAGGTCTAAAAGTTTATACGCCTTTTCGCCGAGCAGCGCGCAGGCGACTTTGAACGCCACGCCCGCGCCGCAGAGGTTGTCGTAAGGATAATCGTCTTTCAGTTTGGGATTGACGATCACGCAGGACGGCAGTTCGTCGGGAAGTTCGTGATGATCTGTTACGACGATCTTCACGCCGCGGGAACATACGTATTCAACTTCGCGGCGGTTGGAAATGCCGCAGTCCACGGAGATCACCAGCGAGGGATTGCGCTCGTCTATCAGCCTTGCGAGCGACTCCTCTTTCATGCCGTACCCTTCCGCGCGTTCGGGAACGTACGCGGAGGCGTCGGCGCCGTATTCCAAAAGAGCGCTGAGAAGTATGGACGAAGCGCACACGCCGTCCGCATCGTAATCTCCGAACACGAGAATATGCCCGCCCGCCGCCATCGTTTCGTCGATGAGCGCTTTGAGTTCGCGCATGCCCGACATCAGAAACGGCGAGAGAAAGTGCGCGCGCGAAGGCGAGAGAAAGCGTTCGGCCTTCTCCTTGGTGTCCACGCCCCGCGCATAAAGGATCCTGGCGGTGATCTCGTTCAGTCCGCACGCGTTTGCGAGCCCGCGTATGGTATTCAGTTGTTCCTGGGAGTATTCGTAATCCCGTATGAGTCGTTTCATCGCGTGTCCTTTGGAAATTTATGTGATTGCCGAAATGCAAAAAAAGGCGGGAAATAAAACCCGCCTTTTTATTTTTGTTGTTAAGATTCGCTTTTGGCTTCGCCGACGGTTTGAACCTTTTCTTTTTGCTTTTTCTTCTCCGCATCGAAATTGTATTTCGCTTTTTTCGCTTTTGCCGCATCGAATTTTTCTTTGAAAACGGCGAAGATCGAAGGAGAAAGCACGAGTGAAGAATAGGTGTTGACGAGCACCGCTACTAAGGCGCAGAGCATGAACGAAGTCAGATCGAAGCCCGTGACGACGCCGATCACGCCCAGCACTACGATGACGGCGAGCATGATGATCGCAGTCACGAATACGGGTTTGCGGCTCCCTTTCGCGGATCTCTCCACGGCCTCTCTTGCGGGAAGTTCCTTATATTCGTCGCTCTTGAAGTCGCGGCGCATTCTGCCGAATACGAACCCGTTCAAGAATACCGAGAACAGCAAAGCGAACGCCCCGATCGCCGCGATACCGACGCCCGCGGGGATGCGAAGGAGCGCAACGAGCGCAAGCGCGAGCAGAACGTCGTGCACGCCAGCAATGCCCATCGCGATGCCCATGCCGAGATTGAAACGGATGGCAAAGTATGCGAACGCGAGCACGACCACGACTGCCGCCGCGATGGCGAACGTCCACATATACTTATAATAATCGAGATTGTTCTGGCGGTGCTGCGCCACGTAGATAAAGGAGGTCTCGCCGAACGTCTTATCGGTTTCGCCCGCTTTCTGGGTGGAGATCGCCGTTTCCAGCGCCTTTACGTACGTTTCCAGCGTCGCTTCGTCGTAACTGCCGTTCAAAGTGTATTCGAAAGTCCCCTTGTCCGTCGTTTCCAGATAACGGCCGCCGCCGACTTTCGCGCCCGCGTCTTCGAGCGTCGTTTTGCACAGTTCGTCCAGATCGTTGCGGAAATCTTCGCGCACGGTGACGATGGGATCGCCCGTCACGGTGATGACGGTCTTGTCCTTGGTAAAGCCGTCGTCGTTAAAGCCGCCGAGCACCGAGAACATGACGACGCCTACTATTATGAGTACGAGGCTCACAGCCAAAGAGATAAACAGGCATTTATTGTTTTTAGTCATCTTCGAGTTCCTCCCTCTTGAAATTGCAGAAGGCAATCTTATTCTTTGCCGAGGACAAGAAGAGATACAGATAGAATCTTGTCAGTAAAAGCGTGGTCAGCGCGGAAATCACGATGCCGATGAGGAATATGAGCGCCGCGAATTTGACGACCGACGCAGAGATGAGCCACAGCACGATCGCCGCGATGAGCAGGATCACATGAATGTCGATGGTGAACGCAAGGCTCTTTTTGTATCCCGATTTGACCGCCGCGTTCAGCGTCTTGCCCGAATAGAACTCGTCGGAAATGTTTTTGAATGCGAGGAGGTTGCAAGCGAGCGCGATGACCGACGCCAGCAGAATAGCGATCACTCCGCCCATTGTCAACTGTATTCCGTCTATCAGCGCGATACACAGGATATAGATGACGGCAAAGGAAAGAAAACCGTACACGTGGGCCAGTCCCATCCCCTTGTAACGGATGAGGAACGCCACGATCATCGCGAGGACGGCGACGCCGAACGCGATGGCGATATAAAGGGCGGCGTGTTCGCCCATGGTCGCCGTAAAGGACGCGGCGCCCGAATTCGTAAAGGTAAGATCGAAACGGTCGCTTTCATGCAACGCGGTATCGAGGACCACGGATACGGAAGTTGCCGTGGAGCGGGTGGTGAAACCGCTGATGGCGACGTAGTTCTGGTCGATCGCTTCGGTGACGCTCACGTTCATCAACTGTTCGGTGCCCATGAAAACGTACAGCGACGCGCCGGAGGAAGAGCCGGAACTCGAATCGGAGGAAGACGACGCCGCAAGGTCGGTCGTGATCTTGGTAAATTCTTTGCGGCCCGCTTTCGTGAAGTTCAGAACGACGTAATAGGTCTCGTCGCTGCCGGAAACTTCCACGCTCTTGATATATTCGGAGGTGCCCTCCATCAGAACGTTGCGGGAGTTGGCGGTGGAAGCGGAACTGCGGAAAGTGAGCATGCCCGAAAGCGCGAGTTTTTCGAACACGTTGTCCGCGTCTTCGTCCGTATCGGGGATCTCCGCGATAATGGTATAGTCATCCTGTACGCGGAGTTTATAATCGGAAAAGCCTTTGTTCTCGTATCTTCTCTGAATGATTTTCAGCGCCGTGTCGAATTCCGACTGAAAAGTTTCGGAAATTTCATTGTTCGAGTAGATATCCGTAGAAAGATACACGCCCTTGTATGCCGTATAGTCCTCGGCGCTCGCCTCGTCCGCTTCGACCAAAGACTGATATTCCTCTTTGGAAATCACGCCTTCGGGGTACATAACGGTCTGATATCCGCCGCCGAGATCGCACCCAAGGTCGATGACGCTGAGTAGCGAATTGTAGTTCTTAACGGTGGACGGAACCGAAAACGATGCGACGCTCATTGCCAATAATACGGCGAGTATCAGGGAAATGAGAACGATCAACGCCACCGATTTTTTCTTGCCCATTGCTTCCTCCTGCAAATTAGAGATGATTTTAAGCATAAAAATGCAAAATAACAAATATACTCAAATATTATATTAAATATCACCGATTAAGTCAAGTGTAAAATTTATGTTTTTTTCCTTTTTTATCGGATTATCATAAAAATCACTCGCCGCGGTACGCCTTTGCCAGTTCGATATAGGCGCTTGCGTTCAAAAGAATGCTTTCCAGATCCTTCCCGTCCGCGCGCCGCACGATCTTATAGGGATTGCCCACGACGACGCTGCCCGCGGGAATGACCTTGTTCGGCGGGACGAGCGTTCCCGCGCCGAGGATACACCCGTCCTCCACGACCGCGCCGTCGAGCACGATCGCGCCCATGCCGACGAGCACGTTGTTCCCGATCTTCGCGCCGTGCACCACGGCGTTGTGCCCCACCGTCACGCCGGAACCGATCTCGCAGGGAACGTTGTACCCCACGTGCACGGTCGCGTTGTCCTGCACGTTGGTGTTCCCGCCGATTTTTACGGGCGCAAGATCGCCGCGGATACAAGCCCCGCACCAGACGTTGGCGTTATCGCCCAAGGTCACGTTGCCCGCCACGTAGGCGCGGGAATGGATAAATACGTTTTCGCCCTTTTCGATGCGATGTTCCATACTTCCTCCGAGAGACAAACGCCGTACCTTCACGGTACGGCGGAAATTTTATTTTTGCAGTTTCTTTTTTTCCGCGAGAATATGCATGGCGTTTTCCACGCGCTTTTTCATCATTTCGCAGGTGATCCCGTACGGTTCGTCGATATCGCCGTTAAAGTGATAGTTGTTGGCGCTGCAACCGCCGCTGCATATGTATTTTGCGAAACAGCCATCGCACTTTTTGCGCGTGAACAGGCAGGAATTTTTGAACTTTTCGCGGATCTTTTCGTCCAAAGTCCCTTCGTACACGTTGCCCATGCAAAACTGCGCATCTCCCACGAACTGATGGCAGGGATACAGATCGCCCGACGGCGTGACGGAAAAATATTCGTTGCCCGCGCCGCACGCGCTCACGCGCTTGGAAAGGCACGGTCCGCCCTCCAGATCTACGTTGAAATGGAAAAAGTTGAACCCTTTTCCCGCCGCGTAGCGTTTGAGATATTCGTCGCACAGCGCGTCGTAACCCGCGGCGACCGTTTCGAGATGTTCTTTGCCGATGGCGAGGTCGGGTATATCCGTGACCACGGGTTCCATGGAGATCGAATCGAAGCCGCTGTCCGCGAGGAACAGAACGTCCTTATAAAAATCGAGATTTTTCGCGGTGAACGTGCCGCGCACGTAATAGTGCTTGTCCCCGCGGATGCGCACGAAATTTTTGATGTTTTCGATGACGAGATCGAAACTGCCCTTGCCGTTCGCGGTCTTTCTGACGGCGTCGTGCACTTCCTGCCTGCCGTCCAGGCTCAGAACGACGTTTTCCATCTCGTTATTGAGAAATTCCGCAACGTCGTCTTTCAGCAAAAGTCCGTTCGTCGTGAGAGTGAAGAGAAATTTTTTGCCGCGCTTTGCCGCCTCTTCTTTCGCGTAGGCGACGGTCTCTTTGACTACGTCGAAATTCATGAGCGGTTCGCCGCCGAAAAAGTCGGTTTCCAAAATCTTGCGCGAACCCGAATTTTCGATGAGAAAATCGATCGCTTTTTTCGCCGTTTCCAAAGACATGAACTCGCGGCGCGACTTGTAAGTCCCTTCGTCCGCAAAACAGTACTTGCAGCGCAGATTGCAGTCGTGGCAGATATGCAGACAAAGCGCCTTGACCTCGTTGCTCTTGACGGGGCGCGCCTTTTCCTCGGGCGCGAACAGAAGTCCCGCCTGTTTCAGTTCGTCAAAGTCCACCTCCGCCGCGCTTATTTCCTCTTCGGAGATATCCGAAAGGTCGACGCTTTCGCCGAGTTTGTGTCTTAGACAGCGCGCGGTCTTTTCGTCGCATTCGTGCAGGGAAGAACTGCCCGTATCGAATATGTAATGCTTGTCCTGATAGTGAAAAACATGTACCATGGAAATATCCTTTTTACAAAATTTCAGGAGCAGACCTTCTGCTCCTGAAACGAAAATTCATCAGTTATTTTTTTCGGGGTCGTTTTCTCTGGAAATCCGTTCGCAGGACTGGTTGCCGACCGTGCAACTGGTCTTGCACGCGGACTGACAGGTGCTTCTGCATTCGCCGCAGCCCGTGATCTTTCTTTCCGCGGGGCGGGCGATCGTCTTGATCTTATTCATAATGCATCTCCTTTTTCTCGCTTTTCCAATATTGTACACTATCCGCGGAAAAAAGGCAAGCGTTTTTTACTGCTGCGCGCCGTGCAAATTGACGGCGATGACGCCGCTGATGGCGCCCGCGACGCCCCCGAATAAAAATTCCAGCACGTTGGAAAGCCCGAACGAGATCTCCCCCGCGATGATGGCGAAAATGAAATAGGTGAACAAAATGACCAGTATCCCCGCGATCGCGCCTTTGAGCCAGCCCTTGGTATCGCGCAGCGACAAAAGACAGCCCAAAAAGATGGCGAGCGCCTTGATCACCTGATTGACGGGCGTGATGACCGACGAGCCGATGGAAAATATTTTGATGAGAAAAGCGAACAGCAAAACCGCCGCGAGCGTCACGATGACGGATATCCCCACGCTCTTGCCCACTTCGACGGCGCCGCCCTTCAATCCCGATCTCTGCATATAAAAAAACCTCCGCAAGATTTCATACTCTCAATCTATGCCGAGGTTTTGTTTTTTAGACCGTAAGAAACTTATTTCGTTTCGTCTTCGGGCTTATTTTCTTCTTCCTTGCTCTCTTCGAACACTTCTTCCGCACCCTCGCTCTTTACTTCCGCCTTGGGCGCTTCTTCCTGCGCGGGTTCGGGTTTCGCGTCCGTCTGATAGATGGCCTGCTTATCGAATTTGATATAGCATTCGCTGCCCTCTTCGCCCGTTTTCAGAACGAAAGTGTTCTCTTCGCCGTCGATGGAAACGACCGTGCCGCAGATACCGCCGATGGTCTTGACCTTGCTGCCGGGTTTGATCGCGTTGATCGTGTCGTTGAACTGTTTCTGCTTTTTCTTATTGGAAATCGCAGACCAGACGAAAAATCCCACGAGTACGACCACGACTAATATGATGAGGATGTACGAAGTCCAGTTATTGGTCTTGCCTCCTTCCTCTGCCAGAATGTTGAACAACATGATTTTATTCTCCTTACGATTTGTTAATTACTATATTAGTACGTTTATGCCTTTTTTGCAAGTATTTCAAACGTAAAATCGTGAAAAGTTGTAAAATTTTACCGTTTTAACACATTCCCGTTTCAGTTTTCGCCGTATTTCGCGTAAAAAGCGCGGCGAAATTCCGCAAGCGTTCCGTCCAGGATCGCCTGCCGCATATCCCGCATCAGTTTGTTCAAAAAGGTGATGTTGTGCAGGGAAAGCAGCATGGACGAGAGCATCTCCCCCGCGTTCACGAGGTGACGAAGGTACGCTTTGGAATAGTTTTTGCAGCAGTAGCAGTCGCACTCGTCGTCGAGCGGGGAAAAATCCTCTTTATAAACGGCGTTCCGCACGACCACTTTGCCCTTGGACGTGAGCGCCGTGCCGTTGCGGGCGATGCGCGTGGCGAGGACGCAGTCGAACATGTCGATGCCGCGCATCACGCCCTCTATCAGACAGTCGGGACTGCCGACGCCCATCAGATAGCGGGGCACGTCTACGGGCAGAGCGGGCTGCAAAACGTCAAGCATTTCGTACATCAGAGGTTTCGGCTCCCCGACGGACAATCCGCCGATCGCGATGCCGTGTTTCGCGAAAGGTTTGGCGTATTCCAGACTTTTCAGGCGCAGATCGGCAAAGAAATTGCCCTGCACGATGGGAAAGAGCGCCTGTTCGGGATTCGCGTGCGCCGCCGCGCAGCGTTCCAGCCAGGCAGCCGTCCTGTCGAGCGCGCGTGCGGCGTACTTTTCGTCCACGCCGTATTCGCTGCATTCGTCGAACTGCATGATGATATCCGCACCCAGCGCGTTTTCGATCTCCATGACCTTTTCGGGCGTAAAAAAGTGCTTGCTGCCGTCGATATGGGAATTGAACCAGACGCCTTCGTCCCTGATATTATTGAGTTTTGCGAGCGAAAACACCTGAAAGCCGCCGCTGTCGGTCAGAATGGGTCTGTCCCAGTTCATAAAACGGTGCAGTCCGCCCGCCTTTTTGACCAGTTCGTGCCCGGGGCGCATATAGAGATGATAGGTGTTGGCGAGCACGATCTGGCTGCCCGCCTCCTTCAAGTCCTTGGGGAGGACGCCCTTGACGGTCGCCTGCGTGCCCACGGACATATATACGGGCGTCTGAATATCGCCGTGCGGCGTGTGGAATACGCCCGCGCGCGCGCCCGTTTCGGGATCGGTCTTGATGATTTCGAATGAAAATTTTTCAGCCAATGTATTATCCTTACGATTATTTTATGAACATCGCGTCGCCGAAACTGAAAAAGCGGTATTTCTTTTCGATGGCTTCGCGGTAGACGGCGAGCGCGTTTTCGCGCCCCATCAGGGCGGAGATCAGCATGATGAGCGTGCTTTCGGGCAGATGAAAATTCGTGACGAGTGCGTCCACGCACTTGAACCGATACGGCGGGTAAATGAATATTTCCGTATCGCCGCTGCAAGGCCGCAAAAATCCGTTTTCGTCCGCCACGCTCTCCAACGTGCGCACCGAAGTCGTGCCCACCGCGATGACGCGGCGCCCCTCCCGTTTGGCAGCGTTGACGGTTTCGGCGGCTTTTTCGTCCACCCTGTAAAATTCCGAGTGCATTTTATGGTCGGTCAGATCGTCTTCCTTGACGGGACGGAAGGTGCCAAGTCCCACGTGCAGGAGGACTTCCGCGACCTCTACGCCCATGCCCTTTATTTTCGCCAAAAGTTCCTCGGTGAAGTGCAGTCCCGCGGTGGGCGCGGCGGCGGAGCCGTCCGTCTTGCAGTAGACCGTCTGATAGCGGTCCGGATCTTCGAGTTTTTCATGGATATACGGCGGAAGCGGCACGGTGCCCGCGCGGGACACGATATCCTCGAATACGCCGTCGAATAAAAATTCCACGATGCGCTCGCCCGTTTCGGTGCGGTCTTTCACGACGAGCGAAAGTTCCTCGGAAATGAAAAGTTCGACGCCTGTTTTGGCTTTTTTCCCGGGCCTTACGAGCACTTCCCAATGCGTGAGATCGAGGCGTTTCAATAAAAGGATTTCCACCCTGCCGCCGTTTTTCGTAAAGGCGAAAAGGCGCGCGGGCAAAACCTTCGTATTGTTGACGACGAGCACGTCGCCCGCCCGCAGGTATTCGGTGATCTCGCGGAATATCCTGTGTTCTGTGGTGTTCGTCGCCCTGTCGTAGACCAGAAGGCGGGAAGAATCGCGCGGTTCTGCGGGCGTCTGGGCGATCAACTCTTCGGGAAGATCGTAATAATAATCGCTTTTTTTCAGCATTGTTTATCCTGACCGTTTAAAAAATTTTCGACAAATTCGGCGGGCATGGCGGTCATCTGCGTCCACGCGGGGTAAAACCCGCATTTCAGCGCGTTTTTCACGGAGGGCAGATTACACCACGCAGCACAATAAAACGGCACTTTCCCCGCCTGCAATATTTCTTTCGCCAGCCGCGAAGTCAACGCCGCGGCAACGTTCCTTTTACGGTACGCGGGAAGCACATCCACGCCGATCTGCCACATCTCGGAGCAGTCCGCCGAACAACCCGCAAGCCCTGCCAGAGTGTCGCCGTCGTACGCAGCCGCGCAGAGCACGTCGTATTCTTTTCGTTCGGCGCAGAGGGCGTTTTGCCATGCGGGAAGGTACAAGTGCGCAAATTCCCGCGGAGAAAGCAGGCGGATACGCAACCCGCAGTCGACGGCGGGCAATTTATCGGGATCGGGCAAAAAGTATTCCGCCATAAAACAGACTTTCAACCCGAAGGGCGCAACAAGTTCGTTGAACGCCAATAGATTCGGCGTTTCGAAAGCGTGCGCCGCATCGACGCTCGAAAGATATTTTTCGAGAGCGGGAAACAGATCGGTGCGCGCCGCCGCCACGACGTTGGAGCCGTAGGAAACCATGTCGCAAACCTGCGGGCGGCGGATATATACGCGCGCGGACGGGTTTTCTGCCGCCTCGCCGATCACATAATTCCCGCGCAAAAAATCCTCGGGCAAACAGGCGCAGTCGATCGCAGACTGCGCGAGCGCGATTTTCAGTATTTCCGCTTTATTCATCGAACATAGAAATTTGCGCGCGCACCTTGTCGGACATCTTTACGCCCATATGCTCGTATGCGCCTTTGAGGCAGACGCGGCCGCGCGGCGTGCGCGCGAGAAAGCCGAGTTGCATGAGGTACGGTTCGTACACGTCCTCGATGGTGTTCGCGTCCTCGTTGATGGTCGCGGCGAGCGTTTCCAGCCCCGCGGGGCCGCCGTTGAATTTTTCGATGATCGCGCGCAGAAGATTGCGGTCGGTCTCATCCAGTCCCAAGTCGTCGATCTCCATTTTTTTCAGTGCGTAGCGCGCGTCCTCGTATTTCACGAGTTCGTTGCCGCCCACGGCGGAAAAATCGCGCACCCGCTTCAACAGGCGGTTGGCGATACGCGGCGTGCCGCGCGAGCGGCGGGCGATCTCTTTCGCCGCGCGCTCCTCCATGCCGATGCCCAGCGTCTTTGCCGAACGCGTGACGATCTCGGAAAGTTCGTCGGGGGTGTACATATCGAGACGGCACAAAACGCCGAAACGGTCGCGAAGAGGCGAGGCGAGCATACCCGCCTTGGTGGTCGCGCCGATGAGCGTGAATTTTTTCAGACTGAAACGGATATTGCGCGCCGACGGCCCTTTGCCGACGATGATGTCCAGCGCGTAATCCTCCATGGCGGAATACAGTATTTCTTCCACCGAGTGGTTGAGGCGGTGGATCTCGTCGATAAAGAGCACGTCGCCCTCGTTGAGGTTGGTGAGGATCGCCGCCAGATCGCCGCCTCTTTCGATGGCGGGGCCGCTGGTCAGTTTGATCTGCACGCCCAGTTCGTTGGCGATGATGTGCGCGAGCGTGGTCTTTCCAAGTCCCGGAGGGCCGTACAAGAGGACGTGGTCGAGCGCCTCGCCGCGCATTTTCGCCGAGGAGATATACACGCCCAGATTCTCTTTTACCTTTTTTTGCCCGACATAGTCCGCCATGCTCTTGGGGCGCAGAACGTTTTCTTCGCTATCCAGTTCACCCCGCGTGCTCATGACGAGCCGTTCGTCGTCGTATTCTTCGAAATCCATAAAAATCTCCGCCGTTTACATGCTTTTGAGCGCGGTCATGATGATATCTTCCAGACTCGCGGCGCCGCTCTCCTTGGCGCGTTTGACCGCTTTGGCGCTCTCCGCGCGGGTATAGCCGAGCGACATCAGCCCTACGATCGCATCGTCCTCCCCGTCCGCCGCGGGTATGACGGGCTGTCCTTTCTGCGGGGCGAGTTCCGCCGCCCCCACCTTTTCGCGCAGTTCCAATATGATGCGCTCCGCCGTCTTTTTGCCCAGCCCCTTGACGGCGCAAAGACCTTTTACGTCGGATGTGGCGATGGCGACGGCGATCTCGTTGATATTCATCTGCGAAAGAATGGCTATGCCCATTTTCGGCCCCACGCCCGACACGGTGGTGAGTTTCAGGAACATATTTTTCTCCTCCATACTCACGAAACCGAACAGCGTCAGCCCGTCTTCCTTCACTTGCAGATAGGTATACGCCTCGCCCGCGCCGTCGGTGACGAGCCGTGCGAACGCCGCGCCCGAACAGACGAGTTCGTACCCCACGCCGTTATTTTCCAGAAGGATCACCCCCGCTTCCGAGTGGATCACCTTTCCCTTGATATAACCGATCATATTTTTCTCCTCAGATCCCGAACAGCGAAGACAGCCGCGACGTATAGGAATGGCACAAAGCGACGGCGAGCGCGTCGGCGGCGTCGTCGGGACGGGGAATGCTTTTCAACTTTAACAGCGACGCCGTCACCTGCTGCATCTGGCGCTTGTCCGCCTTGCCGTAGCCCGTCAGCGCCTGCTTGATCTGCATGGGCGTATATTCGAACAGACGGCCGCAGCGCTTGACGCACGTTAAGAGCGCTACGCCGCGCGCATGGGCGACCGCGATGCCCGTAGTCACGTTTTTGCTGAAAAAAAGTTCCTCGACAGCCACTTCGTCGGGAGTGAATTTATCTAAAATTTTAGCGATGCCCTCTTCGAGCATGGCGAGACGCACGGGAAGATTTTCTTCCTTGGGCGTGAGCACCACGCCGTAATCGAGCGGGCGCACGTTGCCGCCCTTATCCTTATCCAAAATTCCGTAACCGAGGGTCGCAAGCCCCGGGTCGATGCCCAGTATAATCAAATTTCACTCTCTTTTGATAAAATCACAAAAATAACTTGAATTTTTTCATAAAATATATTAGAATAGTAGTAACCGAGAATTACTATCATATTTTAAAGTTTTCCTCGGAATAAGTCAAATGATTTCGACTTAAATCTAAAACGGAGATATAAATCATGAAATTGTGGGAAGGAAGATTCACCGAACCGAGCGCGAAGAGCGCGGACGAGTTTAACCAATCGCTGTCGTTCGACTATAAGTTGTACTGGCACGATATTCTCGCGAGCATCGCGCACGTAAAAATGTTGGGCGAAACGCAGATCATTCCCAAGGACGACGCGGAACTGATCAGCGATACCCTCGTCAACATCGTCGCCGACATCGAAAAAGGCAGCCTGACCATCGAAGGTGCCGAAGATATTCACACTTTCATCGAAAACGAACTGATCAAGCGCATCGGCAGCAAGGGCAAAATGATGCACGCCGCGCGTTCGCGCAACGACCAGGTGGCGACCGATCTCAGACTGTACGTAAAGGACAGCATCGTCAATATCAGTTCGCGCCTGCGCGCGCTCGTCAACGTTTTATTGGAGACGGCGAACAACAATATCCAGTTCATCATGCCAGGCTATACGCATATGCGCCGCGCCCAGCCAATTTCCGTCGCCCAGTATTTCAACGCGTACAGCGAAATGTTTCTGCGCGATCTGGAACGCTTTACCGACTGCTACAAGCGCGCCGACGTGATGCCCCTCGGCAGTTGCGCGCTCGCGGGCACGGATTTCCCCATCGACCGCCGCATGACCGCAAGCCTTCTCTCCTTCTCCGAAATTTCGCAGAATTCGATCGACGCGGTATCCGACCGCGATTTCGTGGCCGAATATATTTTCTGCTGTTCGACCGTCATGGCGCACCTTTCGCGTTTCTGCGAAGATCTCATCGTCTATTCGACCGACGAGTTCGGCTTCATCGAAATTTCCGACCAGTATTCGACGGGCTCTTCCATCATGCCCCAGAAAAAGAACCCCGATATCCCCGAACTCATCCGCGGCAAGACGGGGCGCGTATACGGCGATCTGACCGCGATTTTGACCGTCATCAAGGGAATCCCCCTTTCCTATAATAAAGACTTGCAAGAGGACAAGGAGCCGCTGTTCGACGCGGAAGAGACCGTTTTGAACTGCCTCGGCATCTTTACCGAACTTTTGCAGAATATTTCCTTCGACACGCGCGGCATGCGTTTCGCGGCGGCGGGCGGGTTCTCGACCGCGACGGACGTTGCCGATTACCTCGTGATGAAAGGAATGCCTTTCCGCGACGCGCACGCGGTGACGGGACAGATCGTGCGCCACTGCATCGAAAACGGCAAGTCGCTCGACAAACTCGACCTGTTCGTGTATCAGACGTTCTCTTCCCTCTTCGAAGAAGATATCCTGACCGTCGTCAAAGTGAACAAATCGGTAGAAGCGCGCAAAGTCGTGGGCGGCAGCGCCCGCAGCGCGGTGCGCGAGAATATCCGTTCCATTTCAAGAAGGCTCAACCGCCTGTTCAAAGACTAAACCGAAAAAAATCAGCCCGCAGGCAATGCCCGCGGGCTTTTTTCTTTTAATGGTTGAACATGATTTTTTCGCTCTTGAACATTTTCGCGAGCACGAACACCAGCGCCGCCACGTACGCGAGGTTGCTCGCGAGCGTGACCGCGAGGTTGACGCCGCTGAAATCGAACGCGAATATTTCGCTCATCATTTGCACGCAGTTGTAGATGGGAATGAGAAAGAGCGCGTGCGAGGAACTGTCTACGGTGAAAAACATGGACGTGACGGATACGAGCATGACCACGAGCATGAGCGGCACGGCGAGCGTGGTCGCCTCTTTCACGCTCTTGGAAAACGAGGAGATGATCGCGATCAGCGACACGATGATGAGCACCGCCGACAGCATGATGAGAAACAGACTGACGTACTGACCGAAAGAGTAGGCGCCGAGAGTCGAGCCGATGGAGCCGCCTATCAGTTTCGGTATGGATAAAAAAGTTCCGATAAACGAACTGATGGCGCTCAGCGACGATAAAGCGCTCAGCGACAGGACTTTGCCGACGACGAGTTCGCTCCTCTTGATCGGCGTGACCAAAAGCGTCGCGATGGTGCCGCGCTCCTTTTCGCCCGCGATGGACTCGGGCGCGATGCCCATACATCCGCTGTACAGCATCGTCATGATGATGAACGGCAGCATCATGGCGTACAGGCTCGCTTCCGCCTCCTGTTTGGTTGCGATATCGTAGGAGCCGCCGCGGTTGACGTCGAACAGATTGCTCATCATGTCCTCCCAGCCGTCCAGAAGCGACGTCAAGCCCGAAAACGCGGAGGAAGACTTTGTCGCGGCGGAATTGTAAAACACTTCCACATTGGGCGCCTCTGTATTTTCCGCGCCGAGCACGGCGTCGAAATTTTCCGGAAACACGAGCACGGCGTGCACTTCTCCCTTGGCGAGCGCTTCTTTTTCCGCCGTTACGTCGTTCGTTTCCGAATCGGTAAACTCAAAGGGAAAATCCTCCGACGCGCTTTCCAACATACCGATATACGCGGCAAACGCCTGCGAGGGATTGACGACGCGGATCTTGGACGGCTCGTTTGACGGCGTCGCGAAAGCGTTGCCCATAAAGGAATAGAGAACGAAAATGAGAAGCCCCGGCAAAAGCAGCGTGCCGAGCACCAGCCGCTTATCCCTGAAAAAGCGGGAAAATTCTTTTTGAATGATCGTCAGCACGTTACGCATCGTATGTCCCCACCGTCCTTTCGTAAATTTCAAAGAATACCTCTTCCAGCGGACGGCCGCCGCACAGATCTTCCAGCGTGCCGCAGGCAGCCATTTTCCCCTCGATGACCACGCCAACCCTGTCGCACAGTTTCTCGACGAGCGAAAAGATGTGCGTGGAGAGAATGACGCTCTTGCCCTGCGCTTTGAGTTCCAACAGAAAATCGGTGACGACCTTGGCGGTCAGAACGTCAAGCCCGTTGGTCGGCTCGTCGAATACGATGATGGCGGGATCGTGGATGATGGAGATAACGAGCGAAACTTTTTGTTTCATGCCCGTGGACAGTTCCCCCACCTTGACCTCGGCAAATTTATCGATCCCGAATTTTTCGAACAGTTCCCGCCGCCTGGCGGCGATCTTTTCCTCGCTCATGCCGTACAGTTTCCCGAAAAAACCGAACAGGTAATTGGGCGTGAAAAACTCTTCCAGTTTGAGTTCGCCCGTCATAAAGCCGAGCGAGGCGCGCACCTTGTCTGGTTCGCTCTTCACGTTTGCGCCGTTTACGTACGCCTCGCCTTCGTCCGCCTTGATGAGGGTGGACAGAATGCGCAGCATGGTCGTCTTGCCCGCGCCGTTGGGACCTAAAAGCCCGAAGATCTCCCCTTCGTACGCCGAAAAAGACAGCCCGTCCAACGCGACTTTCCATTCGCTTTCGGCCCGCTCTATCTTTTGCTGCCGTCTGGAAAGCCGAAAAGTCTTCCGGACGTTTTCCACCTTTAAAATTTCTTGCATAGTTACTCCTTGTTTTCAGTCATTATAATGGATATGCCGCGCTTTTGTCAATCCCGATTACGGCTGTGAAATATAATTATCTTTTTCTTAAGAAAAAGATAACGGCGCCGTTATCTTTTTCTTAAGAAAAAGATAACGGCGCCGTTACGAACTCTGGTCGAGGTGACGGGACTTGAACCCACGACCTCTTGGTCCCGAACCAAGCGCGCTACCAAACTGCGCTACACCTCGATATCAACGCATTTCATTATAACAAAACGCCAATCCTTTGTCAAACGAAAACGCGGATTTTGCTTTCCTCTTTTCAAAATTTATGCTATAATAACGCCATGGTCAAAGTTTTGTTCGTATGCCTCGGGAATATCTGCCGATCGCCCATGGCGGAATTCGTATTCAAAGATATGCTGCAAAAGCAAAATTTGAGCGACATATGTTTGGTCGCGTCCGCGGGCACTTCTTCCGAAGAAGCGGGAAATCCCGTGCACCGCGGCACCGCCGCGCAACTTTCCATGCGCAACATCTCCTGCGCAGGCAAGCGGGCGCGGAAGATCGTGCGGAGCGATTATTCCGAATACGATTATCTCGTCGGCATGGAACGGCGCAATCTTGCGGATATGCTCTCCTTTTTCGGCGGCGATCCCGCGCATAAACTTTTCCGCCTGCTGGATTTTTCGGAAAGCCCCCGCGACATTTCCGACCCTTGGTACACGGGCGATTTCGAAAGAACCTACCGCGACGTTTCGGAAGGCTGCAAATGTTTTCTCGAATTTTTGCGCCGCGAAAAAAAAATTTAAAAATTTTAAAAAATTTTTTCGAAAAACAGGTCAAAAAGATTTCCCTTTTTCAAAAAATATAGTATAATATTCATGTTGCTTTCGAGGTGTAGCGCAGTTTGGTAGCGCGCTTGGTTAGGGACCAAGAGGTCGTGGGTTCAAGTCCCGTCACCTCGACCATGTTTAAGACGTCGGTTTTGATGCAAAATGTTTCAAAGCCGATGTTTTTTTATTCCCGACGAAAGCCCTTTTACAGAGATAAAACAAAGCCGCCGAGAAAACCTCGGCGGCTTGAATTTTGTTCTGTATTTAATTCTTTTTGCCTGCAAACTTATCGATGATGAACCATACGGCGCCGACCGTGCCGAAGATACCGACAAGGAGCGCGATGATTCCCAGCCACTTCGACGCTTTATTCGCTTCCAGTTCTTCGATGCGTTTGAGAGCGGCATCAAGTTGTGCCTGCAAATCTGCGTCCGCCTGTTTACGGGCGTCTTCTTCCGCTTCGATCGCGGTTTTCGCCGCGGTAAAGGACTCTTCCAACTCCGCGATATCCGCAATCAGGGCTTCTTCGAGTTCGTCGATCGTTGCTTCGATCTGATCTTTCAACGCCTTATCGGCAGCCTGGTAACCATCCGTCAAAGTTTTAACGGCATCCGCCACTGCTTTCGCTATTTCCGCCTGCAATTCGGCTTTCAGATCCGCGTCGGCCCGGCTGTACTTCGTCGTCAATTCCTGCGCTTTCTCGTTGATTTTGTTCAGAATTTCGGTTCTGAGCGCAGCATCGGCATCCGCATAATCCTTCGCCAGTTGTTCGATCTCAGCAAGCGCGGCGTTTAAGTCATCGCGCAACTCCGCATCAGCCGCTTCCAGCGCTTCTTTTGCAGCGGCGATCTTGCCTTCGAGTTCGGTTTTAAGAGCGGCTATATCTTGCGTTGCCTTCTCGATCTTGCCCAGATTTTCCGCAATCGAGTTTTTCAGCGCAGTGTCAGCATTCTTGTAAGCCTGTTCCAAACCTTCAATGGCCGCGTTGAAAGTTTCTTCGATCTGCTGTTTCAGAGCCGCATCGGCAGCCCCATACGCTTTGGTCAAATCTTCAACGACCTGATCGATCCTGTCGTTGACCTCTTCGTTTTTCGCGGCGATATCACTGCTCACGTTTTTCAGGCCGAGTACTTTCCCTTCTTCCTTTGCGGCATTGAACGCGGTTTCCACTTCGCCCAACTTCGCATACGCATCGGCAAGGACCGCGCGATACGCAGGCATTCCGTTATATACGGCTTTTAAGGTGTTGAGCATGACCTCTACGTCAACGGTATAAATTTCATCGGTCACAACGTTTTTATAAAGCGCATCGACCGACGCTGTATAATCGGTTACGAGTACCTGCATTACATAAACATTTTTAAACGATTCGTAAGCGGAATTCAGCGCGGCAATGATCGAATTCTCATCGTCGTAAGCGATATCTTTTTGGGTATCGTCGAGTTCGCCGTATTTCTTTTCCGCATTCTCCAAACGAAGCATAAATTCCGCGGTATAACGCTCCCCTTCGGGTACGGCTACGATTTCGTTCAATTCCTCTGTCAATGCGGTGATCAGATCTTTGGCTTTTGCTTCAACCTCATCGAGCATCGCTTTACCTTCTTTGAGATAATCGGTAACCGCCGCCGTCGCGTCAGGATCTTCCTCGACTTCCTTCAAGAAAGCCTCATACTCTTCTTTCAGTCCGTTCACTTTTTCAAAAGATACGGAGATCAGATCGGCTACGGCAGTGCCTTCGGGCACAAACTTATTTACTTCGGCTATCCACGCATCGTACGCGACGGTGAATTCTTTCAGTTTCGTTTCGGCGGCAACGAGCGTAGGATCGAGCAGAGTTTCGGCCCCCTCTTTATCTTCATAGTTACGCACCTTATTCTGCAAAGATTCGTCGAGAGCATCATACGCATCTCTCGCCTCGCTGATAGCCGCTGCCTGCGCAAGTGTGATTTTTTCCACCGAACCGATCTTTACGATCAAGTATTCCACGTGGTACTGCGCATAGTTCTCGGTGGCCGCAAGATAGTTTGCATATTGCTCGGCATAATTTTCACGGAGATACGCCTGTTCATTTTCCGTCAAAGCGGTATATTCATCTACAACGGGCGTGACCGCCTGATCGAAATTCAACAGATTTTGTTCAAACGCTTCGTCCAAAGAAATTTCCGCGGTGGGAAGATCAGCCATTTTGCCCGCCAATCCGGAAATTTTATTCAATAAAGCAGTATACTGTTCTACTGCATCCGCATACTTTTCGTAAGAATCCTTATATTCGTTGCTCTGTTTCAAAACATCCTGCACATTTTGCTCGAAACTCTCAAAAAACTCTTTTGCGGTTTCGACCAGCCCCATATTCTCAATGGTCACAGGATCTTCGATCGCTGCGACTGCCTCCACCCACTGCGTCGCAACATCCATCAGAACTTTAAAAGCCGCTTCTTTTGCCTGTAATTCGGAATAATTCGAAACAGCCAGTTTTTCCTGATCGCTCAAAGCGTCGTACGCCTTGCGCGCCGCGTTCAATCTTTCGGTAAACTCCACAGAAATGGTAACGTCGCCAAGATTTTTAATCGCCGTCACCACGGGGTCCACCTTTGCCCAAATAGCGTTCGCTTTTGCCTGATAGTATGCGTACAATTCGCGGCAGGTTTTATCTGTATCCTGCGGCACGGTTTCGTCGACCGCCGTTTTCTGCTCGGCATCGAGCGCCGTATAAAGACCTTGCACCTTGAGGAATTCGCCGTAGAGATCGCCATCGGTTTCAAAGACGCTCAACCCCACGATCGCGGAAACCGCGGTTTCTACCTGCTCATGCATTTTATCGTACGCCGCGCGCGACGCAACCAACGTCGCATAATTGGTGACGATAAGGTCTTGTCCTTCCGCCGTGTCGTTATCTTTGATATCTTTATCGAGATTCTCAAAAAGGGCTTCGGCAGCCTGTATTTTACCGTTGCTCTCTGCGGTATAAGCGACGTCTCCGATCGCGCTGATCGCGTCGATCGTGTTTTGGATGGCAGTTTCGATTTCCGCTATACGCGCTTCGATCGCTTCAAGGTCTGCAATATTCGATACGAGCGACTGCAAATCATTAAAATTATTTGCGGAGACTGAATCCATTGCATTGTATTCGGACAGCGCCCCGTAAGCGGATCTTGCCGCTTTGACTTTGCCCGCTTCCGTATAGCAAACGTCGTCGTTAATGATATCCGAAAGGTCCGCGATTTCGGTCATGACTGCGATTGCCTTGTCATACTGCGCCCGCAACGCTTCCACGGCAGCCGCGTAGAAAGCATAATTCGAAACCGTTTCCTGCTCGGCGGTAAGCGCGGTAAAATCTTTACCGTAGATATCGAATAAGGCCGCGGTCGCACTGTTTTCTATCGTTTCGTCAAGAGCGCCGCCATCCTCCGTGAATTTATAGCCGATCGAATCCGCGCTGTCCGCAACGATATACAGCGCAGCGCCTGCTTCCTCACTATATATCTGCATTTCTTGGGTATCGGAATTGTAGTATTGAATCCGATCGATGGCGGCAACGGCGGCGGCGATCTTCTCCCCGATCGCATTCATTTGCGTTCTGGCTTCCGTTAAATTATCGGTCAATCCCAAAACGCCGTTCAGATAATCGGCAACGGCGGTATGACTCCCGTCCGTATACTTATTATAAATGGCCTCGTAACCTTGTAACTCCTCGTTCTGCGTATATAAAAGTTCGTTACCGTTCATTTTATGTATTCTGAAATAAAGGGTAGACGTGGCGAAGGACTCCAATTCGAGAGGCTCTCTGAAAATTTCCAAAACCTTATTATAGACAGCCATAACCTCTTCGCTCGCCCCTTCCACATAAAGGCTTTTCGCCCGTTTAAAGGCAAGTACGTACCCGCTCTCGGCAAAGAGATCTTCGGTATACATCGAATCGTCTTCTTTCGCCAAGTTGGTTTTAACGTGATTTTCGAAGGCTTCAATCTGTTCTTGGCTTGCTGCATACGCCGACTTGTTGAGGGTCCCAACAAACAGACAGCAAACAGCAATCAGAACAACGGTCAATACCGCGATAATTCCCGTTTTCATTGTCTTTGTCATGATAACTTCTCCTTATTTGATTTCATTTTGACAAATATCTTTTTAAAAAAGATCGACTTTTGCCGTTACAATAAAAATCACCGCCGCCGAAACGAGCAAAGAGATCTATTAAATGCCTTTTTTTGTCGGCTGAAAAGCCGATAAAAAAAGGGACTAGTCCCTTTTTTTGTCGGCTGAAAAGCCGATAAAAAAAGGGACTAGTCCCTTTTTGCGAATCCATCGTTTATGAAAAACTCACAAATTACTACTGTTTATCGCAACAGAATTTTTAATTGTAAAAAGGCAAAATCTACCTTCCTTCATTTATTGTTAATAGTATATACTGTTATAAAAATTCTGTCAAGTATTTTTTCCAAAATTTTCCATCTAAAATACTTGAACAAAAATCAGCCCGCCCGCAAAAACCCCGTCCGGGAATTTTCGGACGGGGTAACTTTTTAATACAGTTTTACAATCGCATCGCCGAGAATACCCTGGGGGATCAGACAATAAGAATCGGTGTAGTCGGCACCCGAAGTCAAGAAGGTTTCGGGACCGTAGGAGGGCGAAAGCACGGAAGTAAGATGCAGAGGGCCGAACGTATTGCGGCGGGTGAGAGAAACGACGATCTTCAACTCTCCCCTGCAATCGAATACACCGCTTTCGTAGGGCGCGAATGCGATATATTCGGTATGCGAATTGCCCTCCGCCTTGCTGACCGCGCCGTAGCAGTCGCCGAGCGCGACGCTCACGCGGCAATCGCGGATGCCGGTATGATAGGCGATCGAACCGCTGTAAAAAGGCAGCCCCTGTCCCGTGACGTCGCCGAGCGCGAGCGTTTCGGGAAGTTTGCATATCGTCGCCGCGCTCCCCCGTAACGATACGCCGAATTCGCCCAAGATATACGCGCATTCGAGATTGAGCGAATCTTCGTACTTCGCCGTAAGGCGGACGACGTTCTCCCCTTTCCTGAGATATGCCGCGGGCAGAACGAGTTCGTCGAAACAGGGATCGATCCAATGCCCCGTTATTTTTTTATCGAGAAGTTTTCCGTTGACTTCCACCGAGTAACGTTCGCTCTGCTCCAAAACGAAGGACATATCCTTTGCGGGCAGAACGTCTACGCCGAAACGGTAAGTCAAAACGACGGCGTGTTCGCCTGCCTCCGCCTTGGCAATGCCGTACTTTTCACGGTACCAGGGCTGGATCATTTCGCCGCCGCGCAGGGGCAAGCCCAGCGTTGAACGGATCTCGCGGTCGATGCGCAGGATCTCCTGCGGTTTTTCGTGTTCTTTTCCGTCCAAGGACCAGGTCGCGAGATCGAGGGGCAGAACGTTTCTTTCGCTGAGCGTATAGGCAAACGGCCCGTTCAGCCGCACTTGCTCTTTTGCGTTCTCGACGCGTTTTGCGGGAAGAACGCTGCCCTTTGCGAATACGCGGAACACGCGGCATTCGCCCGGTTCGAAGCGGACGGGAAGTTCGGCGCAATTTCGCGCCACGCCGTACTCTTCGTCCCTTTCCAAACGGATCTCCTCGATATTCAAGGGAGCGTTGAGCCGCAGCGTCAGCCCATCCTTCGCGTTTTCGCGGTCTTCGTTGAGGCAGACGAGATAACAGGTATCCCCCTCCTTGCGTACGGTCGTGATGATCTCCGCGGAATTTATTTCGAAAAATCTCTGTTTGGAAAGATAGGACAAAATCTCACCGCGTTCGAGCGCGACGCGCGCGCTCTTTGCAAGGAGCGAGGCGGGGATATCGCCCTCTTTCGCGTCGATATATGCGGGAAGATCGCCCGCGAACAGCACGTCGCCGCCCGCAGCGGCGAATTCTTCGAGCATACGCACGGTAGACGAGCGGACGGTATCCATGCCGCTGACGACGACAACCGTGTACTTCGACCGCCCGACGATCAGTTTCGCATTGCCGTCTTCCTGTACGATACGGTAATTGCGCGCGAGAATATCCTCGTCCCCGTAATCGAAATCGACCTGCCCCGTCGTAAGGATCTTAAACAATTTTATGTACGCCTCTTCCAGACGCACGCCCTCTTCAATCGTCAATTCGAAGAGGTTTTTCAGCCAGCCCTTGCGCGGATACAGCCACATGCTCTCCACGGGATTGAGAACGAGCGTTTCGCAGAGGGGCTCGCCCTTGCTGACGATCTCGTTGAGGCGGGTGAAATAATTTTCGACGTAAGGATAGTCGCGGTACCAACCCGACTGATAGAAGATGCTGGCGGGATAGTCGCGCTTTGCCTCGCCTTCCATGGTGTACCAACTCAGATGGTGACAGCGAAGATTGATACCGAGAAGCGTCTGCCATGCGCCCACGTCGCGGTGGCTGCGGAAATTGAACTGCCAGCCGGTACAGCCGTACAGTTCGCTCAAAGCGAATTCCTGTCCCATCTGACGCGCGACCGACTGCACCTGTTTCGCAACCCAATAGGCGCGGTTGCCCTCGGTAAGGATATCCACGCCGGGATAATCCATATGCTCGTAATAGCGCTGTACGCTGCCCTGGAAGAGCGTCTGAATGGCGAGGCTGTCCTCGTGCAGGATGTGCCCCGTGGCGATCAACTTATTTTTTTTGCACCATTCGTGATAGGGAATCGCCCAGCATTCCAGAAACAGTTGCTGCATGGTTTCAATATAGTAATACATGGTGCGGTTGACTTTGCTGTCCGCGCGCTTGTAATAGAGTTCGGGAAGTTTCGCCGCCAGATCCATACCGCTCACGGCGCGGTATTTTTCGAACAAAGAATAGGAATACGGCAGCATATTCACGTTGTTCTTGTTCATCGTGCCGAACCCGTTCAGCAGCGCGCCGCGGTGCGGCTCGTCGGTAAATATGCCGAGCAAGGTCTTGCCGAACAGATCGCCGCATTTCTGTTTATACCGCTCGTGCGTGCATCTCAAAAACTCCTCCACCGCCTCGCGGTTGAGGGTATCGAGATAGGTGTAACCGTTGTAAAACTCCTGCGTCCGCATATGCTCGACGAGGTATTTTTTCACGACATAGCCTGCTTTGGGCTGTTCGCCCTCTTTGACGGGATAATAATCGCAAAGTTCGTTGTTTTTATTGAATCTGATCGCAAAACGGCCCAACTCCTCCGCGATATATACGCCCTCTTCGGGAACGGCGGTTCCGTCGTATTCGGAAATATATTTAAACTGATATTCGAGTTTTTTGGTCACTTCGCCGCCCGCTGTGCCGGAGGGCCAACGGTCCTCGTCGTACAGCCACGCGGTCATGCCCAATTTTTCCGCTTCTTCCGTGGCGGTGCGGATAAGATCGAACCAATCTTCGCCGAGATACTCGGTCGCAAGCCCCGTACGGCTGTGCATGAAAAAGCCGCCGAACCCCATTTCCTTTAAAATATGTACCTGGCGGATCACCTCGTCCTTATCCAGTTTTCCGTTCCAGCACCAGAACGGCAGACCTCGATATTTGTTCATCGTTTTCATAGCGAACTCCTTTCGGCGCAGCGCCGAATCTTATTAAATATATTATACCTTTTCAGTCTTTTTACTGTCAACCTTCTGGCAAAATCTGTACAAAAAAATTTTCGTTTTGACTGTTTTTGAGCGAATTTGCAACAATTTATGCAAACCGCGCAGACGACGCGGCAGAGAATGAGCCGCTTTGAAAAAAGCGGCTCTATTTTTAACGGAACGTAAGGGAAAGATTTTCGAACGTACAGCGGCAGCGGAAGGTACCAGGGATCTCCCAGCCGAGGTTGGTACTGCCGATCGCCATATCCTCCCAGCGCGCGCCTTTGAGCCAATCCTGCTCCTTTGCGACGGCAAACGCCTTTTTGATGGAGGGAAGGATATCCATGCGCACGCAATATTTGTGCCCTATGCGGAAGGGCTCTTCCATATATTCGGCGCGCTTTACGCTGTAAATGACTTTTTCCGTTCCCCTGTCGAGGAAGATCTGCGGGCCGTCGATGACGGCGTGGCGGTTGTCGAAAAGCGGCAGCCCGAACCACAGATAATCGGGGCGTCCCTCGAAATCCAGTTTCGTATCGCGGTTATTTTCCACGGTAAAAAACCAACTGATCTGCGCCGCGTGCAGATTGGGATCGTACTCTTCGCGGCGCATCAGATTTTCGCACTCGTCCACGCTGAAATCGAGCGCCAGATCCAACGCCTTCATATCGCCGAGATATACGCGGTCGCCCGCCTCGATCTTTTGTTCCAGCAAAAGGTGGATCCAGTCCTCACCACTCTTTCTGGGCGCGCCGTATTCTTTGGAAGTATCCGCGAAAAAAGAAAGTTTGCCTTTTCCCGGCCAGAGCGAAACGACTTTGCTTTCGGTGGAAAAATCGATGCGATCGCCCTCTTTCACCTGTTTCCGATCCGCGCGGAGCGGATGTACCGACGCCCATTCCGCGAGCGTCCAGTCCTGCTCCTCAAAAACGTTTTCCCAGGTAAGGGTGTCGAATATTTTGTGACCGCTCTCTTTCGAACTGAAACCTTTGAGCCCGAATTTCCCATTGAATTTTACGTCTTTCAATACGCTGTTTTCCATTTTATCTCCTTCAATATTTTAACCGATGACCGTATAGGTCCTGTCCGCCTCTGCGTCCAAATGATAGAGCCGACCGTTCGCGGAAATATCCAAAGCCCCGCCCTTTTCGCTGTAAATATCGCAGCGCGTGACTTTGCCGTCGGAGAACGTCAACTTTTCCAGACGAAACGCGCCGCGCAGGCAAACGCCCTTCAACTCCCCGTCCCTAAGAAAATCGGGCAGCGCGGGCAAGAGCGTCACGCGCCCCTTTTCGCTGCGCACGAGCGTCTCCAAAAGCGCCGCGGGGAACGCGCCGTTGCAGTCGTACTGAAAGGCAGAACCGTTTTCATAGGGCAACGCGCCGAAGCCGTTTTCCAGCATCAGGCCGTTGCGCCTGTCGAGGAATGTTTTGAGCATGGCGGTAACCGCCGCGCCGTCGCCCAGGCGCGCGTACAGCGCAATGCGCCACACGATGCCCCAGCCCGTCCAGTCGCCCGCCTTGCTGCGGCAGTCGAGCGTATTTTTCACGGCGGCGTCGAGTTCTTTGTCGTGCTGACGAAAGACGCTGTTCCCGGGATACACGCCGTACAGATGCGCCAGATGGCGGTGGGTATCTTCTAAATAATCGAAATCGTGAAAGTAAAATTCGCGCACGAGTCCGCATTCCGAAACCGCGGCGGGCGGCGGAAGTTTCTTCAACTTTTCTTCCGTTTCTTTTTCGAGCGCCGCGTCAGCGCGCACGAGTTTTTCGCAGACGAGATAGTGTTCGAACATTTCCCGCACGATCTGATTGTCATGCGCGCTGCCGTAGGTCACGTAGCCCAGAGCGCCGTTCATGCGCTCGGGCGAAGTGGAAGGACAGGTGACGAGATATTCGCCGAACGGCACTAAAAACTCGCAGAAAAACTGCGCGCAGCCGCGAAAGAGCGGATACAGTTCGCGGAGAAAATCTTCGTTTCCCGTATATTCGTAGGCGGTGAAAAGTTCGTTCATGAGCCAGGCGCCGCACACGGGCGTAAGCCCCCAGCAGCCGTCGATGGGCGCGCATACGTTCCAAAGATCGGTATTGTGATGCAGCACCCAACTGTCGCCGCGCTCGATACCGTACGTTTCGCGCGCCGTCTTTTTGCCTTTTTTCGCGACCGCCTTCATCTTTTCGAGCAAAGAATTATACAACTCGGAAAGCCCGAGCGGGGCAAGGCTCCAATAATTCATCTGCAGGTTGATATTGACGGTGTATTTGCAATCCCAGGGCGGAGAAAGTTTGTCGTTCCATTTCCCCTGCAAGGAGGGCGGCTGCGCGCCGTTTCTCGTCGAAGAGAGAATGAGATAGCGGGTAAAATTGAAATACAGTTCCACCCAACCGCAGTCGTCCTCTTCCGCAAAGCGGCGCTGCAATTCTTTGACGGGAACGTCCCCCGTCTCTTTTCCCAACCGCAGGCTCACGCGGTCGTATATGGCGGAAAAATCGGAAACGTGCTCGTTTTCGAGGGCTTCGTAGCCGCGCGCATACGCCTTGTCCGCAAGCGCGCGGGCGAGCGTTTCGTGCGGCGCGGACAGATCGCCGTCGGACACGAAATTGGTGACGATCGAAAGATAAATTTCCGTCGTACCCGCATTTTTGATGAAAATGCGTTTGCCGTTGTCCCACAGTTCGCCGTCGGTGCGAAGGCGCGCCGCAATGGTATAGCGGATCGCGCCGTCCACGCCGCGCGCGCCGTTCGCGGCGCCGTGAAACAGGAGCGTATCGCCCTCTACGGTCAAAGAACCAGACGATTTCGAAGCGATCTCGCAGGCGAAATTCATCGCCTTGCGATCGCTTTGATAGCGAATGCAGATCACGCGCGAAGGATAATTCGCAAAGTACCGTTTTTCTACCCGCTCGCCTTGTTTTTCAAAGGTCGTCGTCAGAATGCCGCAACGCAGGTCGAGTTGCTTTTTGTAATTTGAAGTTTCGCGCGAATTTGCAAAATACGCCATGAAATCGCCAGCGGGCAACATGATCTGACCGCCCCACTGCGACACGAATTTGCTTTCCCAATCGAAATCGCGCTGCCGATCCTTGAAAGCGCTCTCGCGCAGTTCTTTTAAAGACGCGTATGCGCCGTTCAAATCGTTGTCGTACGGACCGCCGCTCCATAACGTGCTCTCGTTGAGCGCCAGCCGTTCGTAGACGATATTGTCCTCTACCTGCATACCCATGTAGCCGTTGCCGAGCGGCAGAGCGGCGTTGATGCCCGAAAAATCCTCGCTCGGCGCGTTAAATATATATGTATTTCTCATAGTTTCAGCGCAGGAACAGTTTCATCATATTGGCGACGTACGCGCGCACCATATAATCGATGGGATGGTTGATATTGTTATAGAAACACTCGTAACTCGCCTTATATTGGAACAGGGAATCGGTAAAGGCGGTCATATCGCATACGGCGACGTTTTCGTTTTCCTCGGCAAGTTCGTACACGGCGGGCAGATAATCGGCGTGGCGGACCGCGTTGTTTTCCCATACCATGTCAATATTGCGGTTGGTCGTCGAAATGATGATCACTTCGGCGGCGGGATTGGCGGTGCGGACGATATCGATCATACCTTGCAGATTGTCCTTGTATTCCTTGACCGATTTGCCGTGCGGCGCATCGTTCATGCCGAACGCGAGCACGAACAGGTCGGGCTGATATTTGTCGAGTTTTCCCTCGGCGTTGAGAAGTCCGTCGTAGGAGTTCCAGCCGCCCAGCCCAAGATTGTGAACGGTGACGTCGGATTGGAATTTATATTCCAGCGCGTCTTCGAAGCCCTGCGCCCAGCAAGGGAAGTAAGGCGCCCTGCCGATACCCGCGGAACTTGCACCCGTGCCCTGCGCGTTTATGGAAGTGATGCTGTCGCCGTAAAGCGTGATCTCGACCGGCTCTTTATTTTCCAACTTCGCAAGCGTTTTGGAAAGTTTTTCGCCCTGCCATTTCTGATTGAACCCTTCCATTTTCTGCCAGTCGTCCGCCTTGTGCTTATAGGTGATGCAAACCTGGCGCATGGCGATGGCTGCGCCCTCCGTGTGCATGACTCCGTAGGTCTGAATGTCGATACCCGTGAGATCCGCGCGCTCCTCGTCTGTAAGCGTCGTGACGCCCTTGCCGACGTTGTAGTGCGCCTGGTTGTAGGTAAAATAAGGTATGGAAGAATTTTCCGTCAGCGTGAACACGCCGTCCCGATAGGTATAATCGGTGCCTTCCTTATAAGTGATTTCCAACGTGGAATCGCGCACGGCGATCACCTTTGTGGGCGTGAACATGGTTTTGAGCGTGATCTTGCCGTCTTCGCCCTTGATAAATACGCAACTCTCGTTATACACGGTCGTGCCCTCCCAGAAAGGAGCGTACGCCTTGTCGTACTCGATGAGTTCCAATCCGTCCTTGTCGTAGCCGCTGAGCGTCAGATCTTTTTCGCTCTGGCACGCGGCGAGCACGCAGCAGAGGCTGATCGCCAATACAGACAAAATTGCCAAAATTCGCTTTTTCATTTTTCTTCCTCCAATAATGATAAAATTATTTGCGCATAACAGCGATGCAGAAAATCGTTGGGATGATTGACGTTGTTGCCCGTCATCTCGTAGTAGCGCTTTCTTTGTAACAGTTTCTGATGGAACGCGGTCATATTGACGAAGGAAACGCCGTAGTCTTCGGCGATCTTCCGCAAAACGGGAGGATACTTTTCCTGTATGCCGCAAAAGGGAACCAACGCTTTGTCGTCGAACTTCATGCACGGCAAGGGATTGGGCAAGACCGGGGACACGAGAATGATCTCCGTGTCGGGCAGCGTTTCGCGCACGGCGTTTAAAATGCCGCGGATATTGCCGTCGAACGCGCCCTCGTCTTTAAACCACGTGCCGTCGTTCATGCCGAACGCGAGAACCAAAAGATCGGGCGCGCGGTCTATCAGGCGCTCCTGTACGTTTTTAAGTCCCCACTCGGAAGTCTGCCCGCCCTCGGCGGTGTTCGCGTAGGAGATCTGCGCGTACGGATAGCGCGCGGCAAGCCCCTCGAGCACCAGTTTCGGATAGGCGTTCTGAAAGGGAATTGCGTAAATTTCCGCGCTCGCGTTCGCGCCGCAGGTGATGCTGTCCCCGTAAAAGAGAAGATTCAACTTCCCTTCTTCCAACAATTTTTTCGTTGCAGACAGCCCGCCTTTCACGGTTTCGGGTTCGTAAGCCGCAGAAGGCTCGTGCGCGTAATCGACGAATACCTGATGGCGGTGAAAAAAGCCGCCTTCGGTAAAAAATATCTTGCCGCCCTCTTTCAGCGCGAAAAAGTCGCTCTCCGCATCTTTCGGGAACATTTTTTCCCGCGAAAGGCGCGGCGCGTTCCCCGCGGGAAGAAAGCGTATGCCTTCCGCCGTCTGTTCGTAATCCGCGCCCGCGCGAAGGAGCGCGCCCGTAAAATCTCGGACGGCGCGAATTTCTTTCGGGGGGAACATGAGTTTCACTTCCTCGTTCCCTTCAAGATACATCGCCGACTCCGCGATCACTTCTCCGCCTTTCCAGACGGGTTTCAATATTTGTTTCAGATCCATGTCTACCACCCCGTAACGCTTTTGATTTTTGCGTATAACAGCCCCGCGGACTCGTAATGCGCAGTCCAGTGCGGGTGTCCGTCCGTTCCGTTATCCTTGCCTATGGCGGTCTGATACAACTGTACGTAATGCACGCTCGTATTTCCCGCCGCGTTCAGTTCTTTCACGATCTCCTTTTCCCATGGTACCGTATCCGTCAGCATGGCGCCGTTGCACAGAATGATCTGCGCTTTCGGATACGATTTTTGCAGTTTCGCGATAAAATCGCGGTAGGCGTTCTGGAAGATCTCGCCCTGTTCGTTGCCGAACGCATAATTCGTCTGCGCGCTCGCGGCGCACTGCGCGTAATCGTTGGTGCCGAGATTGACGATCACGACGTCGGGAATATAGTCGCTCGTGTTCCATGCGGCGTCCACGCTCCGCAGGGGCGAATAAACGCGGTCGTACACGTCGGGCACGGTCAGCCCCGCGTCCGGCCAGTAATTGGCGAGCCGCCAGCCGCTGTATCCGATAATGCTGCACTGCGCGCCCAGCCAGTTCGCCGCCATCGCCGCATAGGTGCGCGTGCCGTCCTCGGTGGCCGTCTTGAAGCCCGAGGCGCCGATCGCCGAAACGGAGCCGTAGCCGCAGGTGATGCTGTCGCCGTACACCTCTATCTTTTTTTCGCTCTTTGCGGGAGGCGTTTCGAAATGTCCGTCCGTAGAGAGCGCCGAAAGCGAAAGCGTGGAAAACTGCGCTTCCGTGCGCTTTAAAACTTTAACGGTATGCCGCCCCTCGTCAAGATCGGCGGCGAGTTCGAAATCGGCGTACTGTTCGGAAGAAATTTCCAAAACCGAAGTTTCCACCATCGCGCCGTCCAGATACACGTTCACCCAACTGTAATCGGTGCCCGAAACGACGGTGGTCTTCGAACTTTTCATGCGCGCCGTCAACGAAGTGCCGAAAAACGTCACCTCGAAACCGCTGCACGTGTAATCGAATCCCATCGAGCCGTCCTCTTTATCCGCATAGGTGCGGCCGTACCAGTTGACGCAGCCCTTGTCGGAGATATCCATTTCGTCGTTTGAAAACGACACGGGCTTACTCCCCCGACACGCGGCAAGAGTCCCGACCATCGTCAGGCACAGAAAAATACACAGAATCTTCTTTTTCATACGAATCCCCCAAAAGGAAGAGCGCCGACTGCGCCAAAACCGCCGTCTCTCCTCTATAAATAATATTGATCGGCGCATCGCCGCTCAGGCGGCCGACGCGCAGCGCGTCCCCGTCCGTTTCGAGGGAAAGAACGCAGCCTTGGTAAACGAATTTCATGGAAACTTTATTCCACACGGGAATTTTTTTCGGCTCTATATGAATGGCGTTATCCAGAACGCGCACGCCGAAAACGCCGCGCAGCATCGCGTACCAGGCGCCCGCCATACAGCCCGCGTGCACGCCCTGCCAGGCGATGCCGAAAATATCCTCCACGTCCACAAGCGCGGACTGACGCAGATATTTCACGAACTTGAACGGCATATCGTTATCTACCGAATTGATCGCGTTCACGGGATAGGTGAGCGAAGACGACGCCTCGCACACGCTTTCGTAATAATCCCAGTTTTCGCGGTAATTTTTCCCGTTCATGGGTATGAGGTTCATATATCCGTATAGCAGCATAACGTCGGGTTGTTTGATGATCTGGCTGAGATGATACAGCCCGCTCGTCTTCATCTGAAAGCCCTTCGCCGCGTTGCCGTCCGCCTCGATGAGTTCGGGGCTCAGATCGAAATAACCGTCGAACTGCGGGATCATTCCGTTGGGCTGTTCGGGAAGGTACATATTTTCCGCGACGCGGGCGAATTCTTCCGCTTCCGCCGCAGTAACGCCGAGCCGCTCGCCGTCCTTATATTTTTCGTAATAGGCATATCCCCTTTCCAGCACGAATTTCACGAGATAATTGGTATAGGCGTCGTTATCCACGAAGGGATGGTGCTCGTCTGTACCCGTCACGTTCAGGAGAACGTATTTCCCTTTGCGAACCGTCACTTTGCTCGCCCAGTAGCGGCAGATCTCGAATAAGATCTCGAATCCCGCCTCGCGCATGAGGTCGAGATCGCCCGTATTGACGAAATAGTTGATCACGGAATACGCCACGTCCGCGGTGATATGGATCTGCAAATGCGGATGGCGCGCGTAGCACCAGACTTTTTCCTTGCCGTCCACGCTGCAGACGAAGGGAAAGCGCGCGCCTTTGCAGCCTTCCGCTTTTGCGTTTTCGCGCGCGTCGGGCAACTGGCGGTAACGGTACAGAATGGAGTTGCGCGCGACTTCGGGAAACAGGTGGATGAAATACGGCATCTGATAGATCTCCGCATCCCACCACACAAAATTGTTGTAGCGCTCACCGCTCAAAGCCTTTGCGCTCAGCCCGTGCACCGAGGAAGTAAAATCGCCCGAGATCAGCGTATGATAGGAGGCGAAACGCACGGCTGCGTCGCTTTCGTCGTCGCCCTCGATGACGACGTCCTGCAAGTTGAATTTTTCCGAATACACCGCGAGATGCCGATCGTATTCCTCGCGGTAGGAGCCGCATTTCGCAAGCGTTTCGGCCGCGATCTCATACAGAGATACGTTTTGCGGATAATCGATCGCCGCGCCGACGAACACGATCTTTTCAAGGGTAACTTGTTCGTCTTCCTGCAATTCGAAATCGTAACGGACACCGTAGACGCCGTCTTCCTCGTAACGCGCGGCCGTTTCTTTCGCGCCGCATAGGGCGCTCTTCGCCGCAACGACGAAGTCGCAGCCGTACTTTTTGCCCGCTTTGGCGGTGTAGAAGAGCGTGCCGTCTGCGCCGTAATCCACCCTTTTATCGATCGCGGTTTTCTGCCCGCCCGTCTTTACGTTGGTATCGATCCCCGAAAGTACGCGCACACGCCCGCTGAAATTGAGCGCTTTGACGCGCACGCGCTGGCAATACAGGTGCACGTCCGAAAAGGAGGCGAATCGCTCGAAAACGAGTTGCACGCACTGTCTTTTCGAATTCTGCCAGACGACGGTGCGGCACAGCGTTTCGTCCTCTTCCATCAAAAGACGGTTCCATTGCAGAATTTTGCCTTCCCACGGATAAAAGGTCTCCCCGTCGATCTCGATGCGGACGGTAAGGATATCCGCAAGATTTACGACGCTGTCCTGATATTCGAAGTTTCTCAGTTTCACTTCGTCTATGTAATATTTTTTCATGTATTCGTTGTCGGCGAAGGGCTCCATCACTTCGATGATCTCGTCGAACACTCCGCGCACGTAGCAGCCCTGAATGCGGATAGACCCGAATTCTTCGAAACTGCCGCGTACACCGAGATACCCGTTTCCCGTGGTCATCAGCGCGGCGTGTTTGCCTTCGTTCGACATTTCATAGCAAGTTTCATTGATCGCATTCTTTTCAACTTTCAGCATTTTTACCTCTGAGCATTTATATTGATATAATAGTTGACATTATTTTTTTAAAATGTTATAATAAATATAATAACATTAAGGAATAAGACGATGCCCCCGAAAGAAAAATTTTTATACAGAAAACTTTATAACTATCTCTTTGAGATCATCAAGAACAATTATAATTTCAAGAATTTCCGCCTGCCGAGCGAAGCGGATCTTTCCAAGAGCCATTCGGTGAGCCGCATCACCGCGAAAGCCGCCATTCAGCAATTGGAGCGGGAAGGGCTCGTATACCGCGTACAGGGCAAAGGCACGTTCATCGCCAACATTTCGCAGGCGGATATCGACCGCATCGAATACATGAACGCCCCTACGCCCGAATACAAGAGCACCAAATGCGTAGGTCTGATTTTGCCCGATTTCCGCAGCAAGTACGTGCTCGACATCATGGAAGGCATCCAGAACGAGTTTGCCCGACACGACATTACGCTGATGATCGGCACGACCAACTACGACCAATTGGAGGAAAAGCGGCTGATCCAATCGTTTATCAGCAATAAGATCAGCGGACTCATCATCTACCCCGTGGACGGCGAAACGTACAACAACGAAATTTTGAAACTGTCCATGAAAAATTTTCCGCTCGTGTTCATCGACAGAAATCTTTCGGGCATCAAGGCGAGTTTCGTACATTCGGACAATTACCCTGCCGCCTACGATCTGACCAGTTATCTCATCGAAAACGGCCACGCCGATATCGGGCTGATCTCCCTGAAATCCAGCAACGTATCCACCATACAGGAACGTATCGCGGGACATTGCGACGCTTTGAGCAATCACGGACTCATCATCAATAAGAAACAAATTCTCACGGAACTCGAAAACTACGATTCGCAGTGGGAAGAAAAGATCACGGCGTTCCTTACGAACAATCCCGAATTGACCGCGGTCATCGCGCTCAATTACGACCTCTCCGTCAAGACCTATACAGTTCTCAAAAAGATGGGGAAAAAGGTGCCTGGCGATATTTCCGTCGCTTCCTATGATAACCTGCTGGACGACGAAACCGAACTTTTGGAAGTCAAGCCGACCTGCGTGCATCAGTCTTCCAAGGATATCGGCGCGAACGCCGCCGCGCAGATCTTACGGATCTTACAGGATCCCGAATGGCAGCCCGAGGATATCAAGATCCCTTTGCGGCTGATTTTACGGGAATCCGTGCGCAAACTCCGCTGAAAAAACCGATAGGACAGACCGTGTTTTCACACGGTCTGTTTTTTATCTTATTTTGTCACCGCTTCGATGCCGATATCGTAGATGTCGGCGGAAACGTCGAAGATACCGGGCACTTCCCAACCGAAATTCATGTACGTTACGTACAGATTTTCATATTTGCAGTTGCGCATGCCGCCCTTCGCCTGTACTTCTTCCAGCGTCTTTTTGAACATGGGAACGATATCATACTCAAACGAGTTTCTCACGCCGACCGTAACGGGGCGGTCGAGGTATTCGGCGCTGTCTACGCTGCAGATCCAATGTTTCGTGCCGATATCGTAACTCAGTCCCGCGTCCATAAATTCGCCGTACCGCGTATAATCGACGATGGGAACGCCGAACCAGATATAATCTCCGTCGACTCCGTTTACGGGATAGCCATCCTCGTCGGCGGGATTATCCTGCGGCGGTTTGTTGGTCAAAGTAATATACCATAAAAGTTGAGCGTTGTGGAGATTGGGGTCAAACTCCTCGTCCGTCATCTTTTTATCGAACTTGGTCAGGCAGAGATCGAGGCTTACGTTGATTTTCTCGACGTCCTCCACAGAATAGACCGTTTGAAAATTCTGTTCGATAAGAATATGCACCCAACCCTCGCTGCTGGTTTTGCGCGGCGCGTCGTATTCCTGCGTTGCGTCGATCGCCAGCGTCAGCACGGCGTTTTTGCTGTCGTAGACGAATTTTTTTCCGCCCGACTGATAGGTATAACGGTCGCCCTCGATTTTTTCTTGCGCTTCCACCAAGTTATGTTTGCCTTCCCACTGCGCCATCTCCCATGCGGGCGCGGCGTCCGCGGTCTTGTTGTAATCGAAAACCCGATAAACGTTTCTCCCGTCCGTGCCCGCGTGCATGCCCATCAGATTGAAGCCCTGCGAAAAATCGCGGTCGCGTAAAATGCTCGTGGGCGTATCGGGTTTCACCACACGGTCGCCCCCATTATCCGAGCCCCCGCGCGTGCATCCGAAAAAGCACGCGAGCGTGAATACCAGCGATAACAGCGTAAGTACGATGCGGTTATATTTTCTTTTCATCGGCCGCTCCTTTACTCTTGAAAGAGTCCCATAATTTCAAAATTATGGATCGCCACGCTCACGTCGTAGATACCGGGTACTTCCCAACCGAGATTAAAATTGGCGATGGAAAGATCCTCTGCCGTCGTACTGAGCATATAACCGTTTTCCTGCGCCTGCGCAAGCCCTTCTTTGATCCCCTTGAGGATATCGAATTTTACGTCGTATCGCTTCCCTTTCTGAATAGGTTCGCCGACCGTGGCGCGCGTGCCCGCCGAAGCGATCCACATACTCGTGCCGTTGTCGAACCCGCCGTTGGGGCCTACCACCTCGCCTGCCTCGGTCTGGCGTGCCTCGTAAAAAGGAATGCCGTACCAGAAATCACCGTCGGCGGGATTGCTCGAAGAAACCACGAAGAACAGTTGGAACTGCGCCGTGTGCAGATTGTAATTAAACAGTTCGGGCGCGACTTTCTCCATTTGTTCCATCGTGAAAGAGATATTCAGTTCCAGACTATCCATCTGCGCGATATTGACCTGCGGATAGAGTGTGGAAGAAATGAGCAGGTGTACCCAACTTTGCGAGCCGCTCGTGCGGGGAACAAAATTCACCCCGTCGCGAATGCCGTCGTGATCGTCGTCGGTGGAATATTCGTTGGAGCCCTTGACCGCGAGCGTCAGTTCGCCCGTCGTAGGATTGACTTTTACCGTTTTGCCGGGCGCGGAATAGACGTACGTGCCGTTTTCCACGCTCGCTTTGTTATAGTTGTACCCGTCCGATTTCAACGTTTTATCATTGTAACTGATATCGTACTGCCCGTACTGCGTATCTCCCAGCCAATAGGTGGAACTGTGTTCGGAGAGCGACCAACTCGGCCGTCCCTGCGTCGTCTTGTTATAGTCCAGTTTATTGTTGCCGAGATGCAGATAGGGATTCATGATCGCATTGGCGTTTTCTTCGGGCATGCCGAGTTCGGTGACGAGTTTTTCGCGGAATGCGTTTTCCAGTTCCGTGGGAAAATTATCGTACACGGGAGAAGGCATGGAAAGATTGAATCCGCGCGTGTAATTGGGATCGGGAAGAAGGTTCTGCGGCTCGCGCGCGGCGGACGTATTGTCGCACCCGACCGCGCAGAGCAAAAACGCGAAACAGAGAACCAAAAGAACAGATGTGAATTTTTTCATTGTTTTCCCCTATTTTCGATTTACATTTTGAAGGCGCCGCTCGTAAGCCCTTTGATAAACTGTTTGGAAGCAAGCGCAAACACGACGATCAAAGGAACGGCGGAAATGATATACGCGGCAAACGGCGCGCCGTAGCCGCCCGTCATCTTGAAGTAACTTTCGGTAAAGGAAACCACGCGGATCGCGATGGTATGCATGGTATCGTCCAAAAGTACGAGCCTTGTCCAGATATATTCGTTCCAGGCTCCCATAAACGTGGTCATCGCCACGGTCATCATGATGGGCAGAGAGAGCGGCAGCATGATCGACCAGAACGTTCTAAGATCGCTCGCGCCGTCGATCTTGGCAGCATCGAACAGTTCCGCGTTCACGCCGCCGAAGAACGAGCGCAGCAAAAACAGATTCATGGGGATGCTGCCCGCGACGCCCGGCAAGATCACGCCGAAAAAACTGTTGATGAGCCCGAGGTCGTTGATCAATATGTATTGGCTGACGAGCGTCAGCGTGCCGGGGATCATGATGAGCGACAGAATCGCCATAAAGATGATATTTTTACAGGGAAAACTGAACCGCACGAAAGCGAACGCCGTCAGCGCCGCTACCAAAAGCGTTCCCGCCGTCTGCAAAAGCGTGATGATAAAACTGTTTCCGATATAATCGGCGATATTCAGCCACGCCGTCCGGTAGTTGGAAAAATACAGCGGAAAAGTCAGCGTAAACGGATAGTTCTGATCCTGCGTGACGTCCTTGAAACTTTTGATGATCAAGAGCACCAAGGGATAGAGTATGAGGAACAGCGTAAAAAGGATAATGATATGCAGAATGGTCTGACAGACGATCTGCTTGATTTTGCCGTGATGCACGGGCTTGTTGAATTCAACCGCACTTTCCTGCATTTATTTCTCCTCCGTCTGCACGTTTCGCGTCATTCGCATATTGATGAGCGTCAGAATCAGCGTGATAATGAACAGAATAACGCCGATCGCCGATGCGTAACCGAATCTGCGCTCGTTGAACGCGGTGTCGTAGATCATGAATCCGGGCACCATCGTCGCGCCGTTGTTGCCGGGACCGCCGCCCGTATAAATAAGTTGCCAGGTAAACGCCTGGAACCCGCCGATGATACCCGTCACCAGGAAATACTTCAACTGTCCCAATATGCACGGCAGATCAATATAAAAGACTCTCTGCGGCACGGTGATACCGTCCAGTTTCGCAGCCTCGACCATTTCGCCGTTGATATTCTGCAATCCCGCAAGATAAATCAAGAGCGAAGGTCCGCCTACCCATGGAAACCCCGTCAGGATAATGGACAGGAGCGCCTGGCTTTCCGAAGCGTACCACCCCTGCGCTTCCACGCCGAACAGCCCCAAAAACGCATTCACAAGTCCTGTTGAGGAGGGATTGAAGACGATATTTTTCCAGATGAGCATGCCGACCAGTCCGGGCACGACCATGGGGACGATAAACAGGAAACGGTAGATATTGGAAGTCCTTGTGCTCTTGCAGTCGTTTAAAAGTTCCGCGATGATGAAAGTGAGCAGATTGCCCGCGATCAATCCCACGACGATACAGACGAGCACGTTTCTCATGCCTATCCAGAACATTTTATCCGTCAGCGCCTTGACGTAATTCGCAAAGCCGACGAATTCCCCTATCTGAGGCTTTCTCGATTCCGTAAATGACAAAATGATGGAATAGATGGGCGGATAATAGCAGAATACGAGCAGCAGCACGATGGCGGGCGCGATCCAGATAAACGCCTGGTACTGATACTTCTTCTTTTTACGAACAACGAAGGCGTTTCCGCCTTCGTTGCCCGACTTTATTTCGGTCTCGGCCGAAATGTTTTCTTGTTCGATTTTTGAATTATTCATCGGTCTTCCTCTGTTCGGGCTTACCATTTGGACTGGTCGTAATCGTTTTCGTTGATAAACTGCGTGACGTTCGTGGCGATCTGTCCTTTCAGGTGCGATTTCAGACTTTCCAGCGTAATGGTGCCGTTTATGTAAGAGAGCGTGTCGACCAAAAAGTATCCGTTATAATCGAGCGTGAGTACCGACCAATGGCTGAACGCGCCCCATTTCATCAAAGACTCGTCCTTGCAATCCTCGTAATACATGTCGAGCAGAGAGGTCAGGTACGGTTTGATCTCCGTATCGTCGTCGGGATTGAGCGGTATGCCGCCGCCGAGGTCGCCGATGAGACGGTTGTTCTGCGCGGGAGCCGTGAGGTACTTCAAAAGATCGATACAACCTTCCACAACGTCGTTTTCCACGGCGCTGTTGGAAACGAACCATGCGGTCGCATAGCCTGCGGATCCGCGGCGGCAGTTGGAGATATCCTCCTCTTTCAGCCCGAGTTTGGTCACGTATCCTTTCGTTTCCTCGAAGTTGTTCAGATCGTCGATTGAAAGCGTGGGATAGCCTACGACGCCCAATTCGAAATCAACGGAATTGTTTGCGTTGACCTGGCGCATCGTGCCGCCCGTGCCTTCGATGAACAGACATTTGCCCGTCACGAAAGAACTCAAAGCGTCGAGAGATGCAAAGTTTTTGGGATAATACTTGGTGCGCAGTTTCAGCATCGCGAGGTATAATTCGAAACGTCCGTCGTCCGCGATCTGCGTCTTGCCGTTTTCGTCCGTATACGACTGTCCCACGCCCCATATGCCTTTTTTATAACCGCGGATGAGTTCTTCGGTATCCACGCGATTATCCTTGATCAGAGTATCCAACTCGGGAACGAGGGATCCGAAGATATTGCTCTCTAACTGCAAATCGTACCAGCGGTAGGAAGTAAGATACGTATTATAATCCGTGCCGTTTTTGGCGTTATATTCCTGCAACGTTTTCTGCGCGTTCAAAAAGCCCGTAAACGTCGTCAGATCCGCTTCCGTCAGACCGATCTTTGTCAGAAGATCCTTATTATAAAGGATTCCGATCGGCTGTCTTTCCAGATTGATGTAGTAACGTTCGCCGTCGGCAGCCGTCGTAAATTCGGATATGTCGTACAAGTCGATCCATTTTTCCCGCTCGGGGTCGTAGGGATTCTTTTCGTTGAGATAACTGTTGAGCGGCACATAGTAATCCAAGCCGAGTTGGCTGTTGACCACGCCGCCGTTCTGATAGAGAATTTCGGGCGCGTTGCCGGGCACGGACAAGAGCGCCGTCAGCGTCTGCTGGTCGCCGCCGTTCGAGGTCCTGGCGATCTGCACGTCGTATTCGGGGTGCTCTTTTTCCCATTCCTCGCACAATTTTTCCAACGTATTGTAAGGATAAGGATTACTGGGCGAAACGGTCATGTCAGCCGTCGTGTTGAAGGTGCCTATATCGCCGCCGCCGTCGATGCGAATGACTTTTTTTCCGCCGTTGCCGCCTTTGCAGCCCGCGAATGCGGGCAGCGCGAGGCAGACGGTCATTGCCATAATGCAAATTGTTTTAAACGTCTTATTCATCTGAACTCCTATTACAAAAGATTCTTAATGATTTTCTCTTTTCTTGCGGATCATCGCCACAACAGCCGTAACGAGCGCCGCTGCGCCGAAAACAGCCATGCCCGCAAAAGCAACGTTTCCGCCGCAACCCGGAGTCGTAGGATCGGGGTTGGGGGTAGGAGTAGGCTCGGGGTCGTTTTTATCGGGCAGAGCCGTCACTTTCGCGATGTCCGCAGACGCCGCGTCGTGACCGTTGATCTTATTCAGCGTCACTTCATAGCAGTTATTGCTCTGATCGCCGCCCATCTGGCAGATATTGAGATATCCCTCATAATCTTTGCCGAACACCGAGGCGATCGCCGCATTATCGATACGTTTTTTGGGGAAATCCTGCCCGCCGATGCTGATCTCGAGATAACTGTCCTTATCTTTATCGGGCGCCTTCACGCTGATTTCGATAGGCTTTCCGATCTCGTAATCGAAAGTAAGTTCGTTGAGCAAAGCCGCATAAAAATCGGTCGTAGTCAATTTAATAAAGAACAGTTCCACTTTTGCCGATCCGTTCGCATACGGCGAAATCAAAAACATCAGGCCGGGATTGTTCTGCACTTTAGGAACTCCGTCCACGGGATCGTTGTCCTGCGAAGTGGAAAAACTGTTGGGTTTCGCCATCAGGCCGATGGAGATCCATCCCGTAGAAGCAGCCAGTTTGTCGATGGAAAAGGACATCGTGAAATTGTTGACCGCCATTTTGCTCTCGGTAAAGGAGAGGGTTGAGGCGTCGCGGGTATGAACGTCGCTGCTCATGCCGCCGCCCGCCAAAGCGCCGTACGAAATGGTTTTGCCGTCCGAACTGATCGCAAGGCTTTTTAAACTGCCTTCCCAGCCCGCTACGGAATTCTTTTCGGAGTATACCTTATCGGTATCCTCTAACTTTTTGTACAATTCGGTCTTATCCGTATCGGTCAATTTATCGAGGTAAGCGACGGCATCCGCGCGTTTTACGCTGCTTGTCTGCAAATCGGCAAGATTTTTGATCGAATTTACGGCGTTTTCATAAGCATTCATGTACGAAGTGACGATCGTTTTCGCTTTTTCGTAAATGTCCGCGTTCACCTCGTCCACTTTCGTCTGAAGAGCCGCGCCGCGGTCTGCGTCTAATTCCTTGGCCATGGAAGCGAAAGTCGCCGCGTCCGCAGCAAGCGAATAAATTTCGGCAAGCGCCGCGTTGTCGGCTGCGTTCGACAATTTTGCTTGTAAATTGGTCAGGGTATCTTCGACGATATCTTCCAGACTATCGATATCCAGATATTGCGAGAATAACTCGTTAGCCGCATCCACTTTCGGCTGGAAGTAAGCGCGGTCGTAATTGCGGAATCCATCAAGGCTGACCTGCTTGCGCAGCGCGTTCGCCGCCGCGATTTTAGAACTGTCGCTAAGATCCTGTACGGCGGTGCAATAATCGTTGATCGTGGCGACTTTGGAAGCGATGGAAGCCTCGTATGCTTTCGTATCGTCGCAGGTCAGTTTATTGAAACGCACTACCCCCGTACCTGCGTTGAGGCCGCCGTAAGCCATATAAACTTTTTCTTCGATCCCCTTAGCCAAGGTTGCCTTCGGCATGGTGATCACCAATTTGCTTTCGGCATCGGCGGCTTCCGAGATCGTCAAAAGATAATTGTCGCCCTCGGAAGAAATCTTGAAGGATAATACGTCGGTCGCAAAACTCATCAGCCAACCCGAATATCCGCTCGCAAAGTCGGGATCGTTCGTGTTCGCATAATCCGGTGCTTTGCCGTTGCCCTTAAAGGTTACGTCGCTGGTTCCGTTTCCCCCGCTGGTCACGGTAAAGAAATAGTTTCTGGACTCGTCTTCGGGTGTGGCGGCCTGATCTCTCTGGCGCTGCACCGTGATCATACAACCGTCATTTCCAAAATACAACCCCGCCGTTACGGAAGAAAGCATCAAATTCAACTGTTCCCCTTTCACGTTTTCTTCCCCCCAGGTATCTTTGGGAGCATCCGGAGTTTTATTCAGATAGGTAAAGTCGATTTCCGTTTCGAAAGAATCGAAATCGAACTGCGTTTCGTAGCCGACGCGCCCGCCCCAGGTTTTGATCGGATACGTTTCAACGGGACCGCGGTTATCGCTGCCGTCGTCGATACGAACAGTATACTGTACCTGCCCGTTCACCTGCCCTACGATATCTATAAAACCGCTCGTAGAATCGAAAGGCCCGCGTACCGTCGAATCGGGATTTGCTTTCAGCAACGTAGTGTCGGGCGTCCACTGCGCCGCCCCTTCCGCGCGCGCCGTTTTCACGCCGAAAACCGCGGTTAGCCAGGTGCAGCATGTCAGCAACATGCTTAGCGCTATGATAAGCGCCGTCGTTTTTGTGCCAGCTCGTTTCATTTTGACCTCCTAAAATTATAATATTAATATATTATTATATAATATTATTATATCAACTTAAATGAAATTAAGGGATTTATAAAACGTTTGCCAGTCTTTTCCCGTAAAATCCGCTATACAGGTAATAAGATTTTTGTTTGGGCTGTACAGCCCAAACAAAAAGGGGCCCCTTTTTGTTTGGGCTGTACAGCCCAAACAAAAAGGGGCCCCTTTTTGTAATTTGTTGTAATTGATATAGATATTGGGCGAATTGATATATAAATCAATATATCAATTTCATCTTTATTATATCATAGAATTTCGGATTGTCAATACCTTTTTGTAAAATTTTTTATAATTTGCCAAAATTTTCCTTTTTTATATTTTACGTACAGAAGCGACTTGAAAAAAAAGCACCCTGTTTCGGGTGCTTTTCGGCGTATCGGTCCCGCCGTATCATTCTTGCAACAGTATCCTGTTTTCGACGTTTTGCGGAGCCGTGCCCGTGGATTCGCGCTTGATCAGCCGCATGGGAACGATGTACTTTCCCGACGTGCCCGCCACGATATCGTTATGCAAAATTTCGAAAATTTTTGCACCGTAACGATTTCCGCTTTGGTCGAGCGTGGTCAGCGAAGGCTTGCTGACCGCACTCGAATCAATGTTGTCTATACCGATCACGGAGATATCTTCGGGAACACGCCGCCCGCAAGCGATCGCGGCCTTGATCGCGCCGAGCGCCATCAGATCGTTGGTAGCGACGATCGCCGTCACTTCGGGATGTTCCGAAAGCATTTTTGTCATCAGCCGTATTCCCAAAGTTTCGGACGTGGAGTAAGGCCAGCCGCCGAATTCAATGGGCGGCACGCCCGCGCCGAACAATTTACGCATCGCGATCTTAAAGGCAGGCAGACGCAGATCGTAATAGCACGATTCGTCGAATGCGCTGAGATAACCGATTTCGGTATGACCCAACTCCTTTAAAAATCCAACCGCCTGCATAAAACCGTCGTACATATCGGACATGATATACGAAACGTCCGGCAAAAAGGTACTGCGCGAAAAGTCTGCGAGCACCTTGATATTCGCATCGCGAAGTTCGCATAACAGTTCATCCGACAGAAAATCGGGCGCGGCGGATACGAAAATTCCGTCAACGCGACGGGTAATCAAGTGGCTGACGTATTTTTTCACGTCCCCCGCCGCGTCGAAAATGTAGACGATATAATCGTTCTTCAACGCCTCCGTCTGCATCCCCTTGATGACCTCCAACTGATACGTGTTCGCTATATCCGCCGTCATATAGGCGAGCGTATGCGTTCGGCTGCCCGCAAGAGATTGCGCGATGCGGTCGGGTCGGTAATTGAGCAGCCGCGCCGCATCCAAAACGCGCTGTTCCACCTCGGGCGACAGCCGCTTCGTTTTATTGAGCACGTACGATACCGCCGCCGAAGATACGCCCGCAACACTCGCCACGTCCTCCCTTCTCGCTCTTTGCGACGTCGTTTTTAACTTTTGCGACATAATAACCTCCCCGACGAACTTTTTTTGCCCGCCGTGCCTGCCTTACAACTCGCCCGTCCAGCCCATCGACTGCAAAATAAACGCGCCCAACTGATAACCGTTGCTTAAATGCTGTTCTTCCCGCGGATGCCCGCCCGAAGCGATCACGGGCAACGCGTAATACCATACGTTTTTATCGCCTGCGGCGTTTCGTTGCTCGACAGCCGCAGAAACCGTGCGATTGACGGCGGTGACCATTGCGCCCGCACAGCAAAAGATCGCGCTGTCGGGATTTTTTCGGCGCACGTACGCCAAAAACTCCGCATATTTTTCCGAGATTAGATCAGTCGGCGCGCCGACGAGAAAATCGTTGGTGCCCAGATCGAGAATGATGACGTCGGGCTGAGAAAGCGAAAAATCCCACAAGGCGTCGCAGTCCGCACTGTACAGATCGTAAAAATCCTGTATCGACGCATAGCCGCGATATCCGCTAACCAGCGCGCCCGAACGCGTCACGGCGCTGACCTCCGCATCCAAAAGATCGGCGGCGAACGCGCCGTATGAGGCGAGCGAGTTTTCGCTTTCGGTCAATTTACTGTCCGTCGTGGTGCTCTCGCGCATACTTTCGCTTCCGCTTAAAATGGAATCCCCGATCAATTCGACGCGCCGTTCCGCCCGCGGCGGCGGCGCGAGAAATTCCCCGTCGGAACGCAGCGAATACAGCCAGGCGCTGCCGTATTTGACTTCGGTGCATTTGAGTACGCGCACGGAGTGTTCGCCCTGCGGCAAATTCTGCGCCAAAACGTATTCGACGGGCTCGCCCGAACCGTCCAGCGCCATGCGCCGCGCCTTTTTGTAATCTTTTGTCCCGTCGATAAAAACATATAAATATGCCGTCCCCGCCGCTTCCTGCGGGTATTTTGATTCGGTAGCGGCGATTATCGCTGTCAGCGAAGTGCCGACAAAGCGCACCTCGAATCCCGCGGAGGAATTCGAAAAGCATACGTTCCGCGTTTCCCCGTCCCAGAAACAGCGCCCGAACCAATTTATTTTATCTTCCCGCCGACCTTCCGCAAAGGCGAGAGTCTGCGGCGTCGGCTCGGTTTCGGGAGGATCTTCCGACGGCTTTCCCCGACAGCCGCACAGCGCGGCTGAAAGCACCAGGCATAAACAAAGCGCGATGATTTTTTTCATCTTTGTCTACTCCCAGCCGGTCACGGAACGGATAAATTCTGTCAGGGCGGCGCCGTAATTTTTGTTTTCCGATGCGGTCGGATGCGCGTTATTGCTCTTTTCCAGCGCCAAATGACAGACGCGCTCCTCTTGTTCGAAACTCTTTGCGATCTCTTCGAACAGCGCGTCATACGCCTGAATATCGATGCGCGAATAATGAAACGTTCCGCTGCAAAGCACGATTGCCGCATCGGGATATTTTGTCTTTAAATCTTGTACGAACGCCGTGTATTCGCTTTTCAACTTTTCCGCAAAACCTTCTTGCTTATCGGAATTTCCGATGATATCGTTGGTGCCCAGATCTATGATTACAACGTCGGGCACGTAGGCTGCAAAATCCCATTTATTGCGGGCGTTTGCGGTGGGTGCGTATTTCGTGTATAACCTGGGGATAATGTTCGCCCCCGCGTTGGTTGTATAACTGCCTACGCACGAACCGCTCACGGCAAAAATATTGTACTGCGCGTTCAGACTGCGGGCGGCTACCGCACCGTAGGTCATAAGCGCGTTTTCCTGGTTGCTGTTGTCGTTTTCCTTTTCCCCGACCGCGCGCATATTGCCGCGCCCCGCGCTGATGGAATCTCCGTAAATTTCGATCTTGCGCACAGGTTTCTCGGAAGGTGCAAGGAAAAAGCCGTCAGTTTTCAGGGAATATATCTCCCACGACGCGCACATATCTTCGGTCGCGCGGCGCACCTCGATCGTATGTTTTCCCTCGGCAAGCCCCGACACGAGCGTGATCTCTTTTTGGTTCGAGGCGAAAGGCAATTCGGTAAAGCCCGCCTCGTAATCCTCGGAACCGTCGATCTGCACGCAGAGATAGCAACTGCCATCGAGAAAGTTTTTTACGTTGATTTCGCTGATATACGACATCGTAAGTTGGGTGCCCCAAAAGGTAACTTCGAAACCCGCCGCCGAGTTGTAGCAGATCATCGCGCGAAAGGTAGCGTTGCGCTCGTTGCGCCCGTACCAGTTGATATAATCGGAACACTCGTTTTCCGCAAATGTCAACGTTGAAACGCCCGTCGGCTGCGGCTTATCCTCGGGAGGGGGCAAAGGCTCCGCGGACGTGCCGCCGCACGCCGTCCCCAGCGCGAGAAACAGAACGCAGATCAAAAGCATAGAAATACTTTTCCAGCGCTTCATCCCCTGCGCCCTCCGCGTTTTTTTTGCAACGTACAGACGAGCGCCGCCGCAAGCACAGACACCGAAAGTACGAGCGCACCGCCAGACAGAGTGCCGCCGCATCCCGACTTTTTCGGCTCTTCGGGCGGATCGACGGGCGGATCGACGGGCTTTTCTGTCCAATGCTCGGAACGCGCGAAAGTGAGCGTGCCCGCTTCTCCCAGCGTTACGTTATCGAGCGCGGGCGTAAAATAGGTAAAGCCCACGGTTATTTTGCTTCGTCCCAATCCGTCGGGAAGGGGCTGCGCATCCCAAAGGGCCTTGCCGTCCGCATAGACCGTCACGCCCGCATCGCCGACCGATAAACCGAATTGTACCCATACGCCGTCCTCCATCCTGTATTCCGCGCTCGCCGCGATTTCAAACACGCCGCCATGCCAACTTTCCAGTTGAATTCGTGACGCTTTGTGGCAATAGCGCAGAATATAATACGCGTCGTCGCGCTCGCCGAAACGCACGAACACGTTGCCGTCTGTTGCGCGGGCCGTATCGTTTTTCAGAACTTTGAAATCGAATTTCAAATCGAACTGCTTGTAGTCGCCCGTTACGTGCAGGGACGCCGCGGCGGTATCTTCGGCAAAAGTGAGATAAGAATTGCCGCCTTCCTCCCCATTCTGCCACCCGAATGTATCGAAGTACGCGGCGCCGTCTTCAAAATCCTGTTCGAACCAAGCGGGTCTGTCCGTCCCCTCCGATACAATGGCAAAGGAAGAAACATCCGCCTTGCCGGACGCGGATCGTCCGCCGTCTGCGCCGAGCAGATAGACGCCCTCGCGCGGCACTTCAAATTCGACGGCGGCGTTCCCCGACGAGGAAACCTCCTTTACGGCGACAATTTCTCCCGTCAGCGCTTCTTTCACGAAAAGGCGCGCGGACGCGTCATGCAAAGTTATATCTGCCGAAAAGGTGTGCGTGCCCGCCTTGAGATACAATCCCTGATACAGGCTCGCCGCGCCGTATTGTTCCATTAACGCCTTGTCGAAATCGAGCGTAGCGGTATTGCCGCCGACGGTCACGTTCTGCTGATATTCTCCGCCGTATTCCCAATATCCGAGTTTGTAAGAAAACGACGTGTCCACGAAGTCGGTGGCGACCTCTACATCGTCGCAGTCCACGACCCAGTTTGTTTTTACCATCGCGTTGAGATTGGAAATCGGCCCGCGGTAGGAATTGTTCATGACTACGAAATTATTTACGGGCACGGATTTGCCGCCGTCGCCGTAGGGATAACCTTGACCGGGACAAAGATTCATACAGGTGGAACTCTCGCCCCAGTTGCCGAGTATGTTGTCATAAACGTAAAACCCGTTCATCGCCTGCCACGTATAATCGGAAGCGTCCACGCCCCATGTGATCAGCACGATGATGTTGCCGGGCGTGATCGCGCTATGGCGCAGCGTGACGTTGCGGATCCGATTGTCGCCGCCGTCGGGTTTGGCGTGCCACCAGGTGACGCCGCGGGGATCGTTGATGCTCTGCGCGAGCAAAACGACGGCGTCGTCGTCCGTATACAGAAAACAGCGGTCCATCACCACGTTTTTCGATCCGACGCCGATGCTGATCCCGTCGCCGCTGAGACAGTTGTCCTCGGTCAGCGTCAGATTTCCGAGATATACGTTGGTACAGCCGTATACTACGACGTGATAACAGTTGGTACGCAGAATTTTTATATCGCTCACCTCTACGTTCGTGCTGTTGTATAGCCCCAGCGGGACAAGGTGAATGAGCGATTTGCAATATTCCGAATAAGCGGGCTTATAGCCGTTCAGACGGGATTGATTGCCCCAGTCTAAAAGCCGCAGCGTTCCGCCGCCCGTGATCTTGATATTGTTTGCCTGATTGCTGTACACGAGCGGATAATTCATCGCCAGACCGTTATGCCCCCAAACGATGCCCTCCATATCGTGTCCCTTATAGGTTTTGTACGTATAATCTTCTTCGCGCCAGGACTGCCACAAAACCGCGCCCTCTTCGATGCGCAACTCCACGTTATCCTTCATCCATATGCTCGTCACGACGTAGCGCGTACCGTACTCGCTGTCGGGATCGCCCTCGAGAACGACCGTTCCGCCGCCTTGTCCGCTCACGGCGTCTATGGCGCTCTGTATAGCCGCGGTATCGTCGGTATAGGCGTCTCCCTTCGCGCCATATTCGCTCGCCTTGACCGTGCGTTCGGGCAGTTCGAACGCATACGGATTCTCGGTCATATCCCGCCAATTTTCGATAGAAAACATTCTATCTACTTTTACGGAATCCACCGCGGCGATAAAATGCGAACTGAGCATCGTGACTTCTCCGTCGTGATACGGGAACGAAAAAGTAAAGCGGTTGCCGGACGCGACTGCCGTGCCCAGTTTTTCCGCATTTTCGATTTCCTCATCCATGTTGTCGATCAAAGTGCGATAAAGAGTCACGGTCTTTCCGCTGTATTCGTCGTTCAGGCGCCCTTCGACGGTGACTTGATAACCGTCGGTCGTGCACGAAAGCACCTCGCCCGCATAGGGATAACTCGTATCCTCGCGCTCGAAAGAGATATGGTTGACGAAAATCGTGCCCTTGGCGGCCTGCGGCGCAAAGCGAAGCCCGCGCAGTTCGCCGCCCGCATTCTGATTTTTCGTCAGTTCGATAAAATAGGTATGGTATTCGCCGTCCGTATACAGCGGGACGGAAAGAGAGTTTTCCTCCGACCAGTCTTTGGTTTTGGTCTTAAAGTAAACTTTCATGCTTTCGGCGGGCGAATCGTTTTTCAGGTGCACCATCACGACGTTGCGCGTGGTGAGATATTTTACATACCATTGCGATCCGAGAGAATAACCGTCCGTCAAGACCTCCGCGTACGACCGTTCGCCCCCGATCGAATAGCGGAGTTCTCCTTCGCGCACTTCTTTCGTACCCTTGCTGACGGTAAACGTAGAAATGAAATCGGAAACCGATACGTCGGCGCGCGCCGCGTAAGGCGCGTGAGATACCAGCAAAAACACGGCGCAAAACGCCAGAACCACGCTGAAACCGATCAAAACGAGTTTCCTTTTTGCAATCGCCTTCATATTCCTCCTTAATTGAACAAAAGCGCGCTGAGCAATTTCTTGTGCAACGCGCTTTGCCTCTACGATCTTAATTTACAAGCAGATTATTCAGCCGCCACGAACGCGCCCGCATAGTCCGTAACGACCCAAGCGCCGATCACGTTGCCTTCCGCATCCGTTACGATCAGATCGCCGTCCGCATTGCGCGCGCCGCTGATGTAGCGGACTTCCGAGCCCTCGGTGTCCAACCCCGTCAGCGTACAGCCGCCTACGATATAGATGACCTGTTCATCGTTGCCCGACCAATCGGGATAGCCCATGCTGTCGGGATCGAATTCCATGTCGGAAGCCACGAAAATATCCTTTACGACCGGATTGCCTTCGTCGTCGACCGCTTCGAGCGTCGTCTTCATCATGGCGGTGTTGGTGTTCACGGGAGCATACTGCAATACGCCGCTTTCCGCCTTGCCCGTACCGACGTGCAGATCGATAAAGTTGACGGAGGGATCGCCGTGTTCGAAATCCACGGGATGCTGCACAAACGACGCGCCGACGCCCATACCGCCGGTCCACGTGAGTTGATCCCACGTGCCGAGCGTACCGAACTTATAGGATTCGTTGGAATCGCTGCCGTTCAGAGAAGAAATGACCGTAATATTGTTCAACGTGTTGTCGTAGACGTCGAGCACGTGCAGATCGCGGTCCATGATATCCGCATCGCTCGAATAGATATGCCCGATCATGCCGCCGAGGATGCTGCTTGCGACCAAAAGATTATCGGAAATCGTGCAGTTTTTGATGGTCACGTGCTGCTTGTTGTCGTAATTCAACGTTTCCGTCGCACAGCCGACACGCCCGAGCAAAAATCCCGCTTTCTTGCAGTCACCGGAACCGATAATTTTGCTGTTGATGATATTTACGTTATCAAACACGGTTTCCTGCGCGTTTTTAAAATACTGATAATGGTTGTTGTTGACCGTATATCCGAGTACGATCGCCAGATTCTGGCGGCCTGCATCCATTCCCTGCACTTCCGCAACGGCGGAATCGAAGGTGATATTTTTAAACGTTATATCCGAACCCGCCACGTGCCCGTAAAAACCGCTGGCTTTCATGGAAATATTCACGAATTCGCCGCTGTTGTAAGCGGGAGCATACAAATTTTTGATGACGTGGTTATTGCCGTCGAACGTAAGTTGATGCTGCGCATAACTGAAATCAAAGATCGGCGTCCATTCAAATCCTGCCAGATCGATATTGCAATCGAGTGAAACCGTCCATTTGTTATCGGGTTTGCGCGCCGCTTTTACGGCCGCTTCCACATCGCCGCCGTTACTATTGAATTCGCGGGTGTAGACGCCCCAATCGAACGTCGAATACTTGTACTGCGTTTTGTCCGTTCCGTCCTGTTGGTTGGTGATCATATCCGCCCAATATGCGAGAGCCTCGGCGGAACCGATATGTACGACCCGCGCGTCTTCGTCCTCGGTATACGTTTCAGGCGCGTCTTCGGGATATTCTCCGTCCCATACGCTGAAATTGGTACCGTATACGGCTGTCACGGTCACGTTCGCGGTGACGTCGAACGTATATTCTTCGTTCGTCCCCACGCTTTCGCCGCCGATTTCCCAATGGGTGAATTCCTCGTTTCCGACGGGTTCGCCCGCCACGACCGTAACGGACGCGTCCTTTTCCACTTTGTCGTGATTATAGGTCGTGTCCTTGATGGTACCGTTGACGACGGTAACGTCGTAATACGTTTTGTCCACTTCCACGACCGTGGGAGGTTTTTCATCGCCGCCGTCGGGCGGAGGCGTCGTCGTTTCCCCGCAGGCGACCATGGCGAACGAGAGACACAGCGCCAGCATAAGGCTGGCCAACAGTTTAAAGTGCTTTTTCATTTTCCTTGCTCCTTTTTTTATTTATCCTCTCCTCATAATGCTTCCGCGAAAATTACCCCGGTTTCAGATCTTTTTGATTTCGGCTTTTACGTTGCCGAATTTCGTTTCGATCACGATCTGATCGTCTTCCAAACGGTAATTTGCCGTTTCCGCGTTATTGAGATAGACTTTGAATTGAAATGCGGGCTTGGGCATACGGATCTCCAGTTTGGCGTTTCGGCTGCCCTGTCCTTTCCGATACTCGTTCACCCCGCTGATCTGAACGAAAAACTGTCCGACGGACACGTCGTAATAGTAACCGCTGAACGTAAGGTTTTCCATTTTCCAGAAATCCATCGCATCGGGCAGCGAAGGCTGAAACACGAGCGTATCGTCGTACGAAGTATCCATGCCGAAGTACGCGTCGGGTACGGCCGCGAACAAAAGCGCCGCCTCTAAAAATTCGTAATCCACGCCGATCGTCCCGCCAGAAGGGCCGCCCTGAATACCGATATCGGTATAGTTATCGTAATATTTGTGATAGAAATCCCAGCCCGTGCCGCCCGCCGCTTTCACCTTTTCATACCACGCCTGTATCGTTTTGAGCCGTGCAAACGAAACGTTTTTATCGCCCGCAGCCTGCGCGACCAGATCGTAGTACGCCAGATGCAGCGCAGTGCCGCCGTTCTGCACGTTCCCGTCGAAGGTAGCGCTGTACAGCCAATAAAAATCCGCTCCGATCTCCGCGGTATTGAACCGCGGCGCGAACTCGTAATAATAGATATCCTCGCCCGTGCTCGCATCGCCCGCCACCTTGCGTTCGCCGTTGATCCAGGAAAGGATCGAATCCGTCTGTTCCTTCGTCGCAATGCCGGAGGCGATGACCTGCTCGTTGAACATCAGATATCCGTGGTCCTGCACGGTATCGTAGAAGTCGCGTTTGCCGGCGTGGTAGCGCCCCGTTTTTTCGTTCCAGAAAACTTTCTGCATCTTTTCGCGGCAATTCTGCGCAAGTTCGTTCAGACTGCTACCCGTTTCCGCATAGGTCACAACGCTCTTCATATCCGCGCCAAGCGTCGTTACGGGATCGCTTTCGATTTCGTAATACTGCGCCATGTTTTCCAGATACGACATGGCGTTGAGCGCGTTGTAAAAAGAAATATTGCAGTAAAGATTCACCTGCGGGAAAGCAAGAACGTCCCAGTAGCCGTTGCCCAATCCCGTGCCTATGCCCTTCAATCCGTCGTTGCCGTGCCCCACGAAATATTCGGTATCGATGAGTCCGCCCGCACCCTTCAACTGGGACAGAAGAAAATTCATCGCGCGCCGCGCATTTGGCAGAAGCCGCGCCAACAGGTCATCGTCCTGCGCGAATTCGCATACGTTTTTTGCCGCTATGATATAGTTGCATAGATTGAGCGGCTGCCTGTCGTCGAAATCCGTGCAGATATAATCAAAATTCAGTCGTCCCTCGAAAGAAGTCCCCTCTTCCGCCGCAAGCACGATCTTGAGTTGCGTAACGCGCGTCCGCGACTCGGCGCCCCATTGCTCTTGCAGATACATGGGGAAAAAGAAACCCTGCTGCGACACGTTTCCCGCGCCGATCTCGAAGCCGGTCGTGCACAGTTCGGAAAAAGAAACTTTTTTATCTTCCGACCACTGCGCGCTCTTATCCGTCGTATAATACACGAACAGATCGTCTATATCGTAACTGCCCGTGCCCGTAAAACCGAAATTCATGCGCAGAAAGGGCGCCACGAGCGTACTGCGTTCAAACAGCGGCGAATAGAGTTCGATTTGTTCCGTCGCGCCCGCGGTATCGACGATCAGATTTGAATTTTCCACCGTCAGGGACGCGTTCGACGCATTGCCGAGGTACCATCCCTCGCTCTCGTCGTCCGTATCGAACAGCCAGCCGATGCCGCCGTTCTGATAATCGGGAAACGCCCAGCCCATGCCCCAGGAAGATATATCGTTGCCCTCGTCCGCCCATATATAGCCCTGCCGATCCTGGCGCGGAGACAAGAGCCAATCTGTCACCCACTCTTTGGTGGCGTAAAAACTGCTCATCGTGCCGTTGGCGGAGGAGGCATCCCACCAACTGCCGATCATCGATTCCCACTCCTTCCAGGCGGTGCTCCCTGCGCCGACGGGGTGCGTGTGGATACGGTCTTCCGTGTCGCGCATATGGCGCTCGCGGTAATCGTTCAAAAAAGCGTCCAGTCCCGCGTCCGAACTGTAAAACCGAAGCATTTTGTCCGAGGACTGATGCTGCGCGTCGTATTCGTAATAGGTATAATTATCCTTGGGCTGACACCCCGCCATCGCTGCGACGGCGAGCGTACAGCAGAGAAACGCGCTCAGAACTTTGTTCCATTTTTTCATACTATCCCTCCTCAGTCTTTCATGCCCGTTACGGCGACGCCGTCAATGAGATAGCGCTGGAAACAGAAGAACAGCACCGCGCAGGGCAGCGTCATGATCACACCCGACGCCATCGCCACGTTCGCAAGTTCGGTGCTCGCAGGCCCGTAATCGTAGTAGACGCCGAGGGCGAGCGTAACGCTTTTTGAGCCGTGGTCGAGATAGGTGAACGGCGTCATGAAATCGTTCCATGCATTCATAAAGGACATGACGGCCACGTACAGCAGGATCGGAAGACATAACGGCAGCATGAGCCGCACGTAGATCACAAAAGAATTCGCGCCGTCCAACTGCGCGGCTTTCATCATGTCGTTGGGGATCCCGCGCATAAACTGCCGCATCAAAAAGATATTGGTGGCGCCGCCGCCGAACAGCGAAGGCACCCACATGGGATACAGCGTGTTGATCCACCCCAGTTTGGCATAGATGGTATAAAGGGGCACGATACTGATGACCGCGGGGATCATCATCGTGGAAAGCACGATGCCGAACATCGCGTTTTTACCCTTGAAGTCCAACTTTGCAAACCCGTAAGCGCATAACGACGAAACGAGCGGTATGCCGACCGTCGTGATGAGGGCGACTTGCAGCGTATTCATCAGATAGCGCATATAGTCGGAGCCGGGCGTCAGGATACGGATATACGTGCCCAGATTCAGCGTTCCCGACGGGGATATGAGCACCTGCAGATTGATCTCGCTGTCGGGAAGTACGCTCAGGCATACCATCACGATAAAGGGAAAAAGGAAAAACAGCGAAAGTATCGCGAGAACGAGATAGGAAATTGTTATGAAAATTTTCTTTTTCATTTTGCTTCGCCGACTCGTTTCGCGCGCCTCCCCTTCCGCAGCGGGGAAAGCGTTTTCGGAAATCGATCGCATTCGCTCAGCCCTCCTCCGTGTAGTAGACCCATTTGCTCGTTTTCATGACGACGGCGGTCAATCCGCCGATGAGAGCAAACAAGATAAAACTCAATGCGCACGCATAGCCGAAGTTCTGCACGCGATTGTCGTAAATATTCATCACGTAGAAAAACAAACTCTTTCCCGCGCCCGATGAACCTGTAAGCGTGATCACCTGCGCATACGTCTGCATGACGCCGATAATGCTCATGATAACGTTGTACAGGATCATCGGCGAACAAATGGGAATCGTGATGGAAACCAACCGGCGCAGTTTTCCCGCGCCGTCGAGCCTTGCGCTTTCGTAGAGGGAAACGGGCACGTTTTTGAGTTGCGCGAGCCACAGGATCATACTTCCGCCCAGCGTGAACAGGTTGATGAAGATAAAGGACGCCATGCTCGTTTCTTTTGCTTCGAACCACTGCCAGCCTCCCAATCCCACATTTTGCAGCATGGAGTTGATGATGCCCCAATCGGGATCGGTGATGCGGTTCCACAACATACCGCTGCACACCGCGGGAATGAGTACGGGCAGATAATACAGCACCCGAAAAAAACGCATGCCCGACAGTTTTTGGTTTAAAAGGAGCGCTAAAAGAAAGGACAGGATCAGCGACAGCGGTATGTACGTGACCGCATAGAGAAAAGTAACGCCGAGCGAGGTGAAAAACTGTGAGCGGTAATAATAGTTGGTAAAATTCTGATAGTAGTTTTTAAAGCCAACGAACGTGCCCCAGTCGGTAAGCGAAAAGGGCTTTAACTCCGTTTCAAAAAAACTGGTGATAAACGCATAAAATACGGGCGTGAATGTAAAGAACAGAATGCCCAGCAGAACGGGGGCGATATAAAGATAACCGACCACGTTCTGCACGATCTTGCGTTTGTCGCGCTCCGTCAATGATTTCATAGCGTCTCCCTACTGATTCATGTACGATTCGAATTGCTTTTTAAATTCGGAAACTGCCGTTGCAAAGGAATTGACGCCTACCTTGTTCCAGAAGTCGTCCGTCATGCGGACAAAGGTATCGTGCTTGGAATTGGGCAGCGCATTGTAATAGTTGAGAAAGATATCTTCGGTATTATCCGCGATGAATGCCTCATAATCCACGGTAATGCCGCCGTAGGTGTATTCCGTCCAGGCGCCGCTCTCGCGCATCGTGGTGATGGCTGGAACGATATTTCCCAGATATGCCACCGTATCGTAGCCCTCTTCGGACATACACCATTTCAGGAACTTCCACGCCCATTCCCTCTTTGTTTCGTCCGTGCACGCCTTAGTGATGCCGTAGCCGCTGCAACCCGTACCGACCTTGCCCGCGGAACCGTCTTTCTGTACGAAGTTGGGGAAGGCGCGCGCCGTCAACGACCATTGGCGGCTGTAAGCCGTCTGCACATAGTCGGGAAGTTGCGGGCGGACGTCCACGATCATGGGCACAGCGCTGGAAAGTTCGCCGCTGTACGCCTTGAAAGACGCGCCCTCTCCCGATATGGCATAGCCCGTGCGCGTATCGTAAAATTCCTCGTAAAATTCGTAGCAAGCCTTCGCCTCGTCGCTGTCGAGCGCAAAATTGCCCTCCTCGTCGAGGTATTCGCCGCCGTAATTTGCCAGCATGGTCGCATAGACAGGCCGCCATTTTTTCCATTCGATCGCTTTTTTCACGCCTGCTTTCATCAGATCGTCGCAGGTTTTGAGAAAGGTTTCCCAAGTCCAGTCGTTGGAGGGCACCGCTACGCCTGCCTGCTCGAACGCCGTTTCGTTGATGTATATTACGAGTCGGTTATAGTCGCGCGGAACGAACCAGATCCCCTCGTCGGACGAGGAATAATGCGTGGAATCGATCAAAGCGTCGTAAAAATCGGAGAAAAATTCTTCGTTTCCCGGAAACTTGCTCTCATCCGACAGATCCTGAAAATATCCCGTTCCCGAATAGGGAGAATGCTGGTCGCCCGCCGTCCATACGATATCGGGCAACTCGCCTGCGGAAGTCCAGTTGATGATCTCAGCCATTCCGCTCATGTTTTTGGTGATTTTAATGGAAACTTCGGGATTCTTTTTCTGGAAAGCGTTGATCCACTCCTGCATAACGCTCTGCTCGGCGGATTTACCCAGCGTGCCTACGGTCAGATGGACTTCCGCGTCGGGATTTTCCTCGGGTTTTACGTCGGGTTTATCGGGACCGCCTGTTCCCGTATCGATACTGCACGCGGCGGCTGAAAAGACGAATGTGACCGCCAGAAGCATAATCATGACGAGCGTGACAATTTTTTTCATAAACATATCTCCTTATCCGCGCGCCGTCCGAAGGAGGCGCGCGCGGAATTTATTTATTTACGATCTGGATCCTGCCGTTACGGAAAGGCGCCACGATCACGACCTTGCCGTTTTCTACCGTATAATCGGTGCCGGCGGTCAGAATTTTGTTGTGCTGACGCACTTCGAACGCGCCGGACGGCGCATCGAGGGTCACGCGGACGGTCTTGCCCTCGGTATCGCCCTGTATACTGTTGATCTGCACCCAATTTTTTCCGATAGACAAATCGTAATACATATCGGCATAACTCAGATTTTCCATCTTCCAATAATCGAGCGAGGAAGGAAGATCGGGCGTAATGTTCAGACAGTTGTAATCCGAGGAGGAAAGCCCGAAGAACGCGGCGGGAACCGTTGTATACAGGAGCGTTGCCTCTATAAATTCATAGTCGAGCCCCAAGACGCCCGAACTTTCGCCGCCCTGCAAAATGATCCCGTTTTTCAGATAATACGAACGGTAGAAATTTTTGCCCGTGCCGCCCGCCTCTTTGACCGTTTCGTACCAGCCCTGCACGTTTTTCAACTTCGCAAAAGCCGCATCTCCGCCGTTGACGATCTGTTCCGCAACCATGTCGTAATACGCGCAATGCGCCGCGGTACCGCCGTTCTGCACCTGTTTGTTCCAGCCGTAAGAACCGCTCCTCTTTCCGTCGAAACGGAACCAATACTGATATACGTTTTCTTTTGTCGTCCAGCGGGGCGCAAACGTAAAGTAATAGATCTGCTTGGTGCGGGAGGAATTATCTGCCGTATCCCCTTCCACGATGCGATCGCCGTTGATCCACGAAAGTATGGACGCAGCCTGTTCCTCGGTGGCAAGCCCCAATTCGATCGCCTCCTGATTGTACGTGGTAAAGCCGTAATCGACGACGGTATCCAGAACGCCCGCCTGCACGCCCTTATCCGTTTCGGGAAGGTAACCGAGATGGAAGCGCCCCGTTTCCTCGTTCCAGAAGTATTCCTGAAACTCGGGAATAAACGCTTGGATCTTTTGTCCGAGCGTTACCGCTGTTTCCGTGTATTTTACGGTCTTTTTCATGTCCGCACTCTTTACTTCGACGGCGTTTCCGCTCTCTTCAATGCCGCTCGCCGCAACCATTTTTTCCAGATATTCCATGCCTTTGAGGGCCTTGAAATAATACAGGTTGCAGTAAAGACTCACGACGGGGTAACTCGGGCAATCCCAATATCCGTCGCCGATGCCGTGCCCCACGCCCGTATTGGTTGCGGAGCCGACCTTTCCGTCTTCATCTTTCCACGCGAAATAATCATAGTTGGAAGAGCCGTCGTGCCCGACGAATTCCTCCACTGTGATCAACTCCTGCTCCGCCCCCTTGCAATAGGTCAGAAGGAACTGCATCGCCTTACGGATCTTATCGATATTCTTTTCCAGCCATTCGTCGTCCTGCGTGTACTGATAATAGTACGCCGCGGCGGCAATAAATACGCTGTTGTTGTTGACCTGCCTGCCGTCGAACGAAAGCGTGACCTCTTCCAGCCGCACTTCGGCGTTGATCCCGTCCTTGAATACGATCTCGATCTTCATATCGGTGATCGCGTCGTCGAGCGATTCGGATTTGCCCCAATTTTCGTGCGCGTACATGGGGAACACGATGTGCGTCGCCGCGGAGAACGTTTCCTTATAGTTGGTCGAAAATTCGCTGTAACGGACGCAGTGGTCGTCGTCCCATTCGCTGTTTTTCGTACCGCTGCCGCCCTTCCACGAAACGATGACGTCCTCGACCTGCTGCGTGGAACCGAGCGAATCGTAATCGGTAATGCTGAAATCCAATTCGAGGAAGGGAGAACAGAAAGGCGTGCCCATATACGGCTTGATATTCAGTTCTGCGCCGTCCCACATGATTTTGCCGTCCTGCGGCGCGTCGTAAGTGAACGTGATGGATTTCATATCTTTGCCCGAAACGGTCATATAATCGGAGTAGCCTGTCGCCGCCGCCACCGTCGAGCCGTTCACGCCCGTATTCGATCTGCCTTTCCAGATCGAAGTAAGTTCGCTGCTGCCGTTATATCCCTTGAAATCGTTCAGGCCGTTGAAATAAGAAGTATTGTAATATTCGCCGGAAACGGAGTTGCCCGAATGCCCCATATTGGGGAACTGCCAACTCTGCCCCCAATCGGTGGTCGTGGTGCCCGCGTCTACCCAGATATAGCCGAAACTGTCCTGATAGATATTGGAAAACCAGTTACCGATGCTGGTCTTGGGGCTGTACCCGATGCCCGCCGTGTTCATCCACATGACAGACATGGCCTCCCACTCTTTCCATACCGTATTGCCCTCTCCCAGTTTCAGATCGCCGATCGCATCGTCGTCATAGCGGAGATGTCTTCTCATATACTCGTTCAGAAAAGAGTCGAGCGATTCGTCCGAACTGTAAAACTGCATCAGTCCGTCGTCATTCTGCTTTGTATAGGTGTAACCGTTGTTCAGATCGATGCCCGGGTCGGGCGGATTGACGTTGCCCCCCGTCGTATCGGGAGAGCAACCGTACGCCACGCCGCAAACGAGGCAAACCGACAGCGCCACGCAGGCAAACTTGCACAACAATTTTTTCATCTTTACGCCCTCCTTTACCGATTTTTGGCGTTTCTGCGCCCGAACAGCGCAATTGCAGCAGCAGCAAAAAGCGTAACGGACGTTGCCGCAGCAGCGGGATTTCCGACGTTCACAATGGATTTGCAGCCCCCGCTTTCGTCCGTGCCCCCGTTGCCGTTGTTTTTGGCAGCCAGTTCTTCGTCTGTATAGCCTTCCTGGTTGGAGAGCGTTTCGTCAACGACCGTTTCGCCCGCGTCCGTACCCGTTGCGCGCCATTGCTTGCCGACGGGATCGTAATAAAAGGAAAAATCTTCCTTTAAAATTTTTCCGTTGGGAAACAAAAGCCCGCTTTTCAAACAGAGCGCCATATTCTCGCGCCTGTTCGGCGCAATATTTTCGTTAAAAGAGGTCATGCCCGTATCCTGTCCCGCGGCGTCGACGATCTTCGTTGCAAGGTCGTCGCGCAGGGAATCGCCTTTCAGAACGACCTGTATACGGTTATTATCCATATGGATCTGTATCGCGAGGGGCTGTAACGATCCGCCGTTGCTCTGTTCCTGACCGTTCTTATCGAGATAAACGAGAGAAGTATCTGCGACTTGTTCCTGAATCTGATACACGTTGTAGAGATCCGTTCCGTTGATTTTCTCCTGCGGCGTCATATCGTACGGATAGCCGCCGTTGTTGCCGGGAAACGCCTGCAATCCGTTATACGAATCGCAGCCGAAATGGAATTTATAACTGATGCTGTCCGCCCAGTCGCGCGAAAATATCTGATAATCGTAGAGGAGCGTCAATTCCGAATCCGAATACTGTTTATCTCCCTTTTCACCGTGATAGACGAGCATTTCTCGCAAAGAACGCACCTGCAGATCGATGTATTTGCGGGGCGTGATCACTTCGGAAAGGTAGATATAAAAAACAAAGTTCGAGCCCTGTACCTCGGGCACGGACACCGACGTAACCGAAACCTCGGCGTAATCATCGATATTGTCGCTGCGATAAATGCGCTCTCCCTCGCCCGTTTTTGCAAACTGATAAATATACCGGACGGTCGTGCGGTACCCCGTATCGCACTCAAAGCCCGCAAGCACGTTGACGCGGTCGGTGCCGTCCTCTTTCACGCATCCCGACGCAGCGGGCACTCTCGCCTGCACGACGTATACGCCCTCCTGTTCGGCGTAAGCAACTTTCGCCCCTTCGACCTCGTTCAGTCCCTTCTGATTTACCGTAAATTTCGATGCGGAAGTCAAAGTGATATCCTTTTCCTCCGAGGCGACGGACTTGTCAAACCGATAGGTAAAGACATAGCCGTCCTCCTCCTTATCCATGCGCACCGATTCGAGAAACAGCGCCGTACTGCTTGTTTCCGCTGCCGAAACAAAGGTTGCGCCCATCAAAGACACAAAGCACAACAGAGCGGCGAAAACGACAAACAGTTTTTTTCGCATACAGATGATCTCCTCCTTAATTTGATTTATCGGATAATAGATTTGATTTTTTCATTAGAAAAAATCAAAAAAACAGCCGCGGCTGTTTTGCCCCCGTCAAGGGTCAATCGGTCAGTTCGATCCCGTCGGGAACACGAATATTCTTTGTTCCGTTCTTCCAATTGATTTCCAAATTCCCGAACGGCGTCGGATAAGAAATCTCATACCAATCCAAACCGCCCGATTGCGGATGCAGGCGGATCTTGCGGCAGCCCGCCTCCGATATTTCCAGTCCGGAAAGCGACTTCATCAAAAAAGCGATCGGGCCGCACGACCAGCCGTGGCACAAACTATGCCGAAACCCGACGTAGCAATGTTTTCCGAAATCCCCGTGAATATCCCTCTCGCCCTCGCGGGGTAGACGATCGACGGGACAACTGTTTTCCATCCAATCGAGGTCGAAATCCTCCCAAAAGGAAGTGGCCCCCATATCGAGCATTCCGCCGTAGTACTGTTTCATCAATTCCACCGCCGTATCGGCGCGCCCCGCCGCGGCGATCGAATGCAATATGTAATAACTCATAAAGGTGCTGAATCCTTTCGCTCCGCCGCGAGTCAAAAAGGAACAGGCATTCTCGGCGCCCTTGACGCCCGCATAAACGAGAAACGCCTCGCATTGTTTCATTATCCGCACCGACAGCCCTCGATATCGGGAAAGTTTTCCGAGCATATCATCGCACACGCGAACGTCCAGCCCCAGCGTTTTAAAAAGACTTCGGCTCTTTTTCGCCGCCAAAACCCAGAGCGCGTAGATGCCCGCCGTTTCGTCATCCGAACCGTGGCTGGGCCAGTCGAACAAATAACTTCCGTCGCGGGCGATCGTGCCGTCTTCGCGCACGACGCCGTTCAACTGACGTAAAGCACCGTCTACGTACGCTCTCTGCTCCCTTAAAAAGGAAAGACGTCCGTTTTGCATATAATAATCGTGCAAAATGATCAGCCACCATGCCGTATAGGTCGGCGTGCGATTCATCCAGTTGGGCAAAGGCGTATGCTCGCGGCTATACGTCAGCGAACGCCCGATGGAAGGATCGTCGCCGAACAGACAGGCGATCGCAGTCGTTTCGGGATGCATATCGCCTACCCAGACCAAACGGTCGCGCTTGATGCCGTCCCAGAGATAATCGTGCATATTCAGCATGAGCGTACGCGACGCCACGCGGAATATTTCGTTGACACGCTCGTCGCTGCATCGAAAACTGCCTTTCGGCTGCAATTTACGGCTGAAACTTGTCGCCATCACCGATTTGATATAAACTGTTTTCTCTTCCAGAAAATCAATGCGGACAAAGCGGAAACCCGTTTCGAAAAACCGCATATCCGAATACATGACGAGAAGAACCTCGGCGTCGCGCAGGGTATGATAGTTTCCCGCCATACGATCGCCCTCTTCCGCACAGCACTCGGAAACTGATTCGCCTGTCCTGATACGGACGCGGCAGCCTCCGCCGTCGGCAACTTGGGTGAGAATGCGCACCGAGCCGTTCAATTCCTCTTTAAAATCGAGAATGATATACCCGCGCCCGTTCACACACATGAGATGCGTTTCGTCCAGCCCGATCTGAGGCTCTGCGGGCGTCAATAATATTCCTGCGTTTTCAATCGAGCCTTCCGCCCGCAGAATTTTTATGGGCAGTCTTTCTTCCTGCATTCGCTCGTCCATATTTTTCTCCCCGCGACTGGTTACATTTATGTAACTTATTGAGTAACTGAAAATTAGTTACCCGCATAACTAATTAAAGTATAACACGGAATTTCTCCCGTGTCAAGACTCTTTTTAAATTTTTTTTGAAAATATATTGTTGCTTTTATCACTTTTATGCGGGATATATATTTTTTTATTTCCACAAAAAAACAGCCTGCCGCAATTTTGCGACGGACTGTTTTTGTGCCTGTATTCTGAAATAATGGAATTGATTGAACACGATGATTATTTTAAACAGTTCGCAAACCTTTATAAATTGATGACCGAGGTGCAGAAAGGTATTTTCCTT